>JAWOHL010000033.1:0-38700 GCA_046485185.1 Candidatus Fermentibacteraceae bacterium
TGCCAAAACACGAAACGAAAGGTTGTCGTCACTCGTGGACAAGATCGGCAGCACTATTCGTGTACACGGCAAGCGTGCTAAATGCGTGCACTCCGATGACGAAGACAGCGAAAGCGAGGATGATATACCCATGTCTACCAACAACATAAGCCCTGTGGTAGACTGGTGGAGGCGGCGGGATTCGAACCCGCGTCCGCGCACGGGGGTTGAGAAGGCGCTACATGCTTAGTCCGTACTCGTTCTTGGCCGGAGGTGGGCAACGGACGGCGCTCTCCGGACATACCCTCCATTGTTCTCGCCTCTTCACCCCGGAAGGTGGGGGGATGGAAGCCAGCCTTCATTGCGTCGCCCTGTACAACCTCGAAGGCGAAGGTTGAGAGGACGGCCACCCTAACTAGAGGGTGACGGGTTGTCGCTTACGCGGCAGTTGTTTGTTCCCGCCTTTTTAACGAGGCCGGCGGAACCTCGGCATGCTCCCGCAAAACCGCATCCGTACCCGTCGAGACCTGTCGCCCCCACTGTACGACCGTAACCTTGCCCCGAAAGACGATTTCGTCAAGGTGCGCTTGATTTTTCCCGGTGGATGAAGTATATGTTGCCTTCATTTGCGTAGACCAACAAGGAGACTGCAATGTCCTGGAAATGTGATATATGCGGAAAGAAGCCCTCGGTGGGATACAGGGTCAGCCATTCCACCAAGCACACCAAGCACATCTGGAAGCCCAACCTTCAGTCCGCCAGGATCCTGATCAACGGCGTCGCGACGCGGATCAAGGCCTGCACGACCTGCATCAAGAGCGGTAGGGTCAAGAGGGCTTAGGGCTCGGGGGCGCCGAAAGGCGCCACCATTCCCTTTTCCTGCAAAGCGCGTTCCCTTCCGGTTGTTACCGGTCAGGGCGCGCTTGCTTTTACTGCTTCTGGATTACTTTCTTTCTTCGTCGAGGGCGGCGGCGGCCTGGAACTCGCGGGCAAGTCTTGTGTAGCCGAACCCCATGTTCAGGAAATCCCAGCCGAACTGGCTCCCCACCTCGATGTGTTCGAAAACCCAGTTCATGTCGACCCCTGCCTTCTCGAAGGCAGTGTTCCAGCCCACATCGGTGAGTTTGGTCTCGAGGGCGGCGGCGACTTTTCTGTCGCCACGGGAGATGAGCGCGTATATGTGCGCGTCGCGGGGTGAAACTCCCTTGATCTCAGTGATGCCGAGCTTCGAAACGCTTCGCTGGAAATTCTCGATAAGCACCCTGAGACGGGCGGGGTTCTGCATGGGTGACCACTGGAAAGCAGTCCAGGGGCGGGGAATGAAAGGGTCCATTCGAAGGGTTATTGGCAGTGTGGTATGCCCCTGCACCATCTCAACGAACCTGGTGTTCTCTTCCCGATCGGCGTCGGTTTCGAAAGGAAGACCTATCTGGAAGTTTATCCTGATCCTTTTGACCCTTGGGTCGAGATTTTTCAGAAGGTGCGCGTAATCGTTATTTGTGCGGCCCTTGCCCAGTACCTTGCGAAGGCTGTCCGAGCCGGTCTCCGGGGCCATGAGCAGGGTTTCAACATCGTAGGTTGAAGGGATCTCCTCCACCATTTCAGGAGTATCACGGCGATGTGAGCTTGCATGAGCCACAAGACCGCACCCCTGGGCGAATGCCGTTATCTCGTCGATCTGATAGTGTCCCGATGGCGTGCAGGCAGCGAACACGACCTGTTCACCTTTGGGGATGCTCCGAATGGTCTCTTCCAGCTCTTCGAGATGCTGCTCGCGGTAAGGAAGGTAGAGATACCCGGGCATGCAGAACCTGCAGTTGAAGGGGCAGCCCCTGGCGATCTCAACGATCCAGGTGTCAGGGATGACCGACTTGGCGGAGATGGTTCCGGTTAGCGCCCCGACGCTCTCCGTGCTTGCCCACTGGCGCATTATCCCGAACCTGGGGGAGACGCCGTGGATCCGGGGAACGAGCATACCCGGAAGATCTGCAACCTGCTGGAGTATGGCGTCTTTCGAGGCGGCGTTCCTTCCCATGCTTTTGATCGTGTCGAGAACCGGGCCCAGTATGGGTTCGCTTTCGCCGATCAGGAAGGCGTCGAAGAAAGGCATCAGGGGCATGGGGTTGGCCGTCACCCCGAGGCCGGTGGCGAATATCAGGGGCCACTTCTCACGTCTCTGGGAGGCCCTTAGCGTGATTCCCGACATCTCCATCATCTCGAGGGCGGGCAGGTAATCGGTTTCGCCGGGGATTATGAAAAGGAGGAGGTCGCAATGCGAGATGGGCTGGCCCGAGTCTACGGTTACCGCCGGGGCGGAAGCCCGCTTGCGCCAGTTGTACTCGTCCCGCTCGGGAAGAAAGGCGCGGGAGCACACGGTGTCGGACCAGTTGGACAGCTGATTGTGGATCCTGTGGAAAGCGAGATGTGCCATTGCCTGGTTGTACGGCCGGGGAAAAGCGAACACGGTTTCGAACATACCCCTGGAATTACCCAGGGCGAGGCTCTTCTCGGTGGAGAGGAGGGATTTCCTCCGCTCTTCGTACCGGTCACCGGCGGATTTTCTGCTCATCCAGTGGCTTCCTCTTCTCAGAAAAACAATTCGGGAGAGGAATATATACACGGCAAGGTGTTGTTCAAAATATTGCCGCTTTATTACGTCTAATCAAAATCTCTCTGCAAAAAGCAGGGCAGATTCGCATCCCTCGTGTTCACATTCCCCGAACCGTGGGCGACAACGGGGAAAGGAATATGTTCGGTGCCTCTTCTTCCGCCCTCGAAGGGACCCCGGGCGACCCTGGCCGGAAGGTCCATCTCGATCGGATCGTTCTCGATCCGGTCGCCAAAGCCGGTGGCAATAACAGTGACCTTTATCTCAGCGTCCACGTCGTCTCCGTAGCTGTGGCCGATGAAGACCTGGGCCGTTCGACCCACCACGTCCGAGATGGTTTTCTGGGCAATCATGGCCTCACGGAACTTCACGTCCCTCGAGGAGTGGACGTTCACCAGGACCGCCCTGGCGCCCTCGATGGAGATGCTGTCGAGAAGCGGGTTCGAGATTGCCTGACGGGCGGCTTCCTCGGCCCTGTTGGGTCCCGTGGCAACCCCGGTGCCCATCATGGCTCCCCCGCCGCTGGTGATCACCCTGCGGACATCCTCGAAGTCGAGGTTGATCGTGCCGGGCACGGAGATGATGCGGTTGATCCCCTCCACCGCGTTGGCAAGGACATCGTTGGCAAGCGCCAGGGCGTCCTCGAGGGTGGCGTCCTCGTCGACGACGGTGAGAAGGCGGTCGTTGGGGATGATGATGAGACTGTCGAGAACCTTGCGGAGGCTCTGTATGCCCTCTTCAGCCCTCTGCTGCTTCAGAACGCCCTCGTGTTCAAAGGGTCTCGAGACCACTCCCACAGTTATGGCACCCTGCTCCCTCGCCACCTGGGCAATCACAGGTGCGGCTCCGGTTCCGGTTCCCCCGCCCATGCCCGCGGCGATGAAGACCATGTCGCACCCTTTGAGCATGTCTTCGATGTCGGTCAGGTTCTCTTCGGCAGCCTGCCTGCCGAGTTCGCTGCTGCCACCGGTGCCGCGTCCCCGGGTCACCCGGCCACCGATGATCAGCTTTTCGTCATACAGGCAGTTCTCGAAGTCCTGCACATCGGTGTTGACTGCAAGGTACTGAACCCCCCGGATCTTCCTCTGGACCATCCTTGTGATGGCGTTGCAGCCGCAGCCGCCTATCCCCACCACCTTCAGACTGATCCTTCCGCCGGAATCCTCCCCGAGCTCCATCAGATCGTATACAGCCGGCATTGCACCCTCCCTGCTATTTCAGTGTGTCAAAAAAGTTTCTAACCCTTCGAAGCATTCCTTTTTTGGGCCCTGAGGCCATTCCCCTGCCGTGCCTCCTGCCGCGCCCGCACCCCAGTACGGAAAGCCCTGCGGCAACAGCGAACTCAGGGGTTCTTAGTATCTCGGTGGGCACTTCGTCAGCCCTGGGAAAGCCTGTTTCAACGGGAAGTCCCGTGACCGCCGTCGCAGTTTCAAGAAGCCCCCTGGTCCTTGAACCGCCACCTGTGATGATGAGCCCTGCGGGAAGGTCTCCCGGTTCCAGGCCGCACCTTCTTATCTCCTGCGATATGCCTTCGCAGATAGCCTCGATCCTCTGGGAGACCACCTGTGTAACCAGCGGATGTGATATCTGAAGGGTTCCCCTGTCCCCAACGCGAGGTACGTTCATCACCAGGTTGGGGCTGCTCATCCGGTCGTTCGCCGCCGCCTTCTCCACCTTCAGGCGCTCGGCCTGAACCCACGAGAGCCGCAGGCGCTGCAGGTCCCTGGTTATGTGGTCGGACGCCATTGAAAACGCAGCCAGGTGCATTGGGCCGCCGTCACGGTAAACAACAAGGTTCGTCATTGAGCTTCCGATGTCCACGAGAACCACGCCAAGGTCCATCTCGTCGGCGCTGAGAACCGACGCCCCCGCGGCCAGGCCCGAGGGAACAAGGGCCTCGACCTTCCTGCCGGTCCGCTCCACCATGGCGATGAGGTTTTCCACGGGTACCCTGTCCGAATAGACCGTGAACACCCTTGCGGTGACCGATGACGCCTGGAGACCTATGGGTGGTTTTGAAAGCCCCGTAAAACGGTCGAACGCGAAATCACGCGTAATCCTTTCAAGCGCCATGGAACCCGGGGGCAGGTCGATGCTGCCCGCGGCATCGAGTGCCGCCGCCACGTCCTTCTCCGTGATCACACCGGGCTCGTCAATGGTCCCGGTGCCGATGGTTCCCGTTCCCATGAGACCCCTCACATGGGCGCCTCCCACACCGAGCTGGACCTTCTCGATACGGAAGCCGCAGAGTTCCTCGGCTTCCTCCAGTGCCCGCGCGGCAGCAGCAGCCGCACCATCCATATCAACGAGTATTCCGTCCCTAACGCTGTTCCTGCACTCGGAAGCCCCGAGCCCCGAAAAAACCGGCTGGCCGTTCTCGCCTGCCACGGCAACCACGCACTTCACCGCGGATGCCCCTATGTCCAGCCCGGCATGGTACTCAGCGCTCATGAATTCCTCCTGAAAACCGCCTGGCCCCTGAACCTGAGGTCAACCTGGTCGGCCCCGGTTGCCATGGGGCTCACAAGCCCCCACGAAACCCATCTCTCCTCGAGCCTCTCGGAGCCGAGGAGTATCATCAGATCGTTTTCCATCACGTTCACTCCCGTGGAATCCAGGATCACCACGGTGTTCTCCCTCTGTTCCCCAAGCCAGTCCGTGAACTGCACGGCGGAGACCAGAAGGGAGGTGTCCGGATCAACCGAAAAGCGGATAACGGGAAGGTCGCCGGACATCCATGCATCTGGAAGCCTTCGACAGAACCGGTTCACCGGAATCCTGCCGGATGGGGTTTCAAGCACCGCGGCTGCGTTCTCCAGCGTGATCTCCAGGTGGGCCGAGGATGGCCAGATCAATGTGACCGAGGCCGCGCTCACACCGGGAACCGAGCAGAGTTCACGCGCCAGGGAATCGGTATCTATGGTGTGAAGGGCCGCTCCGAAGGCATCCTGGATCACTTGAGCGACGGCTGTCGTGTCGCAGCAACCCAGACCCGTGACGAAAACCGTTTCAAGGTCGAAGCATCCGTCCCGCTCCGCCCACCTGAAGGCAAGCACCGCTGCCAGAACCAGGACCGAAACGATGGAGACACCCAGCGCCCTTGTTTTCATAAAAGTCCTCCAAATGCCTTTCGTGCCATGCCATCCACGCTGCCGGCGCCCATGAAGACCAGCGCTGAGGCATCTGCGGCCTTTATCAATTCCGGGATCCGCTCCTCGAAGATCTGCTTGAAATGTCCACCGGACGAGGCGATGATCAGGTCGGATGTCACACCGGGCATGGGATTCTCCCTGGACGGGTAAACTGGAAGAACCCACACTTTCCGGGCTGAGGCGAGTGCCATGGCCATCTCTTTGTGAAGCATCGCCGTGCGGCTGAAGAGGTGGGGCTGGAAAACCACGTCCACGGGACCCCTCACGGCCCCGGTCACCGCAGAGAGCGACGCCGCCATTTCTGTGGGGTGATGGGCGTAGTCGGAAAGGAAGACGGTCTGCCCGCGCTCACCAAGCCGTTCCAGGCGCCTCTGCACGCCCGGCCAGGAGGAGAGAGCTTTCACCGCATCCCCCGGCAGGACCCCGGCGGCATGTGAAAGGGCCACGGCGGTGGCGGCGTTTCTGAGGTTGTGGATCCCGGGGGCGGGTAAAGATCCCGATACGCCTCTGTACTCGTATTTCATTCCCCATCCCTCGGGCGAAATGGGTACAAAGTCGTATTCACCTCCGGGACCGCACGTGACGACACGACGGCCAACCCTTTCCGCGTAACGGGCGAGGGAAGGTTTTTCAACGGGGACCGCCACCGTGCCGCCCGGAAGAGTGAGTTCCAGAAACACTTCAAACGCCCACTCGAGGGCTTCTGGTGAACCGTAGCACTCAAGATGCTCGAGGTCGAATGTCGTCACTGCTGCATGGGACGCGCTGAGACGCAGGAACGCCCTGTCGTACTCGTCGGCTTCCACCACCGCCAGGCGGCCACCGGGGCGGAAGTTGCCGTTCCACGCGGTCATCCCGCCGCCGAGGAACACGGTCGGGTTCAACCCGGTCTCCTGAAGGATCCATCCCGTCATGGAAGTCGTGGATGTTTTTCCGTGAGCGCCGGACACCGCAAGCGTTGTGCATTCCCTGGAAAGCTCCGCCAGGGCCTCACTTCTCCGGAGCAGGGTGATGCCCCTGCGCCTTGCCTCCATGAGCTCCTGTGAAGATTCGGGTATGGCGGCGGAGAAAACGACCGCGTCCTGACCGTCGAGGTGGCAAGTGGAATGACCCTGGAACACTCTTGCCCCGGCCGGACCGCCGTCAACACCGGGATCGCGGTCACAACCCGTGACCTCCCAGCCCAGCGAGGCGTACCAGCCCGCCAGGGCGCTCATTCCCGCTCCCCGGATGCCAATGAGGTGAACCCTTTTCTTCACCCGCACAGCCTCCTGAGCTCTTCCGAGACTACCTGAGCGGCGTTTTTCGGAAGCAGCCCGCTCATTGCCTGAGCCATGCCTTCAAGTGATCCCCTGTTTTCCAGAAGCACTTTCAACTCGCTCCAGAATGCTTCCGGTTCAAGCGTTTCCTGCCTTTTCATGAGGGCGGCGCCGGCCCTTACAGCCATCATTGCGTTTGCGGCCTGGTGATCATCCGCAGCGTGGGGGTAAGGGATGAACACCGTCGGAACGCCGAACTCCGAGAGCTCCGCAAGGGTCTGGGCGCCAGCCCGGGCAACGGCAATGTCCGCCGCTGCGTACCAGTCCGAAAGGTCTGCGAGAAAGCCCGCGACGAGAAAGTTCCCACGGTCCGCCACGATACCCTTTACCCTCTGTTCATCGGACTCGCCGCACTGCAGAAGCACATTGACCGTGGGGGGACACGCCATGGCCAGGTCGTTCACCGCTCTTGCGCCCTGGCTTCCCCCAAGGAAGAGGACGACCTGGTGGTCATCGGACAATCCAAGCCGTGGCCTTGCACCCTTCGGGCGCTTCCTGGTCTGAACGGGGATACCCGCTGTTTTCACGGCGCAGTGGAACAGGTCCTCCTGGCCGGGAAAAGCGGCGAAGGCCAGTTTGGCGAACCTTGACACAAGCCTGTTGCTGCGGCCGGGAATCGCGTTGGTATCCAGCACGGCACATGGAATACCGCACAACCAGGCGGCGGCAACGCAGTAGAACGACGCGTAACCACCGGTTCCGAGCACAGCTTCGATCTTGAGCCTTCTCAGAAGGCCCACCGCCCTGAACAGGGCAAGGGTTCCCGTGAAGGGAAGCAGGATCCTGGCTCCCCTGTCTATCCTGGGGCTTCGGAGAGTGTGCGCGCGATCTCCCTCGGCGGCGTACATTGCGGCATCCACAGGTCTTTCGGTCCGGGCGTAGAAAACTTCGGCCCACCCTTCGCCCGAAATCCTCTTTCCCACGGCCAGTGCCGGTGCGATGTGCCCGCCCGTTCCACCGCCGGCGATGAGCACTTTTTTCATGCTTCCGCCCTTCCCGCGGTTCCGGCGAGGAACCCCAGCGCGGCCATCGTCATGACTATGCTTGTTCCGCCCCAGCTCATCAGAGGAAGTGGAATTCCTGTTGGAGGAAGGATCTTTGTCACCACACCCGCATGTATCAGGATCCCCATCGCGACGATGGATGTGAAGCCTCCGGAGGTCATGGAGCAGAACGGGGTGTCGGCTCCCGCGGCGATCCTCCAGCCGGCGGCGCAGATCGCCATCAACCCCGTCAGGACCAGAAGGGTCCCCACGAAGCCTGCCTCCTCACCAATCACCGCCAGTATGTAGTCGCTGAACGCTTCGGGCAGGAAACCACGCTGCTGCCTGCCCCTTCCCAGCCCGCGCCCCAGAAGACCGCCGCTGCCCAGCGCGATGCATGCCTGATGGGGTTGATAGCTGCCGCCGGACAACTCCGAGTCGTTCATCCCGGACGTAATCCTCGAGAGCCTGTAAGGAGACGTCACAACAGACGCGGTGGCAAGAAGCAGGGCCGCGAATCCCAGCAGCGCCATGTGCCTGAACCTGGCTCCCGAAAGAAGAAGCATCACCATGAGAACCGCACCCATGAAGGCCGCGCCGGAAAAGTCTGGCTGCAGCAGCATCATGATCATTGGCAACAGGGCACTGGCTATCATGACCGCCATGTCCGCGGGTTTTCTTGCGTCCCACTTGCCGCGGGAAACCATGAACGACGCGAGAAGAACAAAGGCGAAGCGCATGAGCTCCGAGGGCAGAAGCCTCACCGGGCCGAGAAAAAGCCACCGGCTGCTGCCGTTGATCACCGGCGCGATGCTGCTTCCGGACATGATCAGTGTCAGTGATAAAAGACCCAGCGAGACGAGGTAGGCGGGAACGGCGATGACCTGCACCGCTGCGGGTTTCATCTTCCAGGCCACGAATCCGACGGCCAGCCCCGCAAACATCCTCACCAGATGACCCTTGAGGAAGAAAAGGCTGTCTCCGGTGGGGCTGAACCTCATGGAGGCGAAGGAGCTTGCGGTCCAGACCGCCAGGATCCCGAGAACAAGCATTATCCCGGTGATCCAGAGAAGAAAGCTCCTGTAGCGGGTCAGCGCGCTCACTTCAACTCCTCCACGAGCTTCCTGAAATGATCACCGCGCTCTTCGAAGTTGCGGTACTGGTCGAAGCTGGCACAACCCGGCGAGAGCAGTACTGTGTCGCCGGTAACGGCCCTTTCGCACGCGGCGCTCACCGCGCCCGGCAGGTCGCTTGCCAGTATCGGGGAGGGAATGCCATGCCACGCTTCGGCAAGCATTGGGGCAGCCTCTCCGAAGAGTATCACAAGTCTGGCGCGGGAAGAGACCAGGGGTTTCAGTTCTGAATAATCGGTTTCTTTCGCCCTTCCCCCCGCCAGAAGGATCACAGGCTTCGAGGCGGCCTCGAGAGCCACTCTCAGTGAGTCGGGGTTCGTGGATTTGGAGTCGTTCACCCAGGTGACCCCGTCGACTGTAGAGATGGTCTCGATCCGGTGCCTGACGCCGGTGAACTCCACAAGGCCCGGAACCATCTCGGAGGGTGTCACTCCCGCTCCGTACGCCAGACATGCCACAGCCAGGGCGTTTTGAAGGTTGTGTCTGCCAGGAAGGCCGATCAGACCGCAGTCCATCACCGGCATTGTCTCTCCGTCCCAGCGGAGAAGAAGCATGCCGCTTCCGTCGATCCACGCGCCCCGGTCCTGGGGTCTTTCCATGCTGAAGACCATCTCGGTTCCCCGGCTTCTTCCGAAAAGTCCCGTGAGGTTGGGGTCATCACCGTTCAGAACCGTGATGTCCTCGGAGTGCTGATTCAGGAAGATCCTTGCTTTTGCCGAGGTGTACCCCTCCATGGAGCCGTGCCTGGCCAGGTGATCAGGGGTGATGTTGAGTATCGCCGCGCCCCTGGGGCGGAACCGCTCGACTGTCTCGAGCTGGTAGCTGGATATCTCCACCACGTAGGATTCCGACCCGGGGTTCTCGAGCACGGCACGGCTGAATGCGTAACCCGTGTTCCCGCAAACGACGGCGTTGTAACCCGCACGGGTCAGAACGAACCCCAGCCACTCACATGTGGTTGTTTTTCCGTTGGAGCCTGTCACCGCATAAATCCCGGCGTTTGTATTGGCTGCAGCGAGCTCGACCTCTCCGATCACGGGAATGCCAAGCCTTCTTGCCTCGCTGGCGATCCCCGACCAGGGGTTGACCCCGGGGCTCACCACAAGACCGTCCAGCATTTCCACTTCCCCGGGTATTCCGGGGCCGGTCACCATGTGGTCAACTGCTTCGGGTTTCTCCACAGTGGGGGACGAGTCGAACCCGGTCACGCTGAACCCCCGGGATTGAAGCAGGGTGGCGGCGGCGGCGCCGCTGATGCCGAGTCCCACAACGCCCACCCTTCTTCCGTTGCCCTGGTTCCAGTACGCCATTACGCTTACCCCTGCTTCTATCTGATCTTGAAGGTGCTGAGTCCCAGAAGGCCAAGGATTGCCGCGATGATCCAGAAGCGGACCACGACCTTGCTTTCAGCCCAGCCCTTGAGTTCGAAGTGGTGATGAATCGGCGCCATGCGGAAAAAGCGCTTTCCCGTTCTTCTGAAATGGCAGACCTGTATCATCACACTGAGTGTCTCCGCAACGAACACTCCGCCAACCACGAAGAGCAGCAGCTCGTTCCGTGTAACGACCGCCATGGAGCCTATGGCCCCGCCCAGGGCCAGTGAACCGGTGTCGCCCATGAAGATCTGTGCCGGAGGCGCGTTGTACCAGAGGAATGCCAGGCAGGCGCCTGCGATTGCCCCGCTGAAAACCGTGAGTTCGCCCACCCCGGGAAGGTGGGAGAACTGAAGGTAGCTTGCGAAGTTGGCATGCCCGAGGAAGTATGCGAGGCCGCCGAAGGTCAGGACGGAGATCAGACTGACTCCCGTAGCGAGGCCGTCCAGCCCGTCCGTCAGGTTCACGGCGTTGGTTGTACCCGCCAGTACCAATGTCACAAGGAGAAGGTAGAGGATCCCGAAGTCCACCCGGATGTCCTTGAAGAAGGGAACCGTAGTCTCGGTGGAAAAGATGGTGATCTCCCCCGAGTCCAGCTCAACGGTTCTGAAACCGGGAATGACCGATGCTTCATGGAGGCCGTACTGGGGCTGGGGAGGCGTGTAGTAGAGCCATATCCCCACCCCGAGACCGAGGGCGCACTGCCCCAGAAGCTTGTACCGCCCCACAAGCCCCTTGGATGACTTTCTGACGGTTTTAAGATAGTCGTCGAGCAGGCCGATGAGACCCATCCAGAGAGTGCTTGTGAGAACCACGAGAAGCGGGGTGCTGTCCAGGCGGCCCCACAGCAGAACCGGAAAGAAGACGGCGAGGAGGATTATGACGCCCCCCATGGTTGGAGTCCCCCGTTTGGACAGATGGCTTTTCGGGCCGTCATCCCGTACTTCCTGCCCGATCTGTTTGCGGGTCAGCATGCGGATGATGCCCGGAGCCACGAGAAACCCCGTGATGAGGGCGGTAATTGTAGCCCCGGCCGCGCGAACGGTGATATAACCGAAAAGGTTGAAGAAACCCGTGGCATCCCTCAAAGGATAGAGCAGCCAGTAAAGCATCAGCACCCCTCTCCGGTGATCCCGCGGACCACTGAATCGAGCCCGAGTGAATGGCTTCCCTTCACAAGCACCCGATCGCCTTCCCGTACGGACGCCTTGAGCAGCTCGAGGGCCGACCCGGCATCGGGGACCCAGGACACACCCTTGTCACCGCGCCACACCTCTTCAAACGCGGACCCCACGAGAACAACGAGGCGAAGACCCATTTCCAGAGCCCTTTCGAGAACAAGCCTGTGAGCTTCGGCAGACAGGCCCCCCAGTTCCAGCATGTCTCCCAGAACGGCGATCCCCTTTTCTCTCGAACCGGCCAGCAGGTCGAGACAGGCCATAGTCGAATCGGGGTTGGCGTTGTAGCTCTCATCGTAAACCGTAAATCCACACCTCTGAAGAACCCTTCCGCGGCCGGGCATCCCAAGGTAGCCCTCCATGGCTTTCACGGCGGTTTCGGGATCGACGCCCAGAAGCTCCGCCGCCAGCGTGGCCGAAAGCGCGTTCTCGAGATTGTGCCCTCCGGGGACCGAAAGCCCGGGCATGATCCTCCAGGGCATGAGAACACCGTCCTCCACCCAGGCGTCACCGCCGGGGCCGGTGGTAACCACCCTGAGGTTCCTTTCCTTCGCGGCATCTCGAAGGATCGGCTCGCCGACGGGTATCACGGCAGTCCCTCCCGTTCTTGTCGTTCTGAGGAGTTCAGCCTTGGCGTGGGCGATCCCGTCCCTTGAGCCGAAAAACTCCATGTGTGCCGTGCCCACATTGGTGACGACCGAGATATCCGGCGCGGCCGCGGCGCCCAGGCTCAGAAGCTCGCCCGCATGGTTCATTCCCAGTTCAAGCACCAGCGCGGAGGCATCTTTTGAGGCGTTCAGGAGCGAGAGGGGAAGACCGAGCCTGTTGTTCAGGTTCCCCCTTGTGCCGTCTACGCTCATGACTGATCCAAGGGCGAGCATCAGCAGCTCTCTGGTGGTTGTTTTGCCGCTGCTTCCGGTAATGGCAGCCACCGGGCACGAGAATTGAGATCTTGCCCAGACCCCGGCATGAAAAAGCGCTTCTGTGGTGTCGGGGACCACAAGGACCGGTCCCGGGAACCCCTTGCGGGAGACAACCGCGGCAGCTCCGAGGGAAAGGGCGTCCTGAACGAAATCGTGGCCGTGGGTCCTGCTGCCGGGCAGAGCGAAAAAAAGGCTTTGGGGGCCGGCGTTGCGGGAATCGATGAAAGCCCTGTCAAAGGTGTAGCCGGTGTTACCCGTAACACCGAGGCACGCCGCCAGCGAATCAAGGCGCATCACGATAGTTCCCTCAACGCGTTCATCGCTT
The DNA here is from genome assembly GCA_046485185.1 of Candidatus Fermentibacteraceae bacterium. Classification (GTDB taxonomy): domain Bacteria; phylum Fermentibacterota; class Fermentibacteria; order Fermentibacterales; family JCC-6; genus UBA6080. Next base: position 12,974 of record JAWOHL010000033.1, read on the forward strand.
CCTCGCGGTCATCGAAGTGGATTTTGCGGGTGCCCAGGATCTGGTAGTCTTCGTGGCCCTTACCCGCGATGATCACCACGTCGCCGGGGCTTGCGATTGAGACCGCAAGCTTTATCGCCTTGCGGCGGTCCGGTTCAACGATGACGTTTTCCATGTCGCCTGTTCCCGAGAGTATCCCGCGGATGATCTCCATGGGGTCTTCGGTCCTGGGGTTGTCGCTGGTGACTACGGTAACCGCCGCGAGCTTGCGGGATATGGCGCCCATCAGGGGTCTCTTGCCGGGGTCGCGGTCACCTCCACAGCCGAACACGGAGATCAGCCTGCCTTGCGCCAGGTCCCTCCCCTGTGTGAGAACCCTCTCCAGGGCGTCAGGTGTATGGGCGTAATCAACCGCCACAAGAAAGCCGTCAGCACCCTCGACCCTCTCCATCCTTCCCGGAACACCTGAAAAAGTGGCGAGAGAAGCGACAGACTTTTCAACCGGAATGCCGAGAACGGAAGCGGCTGCTATGGAGCCGGCGGCATTCATGATGCTGAAGGTTCCCGGAGCCCTGAGAGCGACTTGGAACATGCCCTCGGGGGTGCCCAGAGTGAAGCGTGAACCGTCGATCCCCGTCGAGGCGTGACTCACCATGAAATCGTCTGTGGGAAGGCTTCCGAAGGAGAGGGCGCCCGGAATTCCAGCCCACTCCCGTGAGGTGCTGCCCAGCACCGGGGTGCCGCCCGGTTTGAGAAGGTCGAGCAGATGAAGTTTCGCCTTAAGGTATTGGTCCATTGTTACGTGAAAATCCAGGTGGTCCTGGCTGATATTCGTGAACACGGCCGTATCGAACCTGACATGATCCACTCTGGCCAGAGAGAGGGCGTGGCTCGATACTTCCATTACACAGGCGCGGTCTCCCTGATCGACCATGGTCCTCATGAGACGGGCTGTCTCCAGAGCGTCAGGGGTGGTCACATCCGCGGGCACGAAGCTTCCGGCAACGGTGTGTCCAACCGTGCCCAGAACCCCTGTTGGAAGCCCCGCTGAGCGCAGTATCCACGCAAGCATGTGGGCCGTACTCGTTTTGCCGTTGGTTCCCGTGATCCCCGCTGTTGTCAGGAAAGCCCAGGGTTCACGGTAGAAGCGTGCCGCAAGCAGTGACAGGAGCGTTCTGTTGTTGCCCGCAGGGTTCAAGAGGACACCCCGGGAGGAGTTGTCGACCTGAGTCTCGGTGATCACGGCGGCCGCGCCTGCGGAAAGGGCCTCGGAGATGTGCAGATGGCCGTCGGTCCTGAACCCCGTAACAGCAACGAACAGAGCGCCATGAACAACGCACCTGGAATCCGCGGTGACCAGTGTTACTTCGGGGTCGGTAGCGCCGGCGTCGATCCCAAGACCGTGAAGAAGGGTCGAGAGTTTCACTGCGCCGCCTCCCATCCCGAAGCCAGCATGCCTTCGCCGCTCCCCTGTGGGGAGAGGGCCATTTCGGGGTCGGAGGAGAGTATCCTCGAAACGATCCTCTGGAACGCCGGGGCCGCCAGGGCGCTTCCCCAGCGGTAAGCGTAATCGGGCTGGTCGATGACCACCACGGCCACTATCTCGGGGTTATCGGCCGGAACCATTCCCGCGAAGGCGGAGAGATAAACGTTGTCGCCCAGGGCAAGCCTCTCCGCAGTGCCCGTCTTCCCGGCTATCCTCACGCCCTGGACCCTTGCCGATCGACCGGTTCCTTCCTCAACGGCTGTGCTGAGGATGGTCCTGATCTGTCCCGCTGTTTCGGGGGAGATCACCCTGCCCCTCTCGAAAACGTTCCAGTGGCGCCACTGTCCGTCCGTGCCCGTGGCGGAGACAAGCCTGGGGCCATAGAGGATTCCGCCGTTGGCTATGGCACTGTAGGCCATGGCCAGCTGAAGCGGTGTGACGCAGATCTCCTGACCGATGGCCAGGTTGGCCCTCGATACTCCTGACCACCGGGATGTGGGGTAGAGAACTCCGTCCAGCTCGCCCGGGAGTTCGACTCCCGTTGCGCGTCCGAAGCCGAAGTCACGGCAGTACCTGTAGAGAATCGAGTCGGGAATGGCTCTGGCCATCATCACGGTGCCCACGTTGCTGCTGAGGGAGATAACCTGGGTGAGGCTGAGAACGCTGTCGATGTGGTGGCTGTCATGAATTCTGATGCCCGAGACCTCAAGCCACCCCCGCGACACGTCAAAGCTGTCAGAGAGGGAAACAAGCCCCTCGGAAAGACCTGCGGCCAGGGTGAAGGCCTTGAAGGTGCTGCCCGGTTCGTGATTGCTCTGGACGCAGTTGTTCCTTGCGGGAGCGCCGTTTTCGTCCCTGACCGGGTAGCTTGCCATTGCCAGGATGTCACCGTTTCCGGGGTCCACAACAACGACCGCGCCCCATTCGGCTCCGGCCAGCAGAACCGCTGCCTCCAGCTCCTCCTGGGCAATGGCCTGAAAACGGGCGTCGATGGTGAGGATCACGTCCAGCCCGTCCTGGGCCGGCACGCTCTCCGAATCTATGTCCTGAAGGCTGTAGCCCATCCAGGCGCTTCTCTCTAGCGTGGTTCGGCCCGGGACCCCCTGGAGGACCGAGTTCAACTGCAGTTCCAGCCCCTCGGTGTGGTCGGGTGTGCACCTGCCGATGACGGGCGTCATGACGTCGCCCATGGGGTAGACCCGCCGGTTGAGCACGGCGCAGTTCACCATTCTGGAGCCCCGGCTCATGATCTCGAGGGCAACCGGGTAGGGAACGTTGTCGGCGAGAACCTGGTATCCGGGTTTTCGGTCGAGGGGCACCGGAAAACCGGCCTCGGAGAGAAGCCCGGCCACCCGGTCGACCTCGGACGCCTGATCAGCAGGAACTTCCGGCCAGTAAACACTGAAACGGGCGAAGGATTCATTTCCGGCCACGAGGTATCCGTTTCGGTCGTAGATGCGCCCCCTTCCGGGTTCTATCTTGAGTTCGACCGTGTTCTGGCTGTCCGCCAGGGATCGCCATCTCGAATGGTCCATGACCTGTATCCGAAAGAGGGAGATCACAATAAGGATGAAGAAAGCAAGGTTCAGAAGCATGCAGAGCTTGAGCCTTGCCCCGAGCCTTTCGCTGGGGCAGTCACGCGGGGGTCTCACGGTTCCTCAATCAATGTGAAGGAGGAAAGCGGCATGGGACCCAGCCCCAGGGCTTCGCCTATCTCCCTGAGCCTCTGGGGGTTCTCGAGCCTTGCCACGGCTCCCTCTGCCTCGGATACCCTGCGGTTCAGCCGGTCAAGTTCCTGCTCCATGGTGTGAAGCTCAACGAGCCTTGCCACCCTGAAGTTCTTCATTCCCATCTGGATGACCGCGTTTAGCAGCAGCGCCGCCAGAAGCATGAGCAGGATCGTCGTCCTGAAGCTCATGACGCCCTCACCGCGGTCCGGAGCCTGGCGGACCTTGCCCGGGGGTTCTCCCTCACCTCGGAAGGGGAGGGCAGCTGCCAGGGGGGATCGGTACAGATGAAATGGGGCGAGTCCCGGAACAGGAGTTTCACCGCCCTGTCCTCCATGGAATGAAAGGTTATGAAGGCGACCCTGCCCAGCGGCGCGAGCCACAGGTGCAACCCGGCTATCAACCGGTCGAGCTGCAAAAGTTCATCGTTCACGAATATCCGGAAAGCCTGGAACACTCTGGAAAGGGGTTTCACCGGGTTGCCTCCCACCGCCTTCATCACCGCGGCCCGCAGCTCCAGCGTGGTGCGCACTGGCATGGCGCTTTTTATCTCCCGGGCGATCCTGCGGCTGCGCCCCTCCTGACCGTAACGGTATATGACGTCGGCTATCTCGGCCTCTCCCATGGACCTCAGCTTTTCATGCATGGGCTCGCCACGGCTGGTGTCGAACCTCATGTCCAGAGGGCCGTCCAGGCGATGGGAAAATCCCCGGGATGGGTCGTCGAGCTGAAGCGAACTCAGACCCAGGTCGAAAAGGGCTCCGGCGGCGGGTGCGGCCAGCACCGACTGTATATCCGTATAGCTCCGGTTGTGAACGGTAACCATGGGGTCGTCACGGAACCTCTGTTCAAGGGATGCGGAGAAGACCGGATCCCTCTCCATCGCTACGAGCTGCCTTTCGGGGCAGCACAGCCGGAGGGCTTCGAGGTGCCCCCCTCCGCCTGCGGTGCCGTCAACGATGGCTCCGTCCGGAGCTCCCTGGAAGAATCCCGTGACCTTTTGCACCATGATTGGAACGTGTCCGCTCAAGACGCCCCCCTACAGGTCGATGTCCAGTGTCTCGGCGATGTCTTCGAAGGACTCCTCTTCGGTCCGCATGTAGGCTTCGTACTTCTGTGGATCCCACAGTTCGATGCGGTCGAACTGGCCCAGGAACATTACCTCACCTGTGATGCCGGCTGCGTCCTGCATGTCTTGGGGAATGGCTATCCTGCCCTGGGAGTCAACAGTGACCGGCCTGAGTTTTGCGCCCACCCAGCGCAGGAACCGGCGGTGCTGCCTGTTGCTCCGGGATAGTTTTTCTTCGAAGCCGGCTTTTATCTGCTCCCATTTCTCGGCCTGATAGAGCACGAGGCAGTTGTCAAGTTCCCTGTTGAGATAGAGGTCTTCGCCCGTGAGCATTCGGCGGAAATGGGCGGGCACACTGACCCTCCCCTTGTCATCCATTGTGTGAATGTGCGTGCCGATGAATTCCGCCATGACCCCTCCTCTATGACGGAATCATTACCCCACTTTGCCCCACTGTCAACCCACTTTACCCCACTTCATCCCATTGAACACGGCAAGACACGGAAAGACCACTGGAATGCGGTTTCCGACAGGGCTAAGGGCAGGAATTGATTGGATCAGGTATCGTAGTCTCTGCGGTAGGAGTAACTGTACCTGTAAGTGTAGTAATTGACGCCCGAGTAGTTCCTCCCCGGCTCGAATCCGTTGAGTACCGCGCCGGCAATATGGCAGCCCGTTCTCTCCAGTTTCTGCCACACCGCGGCCAGAACCTTGATATTGACCTCACCGGCCTTCGCAACAACGATTGCTGTGTCGACCGAGGGAAGTATCACCATGGCGTCTGTGACCATGGCAACCGGTGGCGCGTCGATGATCACCAGGTCATGGGAGGGAAGGAAGGTGTCGAAGAATCTTGAAGTGGACGCGGCACCCACGAGTTCAGCGGGGTTGTGGGGCACCCTTCCGCTGGGAAGCAGGAAAAGGTTGGGTTCGATTGTTTCGTGAATGGCTTCCGCGGTTGTAGCCCTGCCCGCCACCAGCTCGGTGAAACCCGGTTCCTTCGAAAGGCCGAAAACCCTGTGGAGCATGGGCCGCCGAAGGTCGCAGTCGATGAGGAGGACCTTTCTGCCTGTTCGGGCTTCGGCCACGGCCAGGTTCGCCGCAGTTGTGGATTTTCCCTCCTGCGGACCGCAGCTTGTGACGAGGATCTTTCTGACACGCTCGCCTATCTTCACGAAGTCGAGGCTTGTTCGAAGATCGCGGAAGGCTTCGGAATCGGGCGAGATGGGTTTGTCCAGAAGAACTATGCTGACGCCGTCCTTCCGTGCCGAGATGTTCTTGGGTATCACTCCGATGACAGGGATCCCCAGCTTCTCCAGCTGATCGGGCGTGCGGATACTGACATCGAGCTGGTGAAGGAGAAAAACGACCCCCACCCCCACCGCCAGCCCCACGATAAGGCCCATCATCAGGTTTCTCCTTGTGGTGGGTATTATCATCCCACCAGGGAGAGCGGTGTCGACAATTGTGACATTTCCTATCTGTCCAACTTCCGCGATGCGTATCTCCTCGAACTTGGTCCGCAGCAGGATGAAGATGTTTTCGCTCACGGTTCGGTTACGCTCTAGCCTGGCCAGTTCGTACTCGAGGACGGGAAGATCGGTCAGACCAGCCTCGAGGGTGCTGATACGGGCTTCGAGGGCGTTTCTGCGGGCCATGGCCGCACGGTACTCGGCTTCGGCCTCCACCAGACCGGTCATCATGTTGTCTACAGCTCCGGCCGGGTTGGCGGGGTGGCTTACCCCCGAGGCGCTGGCGATGGCTTCGGCCAGGCTTTCCGAGTAGCCTGAAATGCTGCGCTCGATATCCAGCACCGCCGGGGATTGGGGGTCCGCACCCTGTGCAAGCAGGGCCGCCCTGGAGGCTTCGAGCCTTGAGATGTTCTCCTGGAGAGTGCTTATGAGGTTGCTGCTCACGGTTTCGAGGTCTGAGGAGAGGAAAACCCGGCGTTCTTCCAGCTGCCCCCTGAGGTAGTCACGGCGAACTGAAGCGGCGGATGCTTCAGTTGCTGCCGCAGCGGCCTGGGACTCGAAGTTGGCCACAGTGGTGATGAGGTTGCGGGTTTCCGTTGTGAGATCAACCACCTCATTGTTCTCCTTGAACATGAGCAGCTCGTCCTCAGCCGTCTGGAGTTCGGCGGAGATCTGGTTCAACTGGGACTCGAGGAACACCCTGACCTGGCGGTTCTCGCCCTGGGCGTCGCTCTGGTTCCATCGGCGGTAGACGCTGACGGTGAGGTTTGCCAGCACGGCTGAAGCTTCGGGGCTGTAACCCACGGCTGAAAGGCTGAAAAAGTCGGTATCTTTCACCCAGCTCACGGAGATGCTTCCCGCGACAAGTCCCGCGAGGCTGTTCCTGAGATAAGGGGACGGCGGGACGCTGCCGTGAAAGAGAACGACAACAAGGCTGTCGGAAGCGGGGGATATCAGTATGGAATCGGCCACCATCTCCGCCATGGACCGGCTTCTTATGAGATGGATCTGGTTGTTTCGGACCGCCTCCATCTCGAACCACAGAGCGCCGGGCATGTCCAGCGTTCGGGACATCTTGCTCTCGATGTTGTAGATGAAACTGGCACTGGAGCTGTACACGGGTGTTGTACGGGCATTGATCCAGAAAGCGGTTAGAAGCCCCAGAAAAACCCCCGCCAGTATGATCCACTTGCCCCGGCGTATCAGCCACAGGTACTCCTGTAGATTGATACCCTCGCCTTCCTGGGGGACTCCGGACGGGCCGAAACCGCTGTCGCTCACTGTGTGACCACCAGTATCAGGTTCACGGCCACAATGATCTTGTACGCGAAGTCAACTACTTCCTTCCACCACTCGTAACCGCTCCGGCCGATGTAAACCGTCACGCCGGGCTCCATGGCGGGCACCGTGGATCCGTGGCCGTCGAGGTAATCCCTTAGATCGTAATCGCTCTGGAAATCGCGGTACACTATGCGGACATCCCTCAGGTCAGCCTGGGATGTGGGGCCGCCTGCGGCGCTTAGCGCTGCCACGAGATCGGAGTTCCATGGGATCTGATGAATTCCGGGGTCTCTCACCTCGCCCCATACGTTCACGGTCATGGTGACCTGTTCGGCATCCACCCCGGGTACGATGTAGCCGCCCCCGGAAGGGGGAACCTGGCCACAGAGCAGTAAAGCAAGAAGAACTGTCACGCCTTGAACACTCTTTCGATTCCCCTGGCCACTCCGGCACAGGCATTCCTGGTGTCGACCACCAGCCGGCTGTTGTCAACGATCCACTGCCAGTCGTAACAGGAATGGCCGGTGATCACCACTGCACAATCATAATTCGCCAGGGTTTCGGGGGACAGTTCCACACCCACGGGCTGCCTTCGGGTCTGTCTGGTAGTGGCGGGAATGTGGGGAATGTACGGATCATTGTAGTCCACAATGGCACCCATTCCGATGAGTTTCTCCATCACCTTCAGTGCCGGGGTTTCGCGGTAGTCGTCGATGTCGGGCTTGTACGCCATTCCGAGTATGAGGATCCGGCTTCCGTTGACCGGTTTTCTGTGGCTGTTGAGGGCTTCGGCCACCCTTTCCACCACGAAATCGGGCATGGACGTGTTGATCTCACCCGCGAGTTCGATGAACCTGGTGGGCATCTCGTACTGCCTGGCCTTCCAGGTCAGGTAGAAGGGGTCGATGGGAATGCAGTGACCACCAAGGCCGGGGCCGGGATAGAACGGGGTGAATCCGAATGGTTTCGAGGAAGCGGCCCTTATCACCTCCCATATGTCGATGCCCATCCGGTGAGCCAGCAGCTTGAGTTCGTTCACCAGGGCGATGTTGACGGCCCGGTAGGTGTTCTCGGTGATCTTGGCCATCTCCGCAACTTCAGGGGAACTCACCGGAATGACCGTATTGATGGCAAAAGAGTAAACGAACCCGGCAGCGTCGGTGCATTCGGGCGTAAGGCCCCCCACCAGTTTTGGAATGGTGCGGGTGTTGAAGGTGGGGTTGCCCGGGTCTTCCCTCTCCGGGGAGAATGCCACATGAAAATCCAGGCCGGCCTTCATTCCGCTGGTTTCGAGTACCGGGACCATCTCGTCACGTGTCGTTCCCGGATACGTCGTGGATTCGAGTATGACGATCTGTCCTTTTGACAGGACCGCGGCCGCCTCCCTGCAGGAGTTGAGAACGTAGCTGAGGTCGGGCTGCCTGTGAGGCCCCAGAGGGGTGGGAACAGCGATGATTATGGCGTCGGCCTCGGATAGGACCCCGAAGTCCGTCGTGGCAGCGAAAAGGCCAGTGTTCACCGCATCCCGTACCCGATCGTCGGAAATGTGTTTAAGATAGCTGCGGCCGAGCTCAAGAAGCCTTGGCTTCTCCGGGTCGATATCGACGCCGAGCACCCTGCAGCCACCGAGGGCAAACTCCATGGCCAGCGGAAGACCCACGTAACCAAGGCCGATCACACCCACCACGGGTTTGTCGCGCCCCGCAAGCCTCTCTCTGAACTGGCTCAAATCAGCCCCTCCCGATGCAGTGGTATGAGAAACCCAGATCCTTCAGTTTGGCGGGATTCCAGATGTTTCGCCCGTCGAAGATCACTTTCCTGCGGAGGAGTTCGACGATCCTGTCAAAATCGGGTTCCCGGAATTCGGTCCACTCGGTGACCAGCACGAGGGCGTCAGCGCCCTGAAGAGCGTCGTAGCTGGTTGTACAGAATGTGATCCTGTCGCCGAGCAACCGTCTGGCGTAATCCATGGCTTCGGGATCGTACGCCCTGACCGAAGCACCCATTGACAGAAGGTCATCGATGAGCACCAGGGAAGGCGCGTCCCGCATGTCATCGGTGTTGGGCTTGAATGAGAGCCCCCAGACAGCGAAAACAAGGCCGGAAAGATCGTTTCCGAACTTTTGGGCTATCTTCCTGCCAAGCACTTTTTTCTGAAGCTCGTTGACTTCGGTGACCGCGTCGAGGATCTGAAGGGGATACCCGTTATCGGTGGCGGTGAAGCGCAGGGCTTTTACATCCTTGGGGAAGCAGCTTCCGCCGTACCCGACCCCGGGGAAGATGAAATGGGGACCAATCCGGGAATCGCTGCCGATCCCGCGGCGGATGTCGTGGACATCGGCACCCACGATGTCGCACAGGTTGGCTATCTCGTTGATGAAGCTTATCTTCGTGGCCAGGAGGCTGTTGGCCACATATTTGGTCAGCTCGGCGGACCTGTTGCTCATGATGTAGATGGGATTGTTGGTGCGAACGAAGGGACGGTAGAGTTCTCTCATGACCTCGGCGGTTTCCGGTGAGTCGGTTCCGATAACAACACGGTCGGGCTTCATGAAATCGTCTATGGCGTCCCCTTCCTTGAGGAACTCGGGGTTGCTCACAACGCTCACGGGGTGAACGGTGTACTTCAGTATCTCTTCCCGGACACGTTCCGCGGTGCCCACTGGTACGGTGCTCTTGTTGACCACGATCCGGGAGCCGTCCATGGTTCGGCCCACCTCGGCGGCCACCGCCAGCACATGCTTAAGGTCGGCGCTGCCGTCCTCGTCCGGGGGCGTGCCCACGGCAATGAAAATGATCCTGCTCTTCAGAACGGCCTCTGCGGTGCTGTCGGTGAAGGAGAGCCGCCCTTCCTTCACGTTCCGCTCCACCAGCGTGTCCAGCCCGGGTTCGTAGATGGGCATTATCCCCTGACGCAGCCCCTCGACCTTTTTCCTGTCATTGTCGGCGCATATGACCGTGTTGCCCATTTCTGAAAGGCACGCCGCCGCCACCAGGCCCACGTAACCACTGCCGATCACAGCTATCTTCATTTTTCCTCCATGTGGAAGGAGATGCCTTCCCGCCCGTGTGAGGGGGCGTACATTTAGAAGAGAATAACCAACCCCCGAAAGGGTGTAAAGGAATACGCAGAAAAAAATGCCCGGGTCAGGGGCGGCACAGCTTGCGGACCTCTTCCTCCCTGCGGGTGAGTCCCCGGTTGTCCAGAAGCTCGGCCCACATAAGGGCGAACTTCCTGCTTGTCCCCAGTGCTTCCCTGAATTCACCGAGCCTGAACCCGCCTGCGCCGAAAGCCTCTGCAACTGTTTCCATAACCCTGCGGAGCGTTTTGGGAGTGGTCAGGAGGTCTGCATCGAGGCAGATCACCATGTCACGCGCCATAAGAGCTTCGATGTCCTCCCTGCGGACGCCCGGCACAGGCATGGCCGTCCCCTCGAACCCGGCGGCATCGATCAGGCCCGTGATCCTTTCCGCCTCGGACAAAGCCTTTCCCGAAAGATCGACTGGCTGGTGGGCGGACGCAATGTAGTCGCCCCTCCTTGTTAGAACCCCGCCGTCAATGAGTTTTGAAAGAACATGCCTGATGAGCCAGGGCGGAGTTCCCGCAGGCAGCTTTCTGGCCAGCATGGCCGAGGCGATCCCCGGTGCAAGAGGAATGCTTCTGTGAACGGTCTCAACAGCCCCGGAGACCTTGCTATCAAGGTCCGCAACCACAGGGGCAAGCACAAGCCTCTCGCTCTTTCCGTCGATTAACCTAACCGCCCTTCCCTCGTCACAAAGCCGCAGGGCCGCCTGCTGGGTCTCGGCAGGATCGCTGCCCGAAGATGAGATGAACTCGGGAATCAGCAGGGAGCCATCTGGAGAGTCTTCCATGGCCTCCATGAGAACATCGGCCAGGTCGCCCCGGTTAAGAAGCTCGAGGTGCGTGAGCCTCACCTCCCTGAACCTGGCCCTGACCTTCGGAGTTCCGGTGTCCAGAACCACTCCGCCGCCCATGGTGAGCACCGGGGAGTAACGTCTGAAGACGAAACGGTCGCCGGGAACCGCAACAACCGGGTGTTCAAGCTGGAAGTGGACAAACCCTTCCCCACCCCGTGGGATCGGCTTCCCTGAAACCGGGATGGCCCTTGCCATTACTTCGGCGGTACCCAGGTGGATCCTCACCCTCTGTCGGGGATGAAGGTCGATCTCACCGGGAAGGACCGTGCATCTGGTATCGAGGCTCGTCAGCGACCTGAGCCAGCCGGGTTCGCCGAGAACAGCCCCCCTCTGGACGTCCTCCTTGTCCAGCCCCGTCAGGTTGAGGGCGATCCTGTCACCCGCGACGCCCACAGGTGCTTTGCGGTGATCATTAACCCCGAGTTCCCTGACCCTGTACTGCCGGCCTCCGGGTTGAACCTCGACCGTGTCGCCCGCCTTCACCGCACCGGAAAGCCCGGTCCCGCAGACGACGGTGCCAAACCCCTTCAGGCTGAAGACCCTGTCCACCGGGAGCCTGAAGCGTCCCTCGGAACTTCGGGACGAAGCCCCCTGGACCATTCTGAATATCTCATCCTTCAGTTCGGCCATGCCGAGACCAGTCACGGCTGAGACGCGGATAACTGGCGCTTCTTCCGCCGGGGTTCCCCTGAGGGCCTCGCGAACCTCCTCCTCGGCCAGATCCTGCAGATCCTGGTCAACAAGGTCGCATTTGGAGAGGGCTACGATACCGCGGTTCACCTCGAGGAGTCTGAGAATGTCGAGGTGTTCACGGGTCTGGGGCATGACCCCCTCATCTGCGCTGACGACAAGAAGGAAGCAGTCAACCGTGGATACCCCCGCAACCATGGTCCTTATGAACTTCTCATGCCCCGGGACATCGATGAAGCTCACGGTCCTGCCTTCGGCGTCCTCCAGGAAGACGTAGCCCAGTTCGATGGTGATCCCCCGCTGCTTCTCCTCTTTCAGGCGGTCGGGATCCCTTCCCGTGAGGGCGATCATCAGGCTGCTCTTGCCATGGTCGATGTGACCCGCGGTGCCAACGATCACCCCCATAGAAGCTCCAGTTCAGCTTTGAGCCTCTTTGCGAGTGCTTCATCCTGGTCTGGAAAAACCGTTCTGAGGTCGATCTTGACCGAACCCTCCTCAACCCTCACGGCAATTGCGGGGGAACCGCTCCGAAGGGCGAGCGCCAGCCTGTCCGGCGATGGGCACGCAACTGAGACCCCGACGGAACTGATTGCGGTGTCGGGCAGGGCTCCGCTTCCGATATAGCTCCCCATTTCCTCGACGGACACACCGCAGGAAGGGGGGATGGCGAGAAGCGCTGCGAAGGCCTCGGATCTAACGCGAAGCTCTGATGGTTTCGCTGCGAACATCGAGTAGACGGGGTGATGCCGGACCAGATAGTCTTCGTCTTCCAGAAAGAGCTTGAGACAGGCCTCGAGTCCGGCGAGCGTGAGCTTGCACACCCTCAGGGCCCTTGCGAGCGGGTGTTTTCTGATGAGTTCGATCCAGTGTTTCTCACCGAGAAGGATACCGGCCTGCGGGCCTCCGATGAGTTTGTCTCCGGAGCAGGTCACCACCGACGCTCCATCCCTGATGCTCTGCTGGACAGTAGGTTCAGACGGCAGCCCGAAGCGCTCGAGCGGAACAAGGCTGCCCGCCCCGAGATCGTCAATGACCGGAACGCCTGCTTTACGACCGAGCTCCACCAGGTCCGGCAGGGGAACCTCGCCTGTAAAACCCCTCACCCTGAAGTTTGAGGGGTGAACCCTGAGAATGGCGCCGGTATTTTCCGAGAGGGCCGATTCGTAGTCACGAAGGTGTGTTCGATTGGTGCACCCCACCTCCACCATCACGCATCCGCTCTGGGCCATCACTTCGGGGATCCGGAAAGCGCCGCCTATCTCCACGAGTTGACCCCGGGAGACCACGACCTCCTTTTTCCTGGCCAGGGCGGACAGCACCAGCATTGTGGCTCCCGCGTTGTTGTTGGCCACCGTGGCCGCCTGTGCGCCTGTTATCCTTCTGAGAAGTTCCTCGATGTGGCTGTCGCGGTGGCCGCGGCGTCCCGCCTGCCTGTCCCACTGTAGCACGGCGTAACCCGTGGCGACCCTTGTGATGTTCTCGACCGCGGCCGCCGGAAGGCACGCCCTGCCCAGCGCAGTGTGAAGGACCACGCCTGTGGCGTTTATCACCGAAGTCATGGACGAGGCGCTGAAGACCGAGGCCTTCTCTCCCGCCAGACTTACCAGGTCTTCCAGCGAAGGACACTCCCCGCCGGAAAGCACGTTCCGTCTGGCCTCTTCAACAGCTTCCCGGGCGGCTTCCCGGGCAACCGATGGCGGGTGGCCGGAAAGACCCTGAATGACCAGGTGTACCGGGGGAAGACCCCTGAGCTGTTCCGCACCCACGGCTGCTCCTTCGTTCTATGGCTGGGTCAGGTGGGTTCCCATCATTCTGATGGATTTTTTCGGGCACTTGGGAACACACTGGCCGCAACCCACACATTTCTCGGGTATAACCTCGTGTTTGCCCTTGAGTTCCCCGATTATTGCGCCGGTGGGACACACCTTGGTGCAGAGGGTGCATCCGATGCATGTCGTGTCTATGAACGCCTTCGGCCTCGCGGGAACCATGTCCAGGATTGCCGAGGTGGGGCATTCCCCGGCGCAAATACCGCAGTTTATGCATTTGGCGGGATCAATGGACGCAAGGAAGCTCTCAATGGTTATGGCTTCGACAGGACAAGCCTTTGCGCACTTGCCGCAGCCGATGCACGCCACCGTGCATGCCTTCCGGGCCGTCCCGCCCTTGTCCCTGCTTGAACAGGCAACAATGACCTTCCTGTCCTCGGGCCAGAGCGAGAGAAGGTTCCTGGGGCAAGCGGAAACGCACTTGCCGCACCCGGTGCACTTCTCGGGTATCACCACGGGGAGACCGTTTTCGCCCATCTCCATCGCCCCGAACGGGCAGGCTTTCACACAGTCCGCGAACCCGAGGCAGCCGTACCTGCAGAGCTTGTGGCCCTCCATGATAAGGAGCGCCGACGCGCAGCTTTCAGGGCCATTGTATGTGAAAGCATCAACAGCACTGTGCCCGCCTCCGCAGTGGAGCACCGCAACTTTTCTGACGCTTTCATCAATTGTGACACCGAGGATGGACGCTATCCTGGCATTGATACCTGCACCGGCGGCAACGCACCCTCCCGGTGCGGTGATGCCTTTTACGACAGCTTCCGCGAAGGCGGCGCAACCGGGGTAACCACACCCTCCGCAGTTGGCGCCCGGAAGGACCTCACTGACCTTTTCCACCCTGGGATCTTTGGGAACAGCGAGCTTCTTGGCAGCCAGTGCAAGGCCAAGGCCCAGAAGAAGGCCAATCCCGCCCAGAACGACCACCGGGACAGTGACCCCCGAAGGGATCCCGGACGAAATGAGCGCTGAAAGAAGGAGTTGTGGATTCATCTGCTACCCTCCCAGCCCGGCAAAGCCCAGGAAAGCTATTGACATGGCGCCGGCCACCAGAAACGCTATGGGAAGCCCCTTGAGTGCCGGCGGAATGGGCGCCTGCTCAAGCCTCTCCCGAATGCCCGCCATTAGCACCAGTGCCAGGGTGAACCCTATCCCCGCGGCAACCGCGTTGATTAGGCTGTACCCCAGGCTGTACTTCTGGTCGATGTTCAGAACGGCCACGCCGAGGATGGCGCAGTTCGTAGTGATCAGCGGAAGGTAGATACCCAGGGCCTGGTAGAGCGCAGGGCTGAACTTGAGGAGGATCATCTCGACGAGCTGAACCAGGGCGGCGATTATGATGATGAAGGCGATGGTGTTGAGATAACCTATCCCCAGCGGGACGAGCAGGAGGTGATAGACCCCCCAGCAGCCCAGGGTGGCAAGCGCCATCACGAAAACCACCGCAGCGCCCATTCCCACAGCGCTGTCAAGCTGCTTGGAGACCCCCATGAAGGGACATATCCCGAGGAAACGGCTGAGCACGAAGTTGTTGATGAAGATGGCGCCGATGATGATGGTCATCATCGTGCCGAAACTGAAGCCTGAATCGGGCGCTCCGGAAGCCTGGGCAAGGATCGTGTGCATCAGGAACGAGGTCACCGCGCACCTCCTTTCCTTCTGTTATCCATGATGTTGAAGAAGCCCAGTATGAACCCCATGAGAATGAAGGCCCCCGGGGCAAGTATGGCAATGAGAAGCGGCTGGTTGGTGTAGGCTTCGCCCAGAAGGTTTATGCCGAGCCAGGTCCCGTTCCCCAGGATTTCCCTGAAGGTTGCCATCACGATCATGGCGAAGGTGAAGCCAAGGCCCATGCCAAGACCGTCGGCAATGGCGGCAGGCACAGTGTTCTTGTTGGCGAACCCCTCGGCCCTGCCGAGGATGATGCAGTTCACCACGATGAGGGGTATGAAGATGCCCAGGTTACGGTGAAGGTCGGGCACGTAGGCGTTCATTATGAGGTCCACTATGGTCACGAAGGTTGCTATGATCACGATGTAGCACGGAATGCGGACCTTCGAGGGAATGGCGTTCCGCAGAAGCGATACCAGGAAGTTGGAGCAGACAAGGACGAATCCCGCAGCGGCGCCCATTCCCAGGGCGTTCTCTACACTGGAGGTAACAGCGAGGAACGGGCACATCCCCAGAACTATCCTGAAGATGGGGTTTTCTTTGTATATGCCCTTAACGAACTCTCTTGCAAGGCTCACAGCGTCCCCCCTTCAGCAAACAGACCCGCAGCATCCATGGCCTCGAGCCCCCTCCGGACAGAGGAGGTGACGGCCCGGGAAGTTATGGTGCTGCCGGTTATGGCGTCGATGTCGCCGCCGTCTTTAGTGAGGGCGAGACCCGGGGCGCTTCGGCCGCTGAAGCCCGCAGTGAGTCTGTCGGGGTTGGCCACGTTCGCGCCGAGACCCGGGGTCTCCTGCTGAAAGAGAATTCCGGTGCCCGTCACGACACCGTCAGTGCCGCACGCAACCATTGTCTGAATGGTGCTTGAGTAGCCCCTGCCGTAGGCGATGAACACGAAGCCCCTGAGGTGGCCTTCGGAGTAGACCCCGACCACCTGAAGCGATTCGTCCGCTGAAGCGTACGGGTTGCCAAGGCCGGGGATGGCCAGGCTGTCGAAGGACACCTCGGAGCCGTCGCTGATCAATGTGGATGCGGCCGTCTCCATGGCGAGAAGCTTTGCCTGCTCCTTCTGCCGGGCTATCAGGGGGGCGGTGAAACCGTTCACGAACCCCAGTGAGCCGGCAGCGATGACAGCCACCACCATCAGAACAAAACCGAGTTTGAACACTTCAGCCATTCTTCCTCACCTCCCCGAAAGCAAGGGGCTTCGTGTAGCGGTCGATGAGAGGGGTGGCCAGGTTCATGAGGAGAATGGAGTAGCTGCAGCCTTCCGGGTAGCCGCCCCAGCGGCGGATCACCATGGTTAGAAGCCCTGCCCCCAGTCCGAATATCATCCGGCCTTTTTTTGTCACGGGTGTGGTGACCATGTCGGTGACCATGAAGAAACCCCCGAGGATCACACCACCGGAGAGCAGATGGAAAAGGGGATCTCCCGCGAGGAAGCCCGGACCCCCGAAAAGCCACCCGAAAAACGCCACTGCGCCAAGGTAGAAAAGGGGAAGCCGGGGTTCGAGAACCTTCCTGGCGAACAGGTAGAGAGCTCCGAGTATCAGCATCAGAGCGCTTGTCTCACCTATGCAGCCGCCCACTCTGCCAAGGAAGAGGCTGAGCCTGGTCTGACCGGAGGAGAGCATCGCCCTGACTCCCGAGGCTTTCTCGCGAAGGACCGCGGCGCCCTCCCCGTCTCCGCCCTCCTGGGCCTCGGTGGCGCTGGCGTCCCATGTGAAGGTCTGTTTCAGAAGGTTCAGCGGTGTCGCGCCGGTTATCACGTCGGCTTCCAGAAGATCGGCCGACGGCATGCCGGACTGGTCCCAGGATTCATTCACCGCGGGACCGTTCGCAAGGGGAGCCCACCAGCCCGCGGTCATCAGAACCGGAAAGCTGGCCATCAGAAACGCCCTGCCCAGAAGGGCCGGGTTCACTATGTTGTTGCCCAGACCGCCGAAAGCCTGTTTTGCCACCACGATGGCAAATGCGCTGCCAAGAACCGGAAGCCACCAGGGCACCCCAGGCGGCACGTTGTATGCCAGCAGGATGCCGGTCACCACTGCGCTGCCGTCCAGAACGACGTTCACCGGCTTCTTCATGAATCTGAGGCAGAGTAACTCGGCAAGAACCGCAGCAATGACGCTGAGACCCGTCAGAAGAAGAACCCTGAACCCGAAGAAGTACACCGCCGCCGCCAGGGCGGGAAGGAGGGCGATGCCGACATCGGTCATGACCCGCCTTGTAGTAGCGGTGGCCGACACATGGGGAGACATGGCCAGCTCGAAACGTCTTGCCTCGGGCATCATGCCCCCTTTCCGGAGCGGGCGGCCGCCCGTATCTCGTTCTGGGCCCTCTTTATGTAGTGAACAAGGTACCTGCCTGCGGGGCAGACGAAACTGCAGGTTCCGCACGCCATGCAGTTCAGTGCCCCGTAGTCTTTCGCCATTGTCCAGTTCCCGTACTCGGACGCCTTGGCGATGAGGCTCGGGCACAGGTTTATGGGGCACACGTCGACGCACTTGCCGCACCTGATGCAGGGGCCTTCGGCGCTCTCGCGGACCTCGGAGCCGGACAGGACCAGTACACCACTGGTGCCCTTTGTGACCGGAGCCTCGTCGGTGTACATCGCCATGCCCATCATGGGACCGCCCGAAACAAGCCTCTCCGCTTCGGGAGTGTACCCTCCCGCAGCTTCCACAAGCACCGATACCGGTGTTCCCACAAAGCAATGAAAGTTTCCGGGGCTGGAAACGCCGCGCCCGGTGACAGTGGTTATCCGCGAGACCGAGGGCATGCCGTCCCTGACCGCATGAGCCACGGCAGCGCATGTCCCCACGTTTTGAACCACGACCCCGATATCGAGCGGAAGCCCGCCCGCAGGTACTTTGCGGCCGCAAACGGCATCGATGAGCTGTTTCTCGGCGCCCTGAGGGTAGGAAACCGCGAGGGGAATCACTTTGGCTCCCGCGTTCCGCATAAGGGTGATCGCATCGGGTTTGTTCACTTCGATGCCTATGCAGGGATCGGCGACGCCAAGGACCATGGCAAGGATGTTCATGCCCTCGATGATATCGGAGGGGTTCTCGAGCATGAGCCTGTGGTCGGCTGTGAGGTAGGGCTCGCACTCGACACCGTTCACGATGAGCATATCTATCTTCTTGCCCTGCGGGGGTGAGAGTTTCACGAATGTTGGAAAGCACGCCCCGCCCATGCCGCAGACACCCGCGTCCCTTATCCTGTCGATGATGAGGGATGCCTGGCGGTTACGCCAGTCCGGCCACGGCTCGAAAACGGGTGTCTCCTCACGATCAGTCACGGAGATGACCACCGCAGGACCCATGCGCCTGTGGGGCATCGGGGCTTCGCCCACGCTCAGCACCTTCCCCCCCGCCGGGGAGTGGGTAGGCAGGCTTATAAAGCCGTTCTTCTCCCCGATGACCTGGCCGAAGGTGACCGTATCGCCGGGCTTGACCACCGGCGTGGAAGGCGCGCCGAGGTGAGTACAGAGGGAGACGGTGACCGTTTCCGGGGCGGGGATCCGAAGGATCTCCCGGGAACGGCTCAACTCCTTGTTGCCCGGAGGATGCGTCCCTCCGGAAAAAGACCTTTCCCTGCTCATAGTCCTCCTGATTTGAGCGATGAAATAGATAAAAAGGGTACGGGTCGCCCCCCACCCGTTAAGGCACGACACGCTGAAGCATAGGACGAAACCGGCCCGCGGGCAACCTCCCCTTAGGGTTACTCCCCGCCGTGTTCACTCACGAAGCGAACTACCCTCTCCTCGATGGTATCCCTTGCATCCCTGAACCTGCCGAGGATGAACTCGTCGCTTCCCGTGGCTTCGGCCGGATCCTCGATGTCCCAGTACTCCCTGATGTGTGGGCCGGGGTAGATCGGGCACCGGGCTTCGGCCCTGTCGCAGACAGTGACGAGGTAACCCACCATCACATGCCTGGAAACAAACTCATCCCAGATCCCTTTCGAGCGGTGGCCGAGAGCTTCAAGGTCGAGGCCGCGCTCCAGCATCACCTGAAGTGTGGCGGGGTGGATCACGGAAGGCTCGAGACCGGCGCTGTGAGCCTCGAAAAGCCCCCTTCCGTGAAGGTTCAAAAAGGCTTCGGCCATCTGGCTTCGGGCAGAATTCCGGCTGCACAGAAAGAGGACCCTCGGGACTGACATGGAAACACCTCCAGAGGTTCAGGTTCATGGGAGTCGACCGGGCCTAAGATGCCCCGCCCGGGTTAAGGAAATGTGAAGACCGTTTCCCGCTATATTTCGCGTTGTCATTAGAAAGAGATCGAGAAAGGACACGGTATGCTGAACGCTCTGCTTGTACCGGCGCTTGTGGGAATGCTTCAATGGATCTGCCAGGTTGACCCCGCCAAGTGCAACGGATGCATGAACTGCATCCAGTCCTGTAACATGGGTGCCATAAGCATGCATGCCGGCAACGCCTGGATCGACCCCGAACTCTGCACAGGCTGCGACGCGTGTCTTCCTTACTGCCCCATGAGGGCCATTTACAGGGTCTGGTGGGAAGATGTTCAGGAGGGTTCCGTGGCGGCGCCTGCACTGACCTGCAACCCGGCGGCGGGCCATGTTTCAGTGCGGGGAGTTGCCTCCGGCACGAATGTCAGGTTGTTCGCCCTGTCGGGCAGGCTTGCCCGCGAGACCAGCGCCTCATCAGAGGGGAACGCGCTTCTTGAGCTTTCCGGCCTTCCCCCCGGCGTCTACCTGGTATCGTCCGATCAGGGCTTCATTGCCGCCCTGACCGTAATGGGGCCGCAGTGACAACCGCCATTCTTCTCACGGGGCTGATGGTCTTCGCAGCAAGAGTTCTCGATGTATCGCTGGGAACCATACGCACCATCAGCATCGTTCAGGGCAGGACCATGCTGGCGTTCCTTCTTGGTTTCGTCGAGATAAGCATCTGGCTCGGTGTTATCTCCACAGTCATCGCCCACGTAAGGGACAACCCCGCTATCGCCGTCTTCTACGCACTGGGGTTCGCCACCGGGAATGTCGTGGGCATAATGATCGAACGCCGCATAGCGATGGGCTCCATTGTCATCAAGGTAATCGCCCGGGAATCGGCCGGAGAACTTGCCGGGCACATAAGAAAGATGGGCTTCCCGGTGACTGAGTTCGAGGGAAAAGGCATGACCGGGACCGTGACCGAGCTATACATTGTCTGCCCCCGAAGGGAATTCAGACCGATAATGCAGCAGGTGAGGCTGATCGACCCGGAAGTGTTCTTCGTGACCGAGCCGGTGGGAACGCTTGGAAGCGGCAGGATCCCCCCGGTCCTCGCTCATACCGGCTGGAAAAGCATCATCAAGAGGAAGTAGCGGCGTTGGGCTCCGATTGACAGTTTGGCTGTTTGGCCTATATTGCAAATACACTGTCACCGGAGGTATAAATGCCCTCAGACACTGAATCCCTGAGACTCAGGGCAAGGGTCATCTCTTCCCTGGCCCACCCTTCCAGGCTGCTCATAGTGGAAGCCCTGGAGCAGGGTGAGAAAACCGTTACGGAACTCACTGGGATCGTGGGTTCCGACATATCAACAGTTTCCCGCCACCTTGGCGTGCTTCGGAACGCCGGGATCATCGATTCCCGAAAGGATTCCAACAAAGTGCTTCACAGGCTTCTCACGCCCTGCCTGACAAACTTTCTCAAGTGCGTGGAGCAGGTTCTCTCAGAGACATGCGGGGTGTGCCGATGAGTTTCAGGACGGACTGGAAAACCCTTCTTCTGATGCTTCTGGTCTTCGCGGGGGCGTACCACATGCCCCTGTCAGCTGCGCGTTTCTGGAGCGGCGTAACCGAATCGCTGCACCTTCTTCACGAGTACGCCCGGGAACACGTTGTGCTCTGCCTGCTGCCGGCCCTCTTCATTGCCGGCGGACTTGCCGTCTTCCTGAAAAAGGAGGCGGTGATGAAGTACCTGGGACCCAGAGCGAAAAAAGCGGTTGCCTACGGCGTGGCTTCCGTCTCAGGAACGGTTCTGGCTGTGTGCTCCTGCACCGTTCTGCCCCTGTTCGCCGGCATATACCGCATGGGCGCGGGTCTTGGCCCGGCATCGGCATTCCTTTACGCCGGGCCGGCGATAAACGTGCTGGCGATAATCCTCTCTGCCAGGGTTCTCGGGATCGAACTCGGTGTTGCCAGGGCAGTTGGGGCAGTGCTTTTCAGTGTGGTGATCGGCCTGCTCATGCATCTCATCTTCCGGAAGGAGGAGACGGCGCGGAGCGCGGGTTTCGCCTTCGATGACACAGAAGACACACAACCGCTGATTCAGAGGGTTCTTGTCTTTGCTTCCCTTGTGGGGCTTCTTGTTTTCGCTAACTGGAGCGCACCGGATAACGCGACCGGACTCTGGCACACGGTATGGGCATGGAAATGGGTGATCACCTCGGTGTTCGCAGCCGTGACCGCTTTGGCCGCGGTGCTGTGGCTCGGGGTAAAGGCATGGAAGATGCTTCTTGTCGCGGCGGTCACTGGAACGGCCGTCCTGCTCAACGCGGGAGCGCAGGCTTCCTTCGGCCTCGGCATAGTCACTTTTGCATGGGCGCTTGCCACCAGCGAGGGCGAGGGAAGCAGGTGGGCTGATGAGACCTGGGGCTTCGCGAAGCTGATACTTCCCCTGCTCTTCGCCGGCGTGATCGTGGCGGGAGCCCTTCTGGGAAGGCCGGGGCATGAGGGATGGATCCCTTCGGAGTGGGTCGAGGCCGCAGTTGGGGGCAACTCCGTCAGGGCCAACCTGCTTGCTTCCGTTGCAGGCGCTTTCATGTACTTCGCCACCCTCACCGAGATCCCCATTGTTCAGGGACTGATCGGATCGGGCATGGGAAAAGGGCCTGCGCTTGCCCTCCTTCTCGCCGGGCCTGCCCTGTCACTCCCCAACATGCTGGTGATCCGAACCGTTCTGGGAACCAGAAAGACGGTCACCTTCGTTTCACTCGTTGTGTTCATGGCTGCGTTAAGCGGCGTACTTTTCGGAATGTTCTTCCCGGAGGCGTAATATGAAGATCCAGGTCCTGGGCACGGGTTGCCCAAAGTGCAAAAAACTCGAGGAGATGGCCAGAAAGGCTGCGGATGAGCTGAACCTCGACTACTCCATCGAGAAGGTTTCCAGGATCACCGACATAATGGCCATGGGCGTCATGTCCACACCGGCCCTGGCCGTTGACGGCAAAGTGCTCGTCGCCGGCAGGCTGCCCGGTGAGGCGGAACTGAGGGAGATGCTGTCCAGATGAGGCTGACAATAACACTGCTCTCGATCCTCCTTCTCTTACCTGCATGCTCCAGACCTGAAGCGACTGAGGCGGAGGCTGTTGCCGTCGAATCCGGGCTTCCCAGGCTCGTTGACCTTGGCTCAGAGTCGTGCGTACCCTGCAGGATGATGCAGCCGGAACTTGACCTCCTCAGAACAACGATGGAGGGTTCTCTCGAAGTGGTTTTCATTGATGTCAACCAGGATCGCAATGCCGCTTCAAGGTATCAGATCAGGGTGATCCCTACCCAGATATTCTTCTCCCCCGAGGGGGTCGAGCTGGCCAGACACGAAGGCTACATCGATGCTGAAGGCATGCTCAGGATATTCAGGGAGCATGGCTACTTAAGCGAAGAAGGCGTCTGAGCATGGGGCCTTTTCTCACCGCGCTGAGCAATGCCCTTTACTCCTCGCCCATCCTCGCCGTATCTGCCGCTTTCATCTGGGGAATTCTAAGCATGGTCCTCAGCCCCTGCCACCTCGTGAGCATTCCCCTCGTATTCGGGTGCATCATGCGAAGCCGGGGATTCGACGCGGGGAAAGCAGTGCCTATGAAGGTCGCCGCTCTTTTCGCCATCGGGATGACCATCTCCATCGCGGTGATCGGTGTGGCGACGAACCTTCTGGGGAGGCTCGCCGGGGATGTTGGTCCACTTGGTGAGGGGATTCTGGCGGTAATCCTTATCGTGGTTGGGCTCTCGATCGCGGGGCTCTTCCAACTGCCCGTTCCCGGCCTGAACAAGGGCGGGGTGGGCGGTGGCTCTCCGGCTCTGCTTCTGGGGATAGTTTTCGGCGCCGCCCTGGGGCCCTGCACCTTCGCCTTCATGGCCCCGGTGCTGGCCGTGATGTTCAGCCTCGATTCAACTGTGAAGGCTCTGATCCTGGGGCTCTCCTTCGCCGTTGGGCACGCAGGCGTCGTGCTTCTGATGGGCGCTTTCGCGGGGAGGATCCAGCGGGTGGTGGACTGGTCGGGTCAGAGCACGACTGCGAGATGGCTTCGGATAATCTCGGGTGTCCTTGTTTCCCTGGGGGGAGTTTACCTGCTCATCAGAATCATTTAGTCGGACCACACGGCAGGGGCTTCTTCAGATCCCCAGCACCAGCTTGACCGTCATGAAATAGATGACCACTCCGGTGATGTCCACGAAGGAGGCCAGGACTGGGCTCGCAACAACAGCCGGGTCAAGTCTGAGCCTCGATGCCCCAAGGGGAAGCATGGCTCCGGCCAATGTGGACGTAACGACCTGCAGTGCAAGGGCAAGCGCAATGGCTGAGCCGATCTGGTGAAGAGTGAAACCTGCGGGGATCGATGCCCCGCCCCCGATCAGCATCACCCTGGCGTACGCGACGAGTCCGAGCAGCACCCCGAGCATGAGAGCGACCCTGAACTCCTTCCAGAGTATCCCGCCGACGTCCCTGTAACTCAGCTCCTTCAATGACAGAGCGCGGATCACGAGGGTGGCCGCCTGACTGCCGGTGTTGCCGCCGGCCCCTGCAAGCATCGGAATGAATGCAGCGAGGATCGCGAACTGAAGCAGGAGGCCTTGAAAACTCTGTATTACGAATCCCGATACGAGGCCGAGCATGGCCAGCCCCGTCACCCAGAAAACCCTGTTCCTGAAGTGTTCGAGGGAGCTCGTTCTAAGGTAGGCCCCCGCGTCGTGGCTTCCCGCGATGGCCATGAACTTCTCCATGTCCTCGGTGTGTTCCTGGGTGATGATGTCCAGCGCGTCGTCATGGGTGATTATCCCAACCAGGGCGTCGGAACTGTCCACGACCGGGAGGGCTATGAGGTCGTACTTCTGGATCTTGCGGGCCGCGTCCTCCCTGTCGTCACACACCCTGGCCGAGATCACCTCGGTTTCCATCATCTCGCCCACGAGCTTCTCCCGGCGGGCCACGATGAGGTCTTTAAGAGAAACGTGCCCAAGCAGCTTCCGGTTCCCGTCCACCACGAAAGCTGTGTAGATGGTCTCCCTGTCGGGGGCTATCTCCCTGAGCCGCTCGATGGCCTCACAGGCCGTGAGGTCGGGTTGAAGCGAGGCGTAGTCGGAGGTCATGACCGCTCCGGCGGTGCCTTCCTCGTAGGCAGTGAGCCTTCTGATGTCCTCCCGCTCGGCCTGGGCCATAGCTGGAAGAATCACCTGCCGCCGGTCCCCGGGCAGGCTCTTGAAAAGGTCTGCCCTGTCGTCGGGCGGCATGTCCGTCATGAGACGTGCGACCTCCCTGCGTTTCAGGAGGGTTATCATGTCGACCTGGAAATCAAGGCTGAAATGGGTGAAGACATCGGCGCGCAACTCATCTTCGAGGTGCCTGAGTATGTCCCGGACCTGCTCGGGTGAGAAACCCTCGAGCACGTCGGCAGCGGTTGCGGGGTGGCTTCCCGCGCACAGCGCAGCGATCGCGGGATAGTCGGCCCTGGCCAGGAGATCCCGCAGCATGTCGGCATCGAAGGGGTTCATCTGGGTTCGCCTCCTTTCGCCCGGACAAGTCCCGGGCGGGGACGAACCCTGGTATGGTCAGGGGCCCGGGAAAGAATGCCCGAAGACAGGGTATGTCAAAGTGGTCCTTAGAACCTTGCTTCTCCCCGGAGGGGGTTGGTCTGATTCACTCATGGTTCCGACTTCGGTTTCCTCCCTTTCCATGCCCGATTATTGCTTCGTCTCCCGCCCCGCCGCAAGAGCCGGGGCGTCTTTTCAGGTGGAGCAGGTGCGCAGTGACACCGATCCCCACCATAAGCAGTATCAGCCGTATCAGCGGCGTTGAGGGAGTGAGAAATGCGGAGACCGCCAGTGTCGCCCACAGAAGCACCAGG
The DNA here is from genome assembly GCA_046485185.1 of Candidatus Fermentibacteraceae bacterium. Classification (GTDB taxonomy): domain Bacteria; phylum Fermentibacterota; class Fermentibacteria; order Fermentibacterales; family JCC-6; genus UBA6080. The sequence goes on from JAWOHL010000033.1 coordinate 38,192, forward strand.
GTGGACGCAAGGGCACCCCTGCTTATGGCCCTGTGGTCACGGTAGTTCCTTATGTAGGGGCCGAGGAGCCGGTGGCTCATCAGGGAAGAGTAGAGCCTGTCCGAGCTTCTGACGAAACACGCCGCTGCGAGGAGCAGGAACGGTGTGGTTGGAAGCAGGGGAAGAAAGACCCCAAGCACCCCCACTCCAAGCAGGACCATGCCAGCGACGGACAGAAAGACCCGCCCGATGGCTTCTACTCCCCGCCCCGTGTGGCCACGTATCCCAGCGCCGCGGGAAGCCCGGTGGCCGACGACGTTCCAGCCCATGTTGCAAGGTAGGCGGCTCCGAGTTTCTCGATGTGCTTTTTCTCGTTCTCGAAGAAGTTCAGGTGTACCTGCTCCTCCCCCGTCACCGTCTCGAGTATCCCGGCCGTGATGCTGTCGCCGACTTCCCGGCACCTGGCGAGAAAGCCGTTGTAAACGCTGATCGTATCTTCCTCGAGGCTGGAATCGAACCCGAAGATCACC
>JAWOHL010000021.1:0-39591 GCA_046485185.1 Candidatus Fermentibacteraceae bacterium
AACACCGGGCAGGCCGTTCTAATGGCCCAGAGGGTAATCGATTACGAAAGCTCCACCGGTGTTTTCGCCTGGGTTCAGAAGCTTCTCTGGATAGCCTCAAACGACAACTACAGCATCTCCGAGGGCACACACAACTACTGCATCGACACCTACGCCACCCCCCGCGGTTACATGAGCACCAAGGTCTACCCCCACTCCGGCGGCACGGCGGCCCAGGCAGTCACGGCGATCAACGGCGGGGTTTCGATGATCACCTTCAGCGGCCACGGCAGCAGCACGAGCTGGGCCGACATGAGCTTCGGCTCGTCCGACTTCAACCAGCTCACCAACGACGGCATGTTCCCGGGTGTTCTCTCCCACGCGTGCAATACGGGGCAGTACAATGTGGGCACCTGCTGGGCCGAAACCTGGACCCGCACCCCTGGCAGGGGTGGCCTTTACTTCTGGGGCAGTTGGCCGAGCACTTACTGGGGCGAGGATGACATCCAGGAGAGGGCCGAGTACGAGTTCTTCCTGGGCGATGATGTCCACTGGCCGATGGGTTACATGAACGGCGGACTTCTCGCCGTCTTCACCTACTACTCCGGCGGTGGCCGCTCCAAGTACTACTACGAGGCGTACCACCTCTTCGGCGACCCCAGCGTGATGACCAAGACCTGGCCCATGACAGGCATCGAAACCGATGCCGAGGGCGCTTTCCTGGCACCCATCACCGTATCCGTCTCCAACCCCGTGTCGGGAACGGTTCCCGTGCACCTGTCCGGCGTGGACGGCCCCGCGTCGCTCTCGGTCTACGACATCACGGGCCGTCTTGTGTCCAGCCCCTTCCAGGGCAACCTGAACGGTCAGGCAACAATCACCTGGAACAATCAGGAACTTGGCACGGGCGTGTACTTCCTCAGGCTCACCCAGGGCGGCCAGATGGCTACGGCCAAGGTTACGCTGATCCGCTAGATTCCTTTCGTTTTCCAGGTTCCGGGGCGCTTCGGCGCCCCGGTTCCATTTATCCCGCGGCTTTTCAAAACCATCGCCCGGGGTTATTGATACAAGGCTTCAATGTGGGCTTTCCGAAGTGTTTTCCAGCAACTGCAACGAAGAAAAGGGAGGGAACCATGGTAAAAACCTCACTGCCGTTCATCCTGTCGGCACTGCTTTTTTCGGGGTGTTTTCTCGAGGGGGGGCTCGGTCCCGGCAAAACAGCCGAGGTCGAGATCACGGCTGCCGATCCCGGGCTTGAAGAGGTCCTCGCCGACGCTGAGGCTGTGCTTCTTGAAGCGGGGATCCCTGTCGAAAATGACTTTCCGTGCGTTGAACTCAAACTCAAATCCGGCGGGATCACTGTTGTGGAAGCTACCGCTTCGGGCAGGTTCGACCCCGTGATGGCCGTGGTTGACAAGGACGGCGCAGTTCTGGCCGTGAACGACGACTGGGACGGCGAGGTCGACAGCAGGATAGTGCTTGGAGAGGTGCCGTCCGGCGCCAGGATACTTGTGTGGGGTCTGAACGGTGACCGGGGGAGAGTGACAGTCGCGGTCAGCGAGGGCACGGCAGGTGACCTCGAGGAGTGGACAATCGGCGCGACCCTTGCCACAGGACTTATGGAGTCGTTCCTTCTCGAAGACAAGGGCAACGACTGCATGGAAGAACTGGTCGATGACCTGGACGATTCGGAGATCTACGTCTCTGACTGGGAGAGCGCCATTCTGGTGCCGTTCTCCGTAACCACCGAAGGCTACTATTCCATCGCCCTGGATTCCGACGAATTCGATCCTTACATGGTGGTGGTCTCCTTCGACAGGGGCAGGGCTGATTACCTGGCCATGAATGACGACAGCGGAATGGACTGGAACTCGCGGCTGATGCTTAACCTCGAACCGGGATCGTACGGCGTTCTGGTGAACTCCTATTCCGGAAGCGAGGACAGCCCCTTCAGCCTTTCCGTGTCGCCAGTTGAGTTGGGTGACGGCGAGATATCATGGGTCGAAGTACCCGGTTCGGGTGAAGGGGTCATCTCGGGCGAAGAGATGGCCATGGTTTTCTGGCCCGGTATCAATGACGAGTGGCACTGCTCGGGCATCGTGGCCTCCACGCCGGTCTCCGCCTTCGGGTTCGTAGTTGAAGAATCGGGGCTGTATGAACTTTCCGCAGTGTCGGACATTGACTGCACCCTGACCCTGCTTGGCTACGAAAGCCCCGAAGATGCTTACTGCATGGACTATAACGATGACTACGACGGATGGAACCCAACCCTCATCCTCAACCTCGAACCGGGAACCTACCTTGCCATCGTAGCTCCCTACGACGACGCCTCCCAGGCGGCTGTGACGTTCCTTGTGGAATCAGGCGAAGAGAACCTGCCCGAACCGGTTCCTCTGGCCCTCGGAGCGGTACACGAACTCACGCTTGACCCAGGCGTTCCAATTGGGCTTTTCACGCTGAACATGGTGGGTGGGTACAACTACTCGATCTCCGCGGAGAGCGAAGACCTCGACGCCATGATAATCGTGACATTCGCAGACGGTTCGCAGCTTGTCGACGATGACGGGGGCGAGGGGTTCAATTCGTACATCGAATTCGTCCCCACGGCCGGGCAGCTGGGCGAGGCCCTTCTCAGGGTCGAAACCTATGCCGGAACCCCTGACGGCACCATCACCGTTTCATTCCAGAGGCTGGAAAGGCTGAGCGAAGAACAGTCCTTTTCACTTTACGACTGATCTGCCCGCCCTCCTCCCCGGGTCTCCGGGGGGGAGGGCTCCCTTGTTGTCACGCACGTCCGGTTCTGAAGGAGAACAAGCCTGCATGCCGCGGGTTTCCCCGTGACCTTTTCGAGCGTTTCCGCATAGGTGTTCAGTTTCAACCTGTATTCGTCCATGAGCGTTCCGATCATTCCGGGGCTGTCCGTCTTGAAGTCGATGACCTCGAGGTGGTCGCCCATGTCCAGAAGAAGGTCGACGTACTGGATCCTGCCGCGTGAGAGAAGAGGGTATTCCCTGCCCACCACGCGGGCGTTCGAGAGCATGAAGGGCAGGGGAGTCCGGAAGAACTCCAGTGCAAGCCCCGCCGCCGTGTCGGGAAACTCCATGCCCCGCCTGAGAAGTGGCAGGTTCTGTTCGAGCCATGTTTCAGGAGAGGTCAGGTCGATCTTCTCGAGCAGCCCGTGTACCTCTGTTCCCAGGCGCATGGCCTTCGCCCCCTGTTCAGCCTCGGGAAACTGCCGATTCGGAACGATGAAGGAGGGCTCCGGGCGGAATGCACTGGGGCTTTGACTGCCGTGAAGGGAACTCAGGTCCAGAGGGGAGGGCGTTTCCTCAGTGAAGAAGCCTGCCGCCCCCGCAAGCGCCTCTCGAAGGACAAGCGCATGACCCGAGAGCTTTTCGTCAGCGTCGGAGAAGATCACAAGCCGTTGCCGGGGACGGGTCACCGCAACGTACAGAAGGCGTCTGAATTCGGCGTTCGTGCGGGCTTTCTCACGCGCAGAGAGCCTTGCGAAGTGCGGGCTTTTTCCCTCTCCGAGCCCCACTGCCGCTTCGGATGCCCTGGGGTCGGTGAGCAGGGGAGTTCTCTGAGGACTACCTCCCCTTCCGGGGTTGAGAAGGATCACATTGTTCCATGTGAGCCCCTTTGCCCTGTGAATGGTGCTGAGGGTAACGGATTCACCGCTTTCCGGGGATGCCGACGGCTCTTCGGAGGAAAGGCTCGATGTTCCGCCGAGAACGTCGAGGAGTTGATCCATCCCCTGGCACGCCCTGGCTCGCTCCAGGATGCTTCTGAGGTTCGACAGCCTCCGGTTCACCTCGAAACCGCTCTCCCTGACTGCTTCAGTTATGCATGTGGTGCGGAAAACGGTCTCGATGAACAGCCCCGGCGAAAGGTTAGCCGCCGCTTCCCGAAGGCCGCGCAGCACCCCCTCGGCCTCGTGAACCTCCCGGGTGGGTCTGTTCGTGAGGGCCAGGCTCAGGGTGATGTCGTCCAGGCCGAAGTAGAGGGAGCGAAGGGTGTGCACCCAGGCCCTCCTGTCGCCGGGGTCGGTGACCGCTCGAATGAGCATGGCGGTGTCGCTGACCTCGGGTCTTTCCTTGAAATCCCTTCCCGCCTCGACCGTATAGGGGATGTTTCTGCTGTCCAGTGCCTCGACCAGCTCTTCCAGACGGGTGGCAGCCCTGAATAGAACAGCCCAGTCGCCGTACTTCTCGCCGGTCAGAATGTCAGCTACGGCCTCGGCCTGAACCCTGCCCTTGTATCCGGCGGCAGGGCCATCGTCGAATGGCACGGGAAGCCTTACGACATGGGGTTTTGGCCCGGCCTCCGCTTCCGGAGCGGGCAGAAGCGGAGAGTACTCGGGGAGGAAGGGCTTCTCCTCGTCGGGAACTGCTTCGAAAAGAGCGTTTCCGAAGGCGTTCACGAAGCCGATCACGGACCGGCAGGACCTGAAGCTGGTGGATATGGTTTCCCTGAGGGCGCCTTCACGTTGCACGAAATCCACGGTGTCTCTGTAAGTCTCGATGTCGGCGCTTCTCCATCCGTAGATTGACTGTTTGGGGTCGCCGACGATTGTCAGTCGCCCGTCCATGCCGCATGAGGACAGAAAACCAAGGAACAGGTCGGCCTGGAGCAGGCTTGTGTCCTGGAATTCATCGATGAGGATGTGCCTGAATCGAAGGGAGAGGGCTTCCCTGAGGTCGGGGCTTTGCTGGACCGCGGCGTGGGCCAGGTGAAGCAGGTCATCGTAGGAAAGGCGCGTTTTGTCACTGTCCCAGCGTCTTCTTGCAGAAAGCGCGCAAGGTATGACTATCTTCTCAAGTGCCGGGACGAGAACGGCGTATGCCTCGATGCCACGCAACCTGTCCAGGCTTGCGTTCAGCAGTTTGACCTCAGCCTTCACCTCATCCAGTGTTTCCCTGCCCCCCCAGGCCTGAGCTTTCCCGACGTTGCATTTGATCGTCCCGAGGCTTCTGAACTCACCGCCCCGGGCGAGCGGTTCGAGAACCGAAGCCACCTGCCGGTACAACAGGTCGGAAGGGTCGGCGCATTTCGCGGCCAGTTCGGTTAGCCGGGACAGGACATCGTGTCGACCCTCTGCCAGCGCCTCGGAATGATCTCCGAAAACCCTGATGTCATCGATCCAGCGAAGGGGTTCGAGTTTGGACGCCAGTTCCCGGAGGGCTTCCGAGCCCGGGTTGACCAGTGCCGGCATGCATTCCGCAGCGTCCTTCGCCTTCAGGCAGGAGAGGCTCGAATCCCACAGCATCCTCTGTTCCCTGCCGGTGAAGTGGCTTGTTTCGACTGTAAAATCGGAGTACGCATTTGTCAGATGCGGGTACTCCTTCAAAACCCTGGATGCGAAGCCGTGGATGGTTGTTATCCATGCGGCCCCCATTCCCCCGCCCTGTCCCTGCAGGGCCGCCCTTATCCTCACCCTGAGTTCGGCAGCCGCGGCCTCGGTGAATGTTACCACGGCAAGGTTCGCAAGCGGAATGCCTTCGCGCAGAACGAGGTTGGCCACGCGTTCGGTGAGAAGGGTGGTCTTGCCGGTCCCGGCACTGGCCTCCACGACCACACTGCGGGCTGTTTCCGCCTTTATCCTGTCGCGGGACGGCTTGTCAGGAGGGTCCAACACCCTTCACCTTCCCTTCAAGACGCGTCCTGGGGCTCAATCGGCAGAGATGGCCACAGCCGCAATAGCCGCAGACGCTCTCGTCGCCCCCGGGCGGGAACCATCCGTTCGAAATGCCTTCGTGGATTTCAAGGATCCGGGCCTCCACCTCCGGCATTGCCTTTACGATCTCGCTGCTTGAAACCCCGTTCATGACGGGCGCGCCTGTCTTCTGAACATGAAGGTAGCCCATCATCACGGGTTTTTCACGTGATAGGGCATAATAGACCGGAAGCTGGAAAAGTCCCGGCTTTTCGAGGGGTTTGCGGGTCTTGTCCGGGGAGCCGGTTTTAAGGTCGAGGGCGACGAGTCCCGCCGGCGAGGTCAAGAGAAGGTCGAGCCTTCCCGCTGCGGGAAGGCCCGCGATGGTCCCCGTTACGGCTTTCTCGCTGGCCAGGGGGTTCAACCCCTCGCGTTCAAAGAAGGCCAGAGCCCTTTGAACGCTGTCCTGGAGTGTCTGGGGATAGTTTGAGGCAAACGCCGCCGAACCGAGCAAAGCCTTCAGATCATGGCCTTCCAGTGCGTGTCTTACCGCGCGTTCGGGGTCATCCCCCGCGATGGCGAGTTCCAAAGCCCTGTGAACGAGCGTTCCGTGGGTTTTTCCGTCGGGAAAGGAGATGACTGGAGCCTCGACCGGCTCCGGAAGCCGCCAGAGCCTTTCCACCATGTACCTGAAAGGACAGGAGGCGTAAGCCTCCAGCATTGTCGCGGACATGCATTCGGGGACGGGAAAGACACCGGGTCCAAGAATTCCGTCGTGAGGGCCGAAGACTCCATGGGAAAGCCTTTCCCTTTCCGCTGCCAGTGACCTGTCAAGGAACGGAGCTTCCGAAGGGGGGCTAAGAAGTGCCGGAGCCGAATCCGACACCGTGACACAGTCGACCCCCGGTGCATCCAGCAGCCTCGAGACAAGGGGTGAAGGCCTCTGGCCCCTGCCCTCGGAGTCCATGGTGCGGACCACCAGAACCAGCCGCTCACCAGCGGCTTCAAAGACCTGCCTCAGAACGAAGGCTTCCTCCTGTTCCCTCGTTTCCCCTGAACTCATGCCCAGGGCTTTGCGAAGGACCATGGGAAACCTGGGATCCTCGGGTGTCCTGGAGGGGAGAACCGCCTCTTCGAGGCCGGTCAGCACGATCCCGTCGAAGAGGGTTCCTCTGATCTGCTCCGGCGAGAAAACCTGGACGCCTGTGCGGCATTTGGGGAAAACCTGGGCGGATGTGCCTTCGAGCTGGGCCTTCAGCATCACCCTGAAGCCGTCGAGGGTAACTTTTTTCTGAAAGCTCCACGAAAGCCTGTTGAAGACCAGTTCGTGAAACAGCCCGGGCAGCGGTATGCCATCAGGGTTATCGACAAGCTTCTCGAGGGCGTCGAGGAACAGAGTGGGAGGTCCTGCCTCGGGCAGGCCGGTGTGAAAGGTGACGAGTTTTTTCGCGAAGGGCATGTCAAGTTCTGCCAGCGTTTCGATGCCGAATCGGGCGCCTGTGGCGGATACCCGCTCGGCGTAACGGGATGGGCTCTCCCCGAACACCACCCCCGAGGCAAGCAGTCTGCGTATCTCCAGATTGTGCCAGTCCCACGCGGGAAGCTCGCACACGCCCATGAGAAAGCGCCCGAAAGGTGTGGCGCTCAGGGGCATGGAAACCCCGGGGTTCGTCGGGATCCCCGCCAGGTTCAGGGCAAGGGCCGCGCTGTCTCTGTCACGGCTTCGGGCGGCCACCGCCACGCGAAAACCCGGACGGACCTGTTGAAGGGTTCTGACCGCGTGTACCAGCCCCTGGTCAAAACCAAGACCGCTTCCGCATCGAATGGTTTCCACCCCGGGCGGTGGCGATAGCACCTTGTTCGTGAACAGGCTCTCTCCAAGTCGTGCGATTGGCGACAGGGGGAGCCCGGCGTCCACCCTGTGGCGCCTTCCGGTGTATAGCGTTCCCAGGAAGTCACCTGTCCTTTCGTACACTCCCCTCCAGGGGGAAGACGGATGAATCGGGCTGAACCAGGTGACGGGCGTGCCGGCAAAGAGCGCCCTGACGAACCTTCTCTGGGCCGGGTTAAGGTCGTAGAAGCCGTACATGAAAACACCCGCGAAAGCCGTTGCCGGCGTTTCCCTCATGAGTGTGTCCACTCTTGCGGGGTACGCTGTGGAAAGTGCCTCCTCAAAAGCCTGCAGGGCTTTGAGAGCGCCTCGGGCGGTTGGCCCGGGGTCTTCCGGGAGGGATTGCAGCACAAGCCCGAACTCTTCAGAGCCGATCCCCTGCTCGAGCATACCGGACAAAAAACCGGTTCCTGAAAGGGCTTTCTCCGGTGACCCATACGCGGAAAGCCCGCATCCCGTAAGGTCTGCGGGGGATACCTGAAGGGGAGGGGGAAGGGGAGAGAGCTTTTCAGCAAGCCTGGGAATGCCGGGCAGGAACTGAACGCCTGCCAGATCTCCTGTGCCGGCTCTTTCAAGCACTTCCACAAGGCGTTCGAGCAGCGGGTATCCCGCTGTGACAACCGCGAGGGGCCTTTCATCCCACGAAGCCAGACTTTTTAGAAAAGCCTTCTCAAGGGAGCGCCAGTGCCCCTCGTAAAGGGCCTGGGAACCCATCTCAGCAGGTTTCCTGGCTGCCGATCAGGGCTGCGAGCTTCGCGGAGTGTTTGGGGATGGAGAATGTCTGGGGACCCACGATAACCTTTAGCCCCGTCAATGGGATCCTCTCGAACTGGCTTCCTCTAGGCCGGTCACCGTAGATGCTTCTCTGGATCAGTTTCTCTTTGCCCGCGAGAATGATGGGTGTGATCTGAGCTTCGAGGGCGGCTTTGATCATTGCCAGTGAACCGATCTTGTTCACGAGGAACTCCTCGGTTACCGCATCGGCTCCCATCACAGGAACGGCACCTTTTGAAAGGGCCGCTGGGAAGGCATCGTCCTCTATGAGCTCGACCTTGAAACCATTCTGGATCAGCGTTTCGGCGGCGCTTCTGCCCTCTTCGCCCGGGCGGGCAACAGTCTGATAAACCGTGTCGAGCCGGTTTTTGCGATGCTCCAGCGCCTTCAGCACCGAGCCGCTTCTGCTGTGGCACAGAATCATGTTGCCGCTATCCTGCAGCTGCTTGTAGAGCTGGATGCCCGCTTCGACCCCCTGCTGCCTGATCTCTCTTTGCAGGTCGCCCGCTGTGTCCTTCCATCTGAAAACCGGTTCCTGCGAGAGGCGCCTGGAGACGTAGCAAAGGGGAACCATGTCCCCCGCGGACCGCATCAGGGCTTCCGGAAGGTCGGGGTCTTTCAAATTACCCAGGATTATGTGATTGAGTATCTTCATGTATGTTTCCGAAGCACCCGAGGTGGTGTTCGAAACGATGCCTTCGAAGAGTTCGTCCATTGCAGCTCCATCCGTATTGGTAGGTCATGCGTAATCAAAGACCGGGCGGCTGTCAACTCCTCGCGCTGAAGAACCGTTTGCGCCAGGAGACTGACCCCGATGTCGCAATGAAGCTCAGGCAAAGGGAAGTGAAGATACTGCTTGAACTTGGGCAGATTCCACAGGCCATTTCGGCAGCCAGGGCGCTCCCCCCGGATGGAACGGGGTTTTCGATACTCGCCGATGTTCTCTGCCACGCAAGCAGGTGGAAAGAGGCGGAATCAGTCTTTGAAGCAGCCCGCCTTGCCAGGATCGAAGAAGGATCTGAAGCGAGGGCTCAGGCTCTTGCCCGTGGACCACTGTTCCTGCTGGCCGAGGCCAGGAAGGATTTTGGGAGGTGCTCGGAGCTCGCCGACCTTCCGGTGCTGGCCGCCAGGGTTGCCAGGCTTTCGGGCGGTACAGCCGAACCCGCAGGGCCGCCCGGGGAGGAGGGCTTCCCCTGGGGCACGCTGGCCATGCTGGAGGCGTGCCACGCCGGAGCGGATCCCGCATGTCTTCCAGTGGCGGTGCAGGCATGGGGCAGGGGGGAGAGGGAGTGGAAGTGGAGGGTGGTCTTCGAAGGCGCAACACTCACCTCAGCCGCAGGTCTTCACCTTGGCCCCTGGAGGCGGCTCTTCAGGTCCATCGACGGCGTTGTGCTCGATCCCCGCTGGCCGACTGAACGGAAAGCCCTCAAGACGGTTCTGGGCGCGGGCGGCAGAACGTAGTATTTTACTCCGGGACTATTCTCCGGGAGGTCTTTGTTGAAAAAGGCTCTTATCACCGGTATCACCGGGCAGGACGGCTCATATCTCACCGAGTTCCTGCTTGAGAAGGGGTACACCGTTCACGGAGTGGTGAGGCGTTCGAGCAGCTTCAACCGGGGGCGCATCGATTCGCTCACCACCGACGGTTCCATATACGGAAGCACTCTGTTCCTGCATTACGGCGACATGTCTGACTCCAGCGCACTGAACCGCATCCTTGAGAAGGTGGAGCCCGACGAGATATACAACCTGGCGGCACAGAGTCATGTGGGGATCTCGTTCCAGATGCCTGAATACACGACCGACGTGAACGCCATAGGTGTTGCGAGGCTTCTCGATGCCCTGAGGGAAACGGGTCTTGAGGGGAAGTGCAGGTTCTATCAGGCGGGCACCAGCGAGATGTTCGGTTCCAGCCCCCCCCCGCAGAGCGAATCCACACCTTTTCACCCCCGAAGCCCTTATGCCGCTTCAAAGCTGTGTGCTCACTGGATGGTCGTGAATTACAGGGAAGCGTACGGCATTCACGCCTCGAACGGAATCCTTTTCAACCATGAATCCCCACGGAGGGGTGAGAACTTCGTGACACGAAAGATCACCATCGGCGCCGCCTCCATCAAACTCGGTATTGCCGACTCCCTGGTTCTCGGCAACCTTGACTCTGCCCGGGACTGGGGCCACGCGCGTGACTACGTGAAGGCCATGCATGAAATGCTGCAGCAGCCCGACCCCGGTGACTTCGTGGTGGCCACGGGAGAGATGCATACGGTCAGGGAGTTTCTCGACGAGGTCTTTCGTTACCTCGACCTCGACTGGCAACGGTTCGTAAAGACCGATGAACGATATCTGAGACCCACCGAAGTCGAAGCCCTGAAGGGCGATGCCTCGAAGGCCAGGGCCGTCCTGGGCTGGCGCCCCGAAACCTGTTTCAAGGGGCTTGTACGCGAAATGGTTGATTCTGATCTGGCACTGCTTTCCAACACCAAGCGGAGGATTTGAAAATGTCGATGATCAGGCCGTTCCGGGGATTGAGACCCCGGAAGGAGTTCGCTCACAGGATCGCATCCCTTCCCTACGATGTCCTTGATTCCGATGAAGCCCGTGACATTGTGAAGGACAACCCGCTGAGCTTTTTAAGGGTCGTAAAGCCGGAAGTCGACCTCGACCCGGCTGTAGACCTTTACAGCGAAGAAGTTTACCGCCAGGGGGCGGTCAACCTTAGAAGGCTTGTGGAAGAGGGCCTCATGGTGCAGGACACGCAGCCCATGCTCTACTTCTACAGGCAGATCATGGGTGATCACGCCCAGGTTGGGCTTGTGGCCTGCGTTTCCGCCGAAGAGTACGACAATGACGTGATACGGAAGCACGAACACACCCGCAAGGCGAAGGAGGAGGACCGCATCCGCCACATCATGTCCCACAACGCCCAGGCGGGGCCGGTCTTTCTCACATACCGCGATATCCCCGGCGTGGACTCCATAGAGAAGAAGTACACTGCCGGTACGCCGGAATACGATTTTACGGCGTCGGACGGCATAAGGCACACGCTGTGGCTTGTCGCAGACCAGGCCGATATCGCCACGCTCGAAGGTGCTTTCAGGACCAAAGCTCCGTACCTTTACGTGGCCGACGGCCACCACCGGAGCGCTTCGGCGGCCATCGTTGCCAAAAGGCGCCGGGAAGCCAACCCTAACCATACCGGTCTAGAGGAGTACAACTTCATCCTCGCCGTCATCTTCCCCAAGAGCCAGCTCAGGATCCTGCCCTACAACAGGGCCGTTCGGGACCTTGTCGGCATGACCCCCGAGCAGTTCCTCGAGAAGGTCTCGCAGTCGTTCACCCTCACCCGTTCGGGCAAGGCCAGCCCCCTTGTTCCCAGAGAGTTCTCGATGTACATGAAGGGGCAGTGGTTCACGCTGGCTCCCCTTCCGGGTGAGTCACCCGAAACCGATCCCGTCGAGGGGCTGGATGTGAGCATCCTTCAGAATAACCTTCTGTCGCCGGTTCTCGGCATCGAGGACCCCAGAACGTCGGACAGGATCGATTTCATAGGCGGAATCAGGGGAACGGGCGAGCTGGTTCGTCTTGTCGATTCGGGAAAGTTCTCCGTGGCGTTCAGCATGTACCCCACCACACTCGACCAGCTTCTCTCCGTAGCCGACACCGGCAGGGTCATGCCCCCCAAGTCAACCTGGTTCGAGCCCAAGCTGCGCAGCGGCCTTGTGGTGCACTGTCTCTGATGAAAACGATGCTTGTCCTCGTTGTGGCGGTCCTTTGCGGGTGCGGCCAGGATCCGGCCGCCCAGGTGGTCAAGGCTTTCGTGCTGAACCTCGACGAAGGAGCCTCCTCCGAAGCATGGGATCTGCTCAACCCCGACACCAGGGCAGTTTACGATTCAACGGTAGTCGTTTTGCATAGGTTCGGGTACGAAGAGTCCAGCGGAGCTCTCGATTCCCTCGCGGGGGGCGTCACCCCTGAAGAATTCGCGGGGATGGACGGTCGCGACCTTTTCATAAGAATGACCGCTCTAAACCCCGATGTCGCGAACCTGTCGGGAACCGTCAGGTCCGTTCAACATGTTTCGGAGTCCTGGCGCGTTGTGGTCCTCTCCACCGATTCGGGGTTTCAGGAGGTTGGTGTGGAACTTATCGGGGAGAGGTGGCTGGTGGATCTGACCACCCTCACCCCCCCGGCAGAGCCCGAAAGGTAGGTTGCCATGAGAACGGTTTCAAGGGGATTGATCGTTTTCTCCATCATTGCCTGCGGCCTGGGGGTTGTGTTTCTTCTGATGGGGATGGGTATCAACTTCGGTCGCTGGTGGCCAGTGATCTTCGCGGCTTCGGGCGTTGCAGCCATCGCGGCGAATCCCGGCAAAGTCGAGAGCGCGGTGCTGGGCCTTCTTCTCCTGGGCTGGAGCGCCCTGGCGATCCTCGCCCTTCATCACGGCGACCTCGAATTCGTGAAGAACGGGTGGCTTTTCTTTTTCGGGTCATCGATAATCTGGATGCCTGTTGCGTTCATTCTGGGAAGGTTGATCGGAAGGTAGTTTTTGAGCCTTTTCAAACAACACAGGCGTGATCTGCCGGCCAGTGATTACTCCCGGGAAAAATCCCGGAATGCACTGCTTTTTACGCTTGCCGTTGGTGTCTTCGCCGTTCTGGCTGGCTTCATGTTCCGCGCACAGCCGGAATCAGGCCAGGTGCTTCGCCACAATCTGGCCCCCGATTTCCCCCAGGGTTACACCTGGGTCAATTCACCGGATCACATCAGCCTGTTCCAGGAACTGAAGGGCCACGTTGTCGTGGTACTTTTCAACAGCCTGAGCGTGCTTGCCGACCTTCGGGACGTGAACCGCATGGAGGAGATAGCTTTGCAGTTCAACGAATCACCCGTGGCATGCGTGATCGTGGCCGCGGGAATAGGTTCCGCGCAGGAGGCTTCACATTGGCCGATGGGCTGCCCGATGCTTCTCGACCCCGACAGTACGGTCACAAGGCTTTTCGGGGTCAACGCAATGCCCGCGGTGCTGATTATTGACTCCAACGGGGCCGTTGCCGCTCGCTACTACGAGTCGTGGGAGCAGATCCCACTCGAAGGTTTGATCCGCGATCTCCTGACCCAGGCATACGCCACCCGCACTATCGCCTCCGAGAGATACACTCCCTGAGTTTTACCAACCAAGAAGGACAGCACGCGATGATAGAGCCCCACGGCGGAAAGCTTATTGACCGTTCGATTTCCCTTGAATCCATTCCGGAAGGTCTGCCGGTTCTGAACCTCGACTCCCGGGAGGCAAGCGACCTGGAAATGATCGGGTGCGGAGCACTTAGCCCCCTTTCAGGTTTCATGAGTTCCGATGACTACGCAAGCGTCCTTGAACGGATGCGGCTTTCGGACGACAGGGTGTTCAGCCTTCCGGTGACCCTTTCGCACAAGCCCGGTGATCCCGTTCCTGTTTCCGGCGACACCGCGCTACTTTGGCACGATGGCAGCGTCAGGGGGATGATCACCGTTACGGATGTGTTCAGAAGGGAACTTCTTCACGAAGCAGAGACCACACTCCTCACCACCGATCCCGCCCATCCCGGCGTGGAGTACCTGGGCGGGCTCACCGAAACATGCATCGGCGGGGAAGTCAGGGCGGTTGACTGCCGGGATTCGCAGCCCTTCCGCGAATACAGGCTGACCCCTTCCGAGACCCGCGACCTGTTCAGAAGCAAAGGTTGGAACAGCGTTGTAGCCTTCCAGACCCGCAACCCCATCCACAGGGCTCACGAGTACATACAGAAGTGCGCCATGGAAATCGTGGACGGTCTTCTGGTTCACCCTCTAGTCGGGGACACCAAAGAGGGTGACATATCAGCGGAAGTACGGATGCGTTGCTACACCGAGCTCCTCTCGGGCTATTTCCCCCCCGACCGCACGGCCCTTTCAGTCTTTCCCGCAGCGATGCGGTATGCGGGCCCCCGGGAGGCCGTTTTTCACGCCATCGCCCGGAAGAATTACGGCTGCACCCATTTCATCGTGGGACGGGATCATGCCGGGGTCGGAAACTACTACGGCACGTACGACGCCCAGAAGATATTCGACAGCTTCGAACCAGCCGAGATTGGCATCGTGCCCCTGAGGTTCGAGCACTCATTCTTCTGCAGGACATGCGGCAGCATGGCCACTTCCCGCACCTGCCCCCACACGTCGCAACACCATGTGTTCCTGTCCGGCACCATGGTCCGCTCCATGCTCGCCGCCGGCGAACTCCCCCCCGTGGAGTTCACCCGCCCCGAGGTCGCCCGGGTTTTGATGGGGGGACGGACTTAGATAACTTCGTTTGTTGCAGTAACTACAATGCCCGCAACACCATACGAAAAAAGCAGCGCCCTTTTCTCAAGTAGTTGGTGCGCTGCTTTTTACTGCAACAAACGAAGTTATCTAAGTCCGTCCCCCAGATAGAGGTAGCCGCCTCCGGTGAAGAGAGGGTGGTTGGCGAGGGAGGAAAGGGAGGAGAGGGAGGGGATGCCGGTTTCGAAGGAGCCGAGGGAGGAGGGCTCGGGGAAAACCACGACCTCGGGAAAGCCCTCGGAAATGCCGGCCAGCCCTGCGGCATGAACAACGGCGTCGGCCACGCCGCCGTTGTAGTCAACAAGCCCCAGCTCGAGCGCGTCTGAACCTGACCAGACCCTTCCCTGACCAATGGAGTCCACCTGGTCGAAAGTCATGTTCCTGCCCTCGGCCACGGTGCTGACGAACAAATCGTAACCGCCCCTCATGGCCTCGAACTCCCTCTGCCATTCCTCTTCCGTGAACGGCTTGAAGGGGTTGCCCGGGCTTCCCGCAGGGTCAATTGAAACGGTTTCAACGTTTATTCCGATACGTTCCAGAAGGTCACCGAAAACGAACTTGCCGGTGATGATGCCGATGGAGCCGGTTACGGTGAGCTTGTCGGCGAAAATGGCATCGGCCCCGCACGCCATGTAATAGCCGCCGCTGGCCGCGACCGAACCCATGCTGACAACTACCGGCATCTCCTCGCGGATTCGCTGGACCGCCCTGTACATGTCGTCGCTGGCCATGGCATCACCACCGCCGGAGTCGATCCGCAGCACGATCGCCTTCACACCCGGGGTTGAGGCCGCGCTTTCCAGAAGATCCGTAATGGTTTCGCTGCCCATGTTGGCACCCATTATGGAACCGCCGCTCTCCCCGTTTATGATGTTGCCCGTGGCGACCACGATCGCCACCCTTGGGTCGGGAAGCCAATCGGTCTGTGTGGGGATGTTGAACTCGTAGTCTTCCGGGGACATTACCGAAACGGCCCTGCCCTCCTGCTCCTCCACGAAGCCATGGAACTGGTCGGGGTGAAGAAGCGTGTCGACGAGGCTTATCTGTCTGGCTCGGGCGCCCCAGTACGGGGAGTTCTCGAAAAGAGCCCGCGCCTGAGCCGGTTCGTAGCCCCTGCCGTCGGCCAGTCCGCGGATGATCTCTTCCCTGGCGCTTTCAAGCAGAGCCTGCGTGGCCTCCCTTTGAGCGTCGGTCATGTCCGTGCGGGTCAGCATGTCGCTTGCGCTCTTGAAATCACCGATGTGCATCAGGTCGGGGAAGATGCCGAGTCTGTCAAGAAAGCCCCTGAGGAAGGGTGTGTAGGAAGTGAAACCGTTGATGCTGATCTGTCCGGCGGGGTGCATGCAGATCTTTCGCGCCACTGAGGCGCTGTAGAAGGATGCTGTGTTTCCGTACTCGATGAAGGCGTAGACCGGTTTGCCCGCCCCGCGGAAGCGCACCATGACCTCCCTGAGTTCCTCGGTCTGGGCCGCGTTAAGGGAAAAATCGGAGTAATCCACAAGCAGGCCGGGCACATCGGGGTCCTGCGCCGCTCTTCGAAGCAGGACCATCTGTTCGGAAAACGAAGGGGTCCTGGAACCCAGGAACCTTCTCGACGGCTCTTCCGAAGAGTTGTCGGCGCAGTATTCGATGAACCTCCCCGAGGTGTTGAGCACGCTGGGAGCGTTGTCGCTTCGGATGATGAAAGAGCCCGTGCCACCGAGGTAGGAACCGTCGTCGATCACCACGGCGCTTCGGACGCCCGCCCTCTGGAAGTCCACCTGAACGCCCCCGGTCATCATGTCTTCTGAAAAGGCGCCCCTGAAAGTGAAGCCGGGCACAGGAACGGCTTCGAGACCGGCCTGCCAGTTACCGTCGTCGAGACCCCAATCGCTCCAGGTCCAGTCCGCGGTCACAGTGAACAGGTTGCCGACGGGGCGCAGTGCGAGCCCTGCCGACATGTGCTGGTCATATTCACGAACCTTGCTTCGCCATGAAAGGCCCGCCCCAAACCGGTTTGAAGGTCTGATGCAGGCGCCGGCCGTGAAGAAAGTCGCACCGTCAAGGGGGTGGTCTTCGACCGTGGGGTCGAACCATGAGAAGCCCGTTCCCAGAGTGAACAGGTCGTTGACCCTGAACCCTGCCGCCGTGTCGAAGCGCCTGAGGTTCGCCCTGTCTTCCCACCAGCCGCCCAGACCTCCCTGGGCGCCCTGCATGCTTATGCCGTCAAACCCCTCCCATGTTGAGTCGGTAAACGACCATGTCACCGCAATGTCCTGATACTTCAGCCACGGAAAGCCCGCCGGGTTGGTGTAGAGAGCGCCCGACGCCTCGGGGTACGCGCTGTAGCGGAACGGCACCGGATTGCCCGGAAGGGGATCGAGGGGTAGTGCCAGTGCAGGCAGTGAAAGGAGGAGAATGGACGAACAGAGCCTTTTCATTTTGTCTCCCTCACGGTTAGAACGGATGCTCTATCCCGGCGCTGACCGTCAGCCCCTCATCACCCCATGCGCCGTCGACGTTCAGCATCAGATTGTCGTGGGTGAGCAGCCTCAGCCCCACGCCCGAATCGAAGTGGAATCTCTTCATTCCCAGCCCCGGGAATGACTCAGCGACCTGACCCGCATCGGCGAAAACCGCAAGCCCTGCCTGCCAGGGACGGTCGAAAACAGGCACGTCGAAGCTGATGAGCATTTTTCTTGCCTCTGCTGAGCAGAGGAGCCAGACCGGGCCGGTGAACCGAAAATCGCTGTAACCCCTGAAGCCCTGAGCGTAACCGATGCAAGGAGCGTACGGAGTGGGGGTGCGGTCGGCACCGTAGTGGCGGGATGCCCTGAGGACAACGCCCATCTCCAGCCCACCCGGCGCGGGAAGCCAGGCGGACAACCGTCCCGTAATGCTGCCGTACGTTACGGATCCGGTCTGGAGGGCGCCCGCGAGTCCTGCCGAGTATCGGGGGGCGCCCGGGAGACCGCGGTTAAGGGTTACCCCCGCGTCGGGGCCGAGTGTCCAGGTCGAGCCGAACTCGTGGGAAGGGGTAAGATCCCAGAGAGGGCTCTCCTGGCGTCTGTATACCGATGAATGCCTGACTGAGACGCCGGCATGAAGAAGAAGACCACGGGATACCGCCCTGCCGAAAAGGATGGAGAGGCTCTGCTTTTCGTAGTCCATTTCCGCCGTGGTGTCGGGGTGGGTGTTGTTTCCCCAGCCGAACCAGTCCCTTTCCATTAGTCTTTCGTACGAAAGCGAGCACTGCCTGCTTCCCAGGGCCAGAGCCCTTACACAGTCAGCCCTCACCGAAACCATTCCCGTGGTCCCGTAGAGGATGCCGAGGGTGTATATCCCTGTCTGGAGGCTGTCTGGGGTGAGGATGGGTTCCGCCGCGGTTCCGCCAATTATGAAACCAGTGGAGGAACTGTAGCCCAGAACCGGGAATACGGAGAGAGCCCGAACCTGGGCCGTGGCCATAAGCAATGGTAGAAGGAGGGCAAGGGGTGTTTTCAACAATTTCCTCTTCCCGTCCGTGGGGTTATATTGGTCAAAACATTCATCGAAAGGCGGGCTCGTGGGCAGAACCCTGATTATCGTACCCACCTACAATGAAGTCAGGAATATAGCTGAACTCCTGCCGGTGCTGCTCGACCTTCCCCTTGCCCCCGACGTGCTCGTCGTTGACGACTCGAGCCCGGACGGAACAGGCGCTGTGGTTCAGGGTTATGCGGATACCGGAAGGGTTCACCTTCTGTCCCGGCCCATGAAGAGCGGTCTGGGGCAGGCCTATGTAGCGGGCTTCCGATGGGCCCTCTCAAGCGGTGACTACGACCCGGTGGTTCAAATGGACGCAGACTTCTCCCACGACCCCCAGAGAGTTCCTCTTCTGGTGAAGGCCCTGGACGAGTTCGACTTCTCCATCGGATCGCGCTACTCCGATGGCGTGAACGTTGTGAACTG
Source organism: Candidatus Fermentibacteraceae bacterium (assembly GCA_046485185.1). Taxonomy (GTDB): domain Bacteria; phylum Fermentibacterota; class Fermentibacteria; order Fermentibacterales; family JCC-6; genus UBA6080. The sequence continues at coordinate 18,567 of JAWOHL010000021.1, forward strand.
GCCACTTTCCAGACTTCTTCTGTCGTACTGCGCCAACATGTACACCAAGATAGTCACGGGCCTTCCCGTGAAGGACGCGACCGGAGGCTTCAAGGCGTTCCGCAGAAGCGCCCTGGCCCTTCTTGACCTCAACGGGATAAAGTCCGACGGCTACTCGTTCCAGATCGAAGTGACATACAAACTTCACAAAAAAGGATGCAGGGTTACCGAGGTTCCCATTGTGTTCGTAGACCGGCATTCGGGCTCGAGCAAAATGTCAAAGTCAATTGTCTGGGAAGCGGTCTGGATGGTGTGGCACCTGCGCTTTCCCTGGCTGTTCTGAAAGGTCCTGCAATGATTCCAATGATGTGTTTGCTAATGGCTCTTTCTCCCCGGTGGGATCTTGCAACATCCACCACGTTTGTCCGTTCCGTGTGTTCCGACGGCCAGGGCGGCATCTGGTGCGCCACAACGGGGGGGGTCCTGCGGTATCGCGCGGGGGAGGGAGTGGTGGAAACCCTGAGCTACCCCGACCAGCTTCCCCACCCGAGAACCCGGGCCGTCATGCAGGATTCGCAGGGTGATCTATGGATAGCCACCGAACGGGGGCTTGTATTCATCCACGAGGGTCAGTCCACTGTGTTCACACCCTTCGAGGGCATACCCGGAAGCGGAGTGATCTACGCCATCGCCGAGGTATCGGGGTATGTCTGGGTGGGCAGTGACGGGGGCCTTGCCCGGGGTGACTCCCAGGGCTTCATTCCCATCGAGGAGGGGACCGTTTTCGACGCGGACCGTGTGTATGGAATGGCCGTTCGCTCCGATTCGATCTGGATGGTCACGGAACGCGGAGTGTTCTCCCTCGACACCGGGATGTCACCCTTCGACCCCGACGCCTGGAAGAGCTGGGAAGCAACCGAAAACCTGACTCTCAAGGGAATCGAGATAACAACTCCCGGAGTCTGCGCTTACGGGACCGCCGGCGTGACCCTTCTGACTCCGGGAAACGATGACTTCAGGCTGATACTCGACTACACAGCGGCGCCTGACACCGTAGTGACAGGTGTGGCGGAGCTGGACGGGCGGATCGTCGCTGCGAGGAACGGCGCGGTTCTGCAGTACACAGACGGCAGATGGATGGCTCTGACCCCCCCTGTCCCAAACGACATCACCCCCAGTTTTCTTCGCAACGTTGACGACCGGCTCTGGATGGGGTACGGAGTCGCCGATCCACAGATGGAGGTTGCAGGCAGGGGCATCCTGTACCGTCAGGACGGTGTCTGGGTAAGCGACGTCATTCCCGGAATGCACTGTTCCAGCGTTTTCCAGATCGCCAGGGACTCGGCGGGCAGGATATACTCTGGAACCTACATCAGGGGAGCGCAGGTGTACTTTCCGGATCAGGGCTGGGGAGCCTTCACCTCCCAGAACTGCGGTTTTCCCAACAATCAGCAGATCTTCGCCGTTTCTGACTGGGCCGGCCCGGGAGTGTGGGCCGCCAGTTACCATTACGGGCTCACCTGGATCTGGGACAACGGCACGCTTGATTCCTCCGACGACAGACTCCTGACTTTCGTCCGGGACTCCCTTGCTCTGCCTGTCCCACCGAGCACCATAATCGTGCTTTCGGATATGGTGAACAACCAGGTCAACATGCTTGCACGGCAGGGAGCCGGTGTCTGGGCCGCCCATGATCTCCATTTCACATCGCCCCCAGATGATCCCAGTGGCATAACCGGATTCCGGGGCGATCCCGAGGGCGAGATGGTCTGGGCTGTCCGAACACCTTCGGAAGGGCTGGCCGTGAAGAACGTCAGGGGAGTTTTCCCCCAGGGCGCCGACAGCCTCTGGATCACATTCACCGAGGGTCAGGGTTGCCAGCTTCTCGTGCACTCGGGCGACCCGGCCGACCCGTCCGAGGATACATGGTATCCGGGTCCGAATCAGGCCTATACGGTCACCAGCGGCCTTCCCTCCAGCGAGGTTTACTGCGTACTGGCGGTTCCCGGCAGGGGAGTTTACGCCGGCACCTCCTCAGGTCTCGCCAGGTACACCTCCGGCGGTTTCGTCTCCGTGACCGGGGTTGACGGTTCGGTCAAGGCCCTGGCAGTCGACGGCGCCGGAAGGATTTGGTGCATAGGCAATTCCGGAGTTAGCTGCATCGACGGCAACCAGGTCTACTGGTTCGACTCCGGCAATTCCAGTTACATCCCCTATTCAAGACCAGGACAGGAGTTTGCCGTTACGGTTCCCACGACCGGCGAGATCATGTTCTCGTCGGAAAACGGTATCTGGACTATCTCCACTACAGGGGGGGGAGGGGAGGCGTCGGGTCCCGTTTTCTATCCGCAGCCCTACCTTCCCTCAGAGGGTGAATTGCGGCTCACTGGAACGAGCGGTCAGCTTCCGGTCAGGGTCGAGTTCTATTCGGTCGACGGAACGTTCCTTGACGTCATCGAGGCGGAAACACCATCCCAGTGGAGCTGGAACGGCGAGTTTCAGAGCGCCAGGGCCGCTTCGGGAGTGTACATGGTTCTTGTGGAGTACGGCGATTCGATCGTTCCCGCAAGAATAGCCGTGGTTCGCTGATGCTGCGGATACGGATCGCCTCGCCGGAAGACAGGCAGAACTGGACTGATTTCGTCCTCAGGTCCAACAACGGCACGGTCTTTCACCTTCCGGCCTTTCTCGACTACCATCCCGAGGGACGTTTCAAAAACGAGCACATTGTGGCGGAGGACGAAGACGGCAGGATGGTCGCCGTGATTCCCGGAGCCCTTTCTGACCGTGACGGCGTCACCTGGTTCCGAAGCTACCCCGGCGCGTCGTACGGAGGCCCGGTTCTCGAGGATGACGCTTCACTTTCCATGGTGGAAAGCCTTGTGGATGCCCTGCTCGACCATTGCCGCGCCAGGGGTTACGGCATGGTGGAGATGACGATCCCTCCGTCGGTGTATTTCCGCAGACCTCACAACTACATCGATTTCGTGCTCGGAAACCATGGTTTCACCTGCTCGAAGCGCGAACTCACTGCGGTGATCGACCTCAGACGGCTGGGCGAGGAGATCGACCTGGCTTTCAGTGAGTCCGCCCGGCGCGGAGTCAGGAAAGCTGTGAAATCGGGTCTCAAGGTCTGTGAGGACCGGGACTATTCCCGCTTCTACCCAGTACTCGCGGACAACCTCAAGGACCGTCACGGAGTCAAACCCACGCACACACTCGGAGAGCTGCAGAGGCTCGAGGAGCTTCTGGGACACGAGAAGATCAGGCAGTTCACCACGGTGGACGAAAGTGGAGAGGTCCTGGCCGGCATGATCATGTTCCATGCCAACCCCAGGGTCACCCTGGCCTTCTACATCAGCCACAATGAGAAACACCAGTCCCGAAGGCCGGTGAACCTGGTTTACCGGGAAGTGATAGAGTGGGCGCGTCAGATGGGCTACAGCCATCTTGACCTTGGCACCTTCACCCTGAACGGGGAAGTGAACCACGGTCTCTGCAGGTTCAAGGAGAGCTTCACCGCCCGGGGACGATTCAGGAACACCTTTGTCGGTAAGGTCTGACCGGCGCCCGATCGCCTGCGGCGCCCTGGGTCCCGGGATCGTCTGGGCCGGGCTTCTGGCGCTAGTGTTCGGGGGAAGGCTTTTCACAACCGATGTCACGGCACAGTACCAGGTGGCCGAGTCCCTGCTGGGAGCAAGACCCCTTTTCACCGCCGATTTAGGATGGAGCGTTCAGGGTCTTCGGTCGGAATCTTACGTTCCCCATGGGATCGGGTATTCGGTGGTCCTGCTTCCCGCCGCGGGTGCCGGGCTTCTTCTGGGAGAGCCGGTGGGCAAGGTGACAGGCGCCGCCATCGGAGCAATGGCGAGCATGGCGCTTCTTTTTTCCCTGGACGCGCTGGGCAGGGGCTTTTTTGGAAGGATCGACCGCCGCCGCCTTGTCCCCGTGATGCTTGGATGCATGGGACTCATCTACGGCCGGATGCCCTACGACGTCACCGCCGCGACGGCTCTTGCCATGTGGGGCGCAGTGTTCATGCACCGCCGGCGGTTTGGAGCGGCGGGCGCGCTTCTGGGCGCGGCCATCCTTGTCAGGCTGGACTCGGTTCTCCTGCTGCCAGTCTATTGGATGGGCGCAGGCGAGAAACGGGGCTATCTGGCCTTTCTCAGGGCCATGATCCCCTTTGCGCTTCTGGTGATGGCGTACAACCAGTACCGGTTCGGAGGCGTTTTCGATGACGGCCACAGCCAGGACCCGGCCATGTCGGTGAACCCTGGTTCCATTGGCATCGTGGGCCTTCTTTTCAGCCCGGGTAAGGGGCTTCTGTGGTACGCGCCCATGTGGGTCGCCGCAGCGGTCTCGTGCAGGAACCCAAGGCTTTGGCTCCCCTTCGCCCTCTCCCTCCTGATGCACGGTTTCCTTTACGACTGGACCGGCGGAACCGGTTGGGGCCCCAGGTTTCTCTTTCAGGCTCTGCCCCTTCTTTTCCTGCCCCTTCTGCAGCCCGGTGCCGGCGGTAGGGCTTTCCCTGTCCTGGCCGGTCTTGCCCTTGCGGTCTCCCTTCTGGCGGGCGTTACTGATACCAACGCGCTTGAGCGGAACCTCGGCCCCGACCATTTCCACACTGCGGGCAGGCAGTCCGTTCTCTGGTCGGTTTCCCACTCGCCCCTTGTGAATACCCTCGCCTCTCCGGCGTTCTCCGGACCTGACATACTCGGGTACAGGGCCGCAGGTGCTGTCGGCGCCGCCGTTCAGACGGTTCTTGGGCTGGGGCTCATCACGGCGGGTGTTATCGTTACCAGAAGGCGGTCATCGTGAGGATACTCCACCTCTCTCCCCAGAACTACACAGGTGTTCTGACCCTGTTCGTCAGGGGACACAGAAGCCTGGGCCACGAAAGCAACCTTGTGACATTCTACAGGGCCAGGAACCTCTACAACGAGGACATCTGCCTGAACCTCCCCTTCGTTGGGCACAAGGAATGGCTATGGGTGCTGAAGCGACTCGTGAGAAGCGGGAGCATGAGGGTTCCGTTCACCGGCACAACTGAGAGGATATTCTGGACTCCCTCGCGCATCGAACGTGTTCTGATGGCGTTCCGAGACCTGGTCTGGACGCCTGTTCTCGCCCGGGCCAGACGGAAACACGGCCTCGACAACTTCGACATCTACCACCTCGAGGGCGGCATGAGCTTCTTCCGTGACGGCAGGGACGTGAAAAGGCTGAAGAACATGGGAAAAAAGATAGTCAGCAACTATCACGGCCTCGACCTGAGGATGCGGGGGGCCATCAGGCCCGTCTGGGATGCCACCGACCTGCACACCACATGCGAGTTCGACCTTTACCGGCGGTTTCCCGAGATCGAATACCTCTTTCTTCCCTTCGACCCCGACCAGGTGCCTGCGGCCCTGCCCGGAACCGACCTGATCAGGATATGCCACGCTCCCCGGATAAGGTCGGTGAAGGGAACCGAACAGATCATCAGAGCCGTGGAGAAGCTGTCTTCCACACATCCCGTCGAACTGGTGCTGATCGAGGACATGCCGCACGCTGCCGCGATGGCACTGAAGGCTGGCTGCCAGATATCCATTGACCAGGTCGCCGACGGCGACATGGGGTACGGGGTCAATTCACTTGAGAGCCTTTCGATGGGGATCTGCACCGTTACCAACCTGTCGGGGGCTTACGAGGAGTTCATTCCAGACCATCCCTTTGCAACCGTCACGCCCGGCAACCTCGAGAGCCGGCTGAAAGAGCTTCTGGAGGACAGGGAACTGCGTCTGCGCCATGCTGCTGCCGGCCCACCCTGGATCCGGAAACGGCATCACTGGAAGACGGTGGCCGAACACCTCCATACAAGGTACCGGGACTTGGGGTGGACCGTTGAAGGCTGATACGACGCACAGGGAACTGGGGCGGGAAACCTTGCTCTACGCCCTGGCCATGGTGGTGAGCGGGATGGTCCAGCTCGCTTTCCTGCCCTTCATCAGCCGCTGGCTGACCGCCCCGCAGGTCGGGGAACTCGGAGTGCTTTCAACGGTAAGCGAAGTTGTCGCCGCAATTGCAATACTGGGGCTGCCCACCGCTGTGGTCCGGGCATGGCACGAAAGCGCTGCCAGGAGGAGCATCCTCTTACTGGCTTCGGTCCTGCCGCTGGTTCCCCTGGCGTTCTGCGCCGTTCTGACGGTCATTGCAGCTCCCGGGCTTCTCGGGACGCTTCGTCTGACCAGCCCGGGACTTCTGCTTCACGCGCTGGCCCTCGGGGGAGCCGTGGCGCTTTTTCAGGCGGCCTCGGCCACTGCCCGGGCCAGGGGCATGGCACAGTTCTTCTTCATGCTTCAGCTTTGCCGTGGGCTGGCAAGTCTGGGACTGCTTCTTCTTTTCATGACCGGGTTCAGGGGCGTGTCCCCCCTGGCCGCTTTCATAGGAGCGCGATGGGTGCCCACCCTGGCAGCCTTCGGCGTGGTGGTGCTGGTCATGTACAAACACACCGCAGATTCGGCCGCGATCCTCGACCCCGGTCTCACCCGCAGGCTTCTGGCCTTCGGTGTTCCACTGATACCGGCCGGGCTTGCCATGATAGTGCTGTCGGGAGCGGACATAGTGATGCTGAGAACCATCTGCCCCGATCTTTCCCAGAGCGGCTATTACGAATGGGCATCCAGGGCGGCCCTGATCCTGTCTCCGATAACCATGGGTTTCGGCATGGCCTGGCAGCGTCACATCTTCAGGAAGAAGAGGGAGGGCGGCTCACTGAACGAGATGGGGCGAACCGCACTGACCTTCATGACCTGCGTGGTCTGGGCATCCATTGTGCTTGCCCTGGCTTCCCGTGAGGTCACGCTCGTCTTTGGCGGCGGGAGCTGGCTGCCGGCCGCTGCGGTGCTTCCGTGGATAGCTGCTTCCGGGGCCCTTTACGCCCTGTTCACCGTGAGCCAGACCGGGCCGCTTCTCACGGGGCAGACCAGGTTCATCGGCGGAATGACTTTTTTCGGTGCGGTGCTGAACATCGGCTTCAATCTCAGGCTGATCCCGGTTGCCGGTGCGGTGGGGGCGGCCTTCGCCACCATGGCGGCCAACATGTTCATGGGCATGAGCCTGTTCTGGCTTGGCAGAAAGGTCTTTCCCGTTAGTTTAGGGGCGGTTCTTCCCCTGATGGCGCTTCCGGTGGCGGCGGGGATCGCTTCCGGCCTCGGACCCGGGACCCGCTCGATTATCGTACTGGTGGTCACGGCTGTGACCGTGCTGGTGCTCATGGGGCTGAAGGCTGCCGGGAGCGGTGATGACAAACCCTGATATCTCGGTGCAGATCCCCGTGAGAAACGGCGGCTCATTGTTCAGGAACACCCTGGCGTGTCTTGCGGCGCAGGACACCCGCGGGTTTCCGTGGGAGCTTGTGGTAGCCGACGATGGAAGCGATGTTCCGGTCGAGCGTGAGTTCGCAGCCGCTCTGGCGGCTCTTCCCGACAACGCAGGGGTTCGTGTTGTGAGGCTCGAAGGTTCCGGGAACAGACCCGTGGCCAGGAACGAGGCAATGAAAGCCGGGACCGCGCCCGTCGCCCTTCTGATGGATGCCGACCTCGAGTTCGGCCCTGACCTTCTTTGTGAGCACGTCAAGACCCGCAGGGCCATGGGAGCAAGCTTCCTCATGGGCGCCAGGATCAACGCTCACTCGCCTGACGCCTCGGCGTGGCAGAGATGGTTCGACTCCCGGGCCATGGGGAACAGACCCCCGGGGGTTTTTCCGTGGAAGTACTTCATCACGGGGAACCTCAGCGTGGACAGCGGAATGCTCCTTGGTGCGGGCGGGTTCGATCCTGCCATTGACCGGTATGGCGGCGAGGACGTGGAGGCGGGCCTGAGGCTATGGAAGGCCGGCGCGATCTTTCACTGGACCCCGGAGATAATTGTTCGCCACATGGATAGCGTGACACCCCGAAAGCACTCCGAGAAGATGGTCGAGTACGGCGCAACGGGATTGAAGTACACGCTGGCGAAACACCCGGAGGCCGCGGGGCTGCTGGGAAGCCTCTGGGTCGAGCCCCTTTTCCGGCCTCCCTTGACTCCCGGCTTGGTTCTGATGAGGTTTTTCTGCATGCTCGCTCTCCGTCCGTGGTTCTACAGGGCGGTTCTTTCGTTCATGGAAAAACGGAGCGCCCCCCGTTCGGGTTTCACTTACCTTTCCGTCGGGGCATGTCTGATGGGACTGTCGGGAAGGGACTTCAGAACATGATCTGCCGGGCCGCCATGAATGCCTTCCCGGATCGGTGCCGGGTGGTGCTTCTATCCGATCTGACCACCTGGAGGATAGGCGGACCCTGCGCGGTTCTCACCCCACGCCGCCGGAATGAGCTTGCGGAGATGATGAAGTGGGTGGAGGGCTCCGGCACTCAGTGGTCCATGATCGGACGGGGCTCGAACCTTCTCGCCCCTTCCCGGGGCTGGGACGGCGTGGTGATAAGCCTTCAGGGAGAGTTCAGGTCCTTCGAAACCCGGGGAAAAACCGTTACGGCGGGCGGAGGCGTGCCTCTTCCCTCCCTTGCCGGCGCCGCATGCTCCCTGGGTCTTTCCGGAATGGTTTTCGCAGTGGGGATCCCCGGCACTGCGGGGGGTGCTGTCTTCATGAACGCGGGTGCCTACGGGGCATCCATGATGGATGTCGTGAGGAGTGTTCAGGTTGTCTACCCCGGGGGGGAAACGCGGCATCTCTCGAGCGAAGAGTGCGGGTTCGGCTACAGGACAAGCTCTTTCCAGACTAGACCCGGGGCGGTGTGCAGCGTTGTTCTGGAGCTTTTACCCGGCGACCGGGGAGAACTGAGGGAAAGGGCCAGGGAAGTTCTGGGGAAGAGAAGGGCAAACTTTCCCATTACCGTTCCCAACGCCGGAAGCGTGTTCAGAAGACCAAAGGACGGGCCGCCTCCCGGAATGCTGCTGGAAGAGTGCGGCTTGAAGGGTTTTTCGTTGGGGGGAGCCAGGTTTTCTCCCGTTCACGCCAATTTCATCGAGAATACCGGCAACGCGTGTTCCGAAGATATATTGACCCTTGTCAGTACCGCGAAGCGAAGGGTCCTGGAACGTACCGGAATCCTTCTTCATGAAGAGATACGCGTTCTCGGAGGAGAGACATGAGGGAGACCCCGTGCGGCGTCTGCATTCCCGACGGCCCTGTTCTGGTGACCGGTGCGGCGGGGTTCGTGGGGGCTCACCTCATGCCGGGTCTGGGGCTTCGGGAGGGCGACGCGGCGACTGATGTCACCGATGCCTTTTCAGTTCCCCCGGGTGTGAGGAGGGTTGCCTGGCGGCTTCCCGAACAGGCTCCCGAGAGCCTGGGCGGTTTTCGCAGCGTCGTTCACCTTGCGGCCCTGTCTTCCGTGGAGGGCTCACACCGGAACCTTCGGGATGTTTATGGTGTTAACCTGATGGGTGTCTTGGAACTGCTTTGTTTTGTACAGACACGGTGCCCGGGCGCCCGGGTGCTGCTTGTCAGTTCCTCGGAGGTTTACAAACCCTCGGAGCTTCCCCTGGATGAGGATTCTCCCATGCAGTTCCGAAGCCCTTACGCCGCCAGCAAGGCGGCGGCGGAGCATGCCGCGGCGCACTTCCGCAGGGAAGAGGGGTTTGATGTGGTCACGGCACGATCGTTTCCCCATTACGGCCCGGGCCAGGCCGGGAATTTCGCGCTTCCATCGTTCTGCCGAAGGATCATCGAGGCCCGGAAAGAGGGCGCCACGACCCTGCGAGCTGGAAACCTGTTCCCTGTACGTGACTATCTTCATGTGAAGGATGTGGTGAGGGCTTATGCTGTTCTTCTTTCCCTTGGCGAACCGGGGGAGGTTTACAACGTCTGCAGCGGAACGGGGGTGTCCATGGGGGAGATGCTGGGTCTCCTTCTGAAAGTGTCGGGAGCGAGCCTCTCCGTCACCACAGACCCCGTCCTCGCAAGGGAGGGTGATCATTTCAAACAGGTGGGCAATCCCGGCAGGCTTCGGGGGCTGGGGGGGTTCGCTCCATCCGTTGGGCACGAGGAAGGTCTTGCCGATCTTTATTCCTGGTGGAACCGGAGGATCCCATGAACATTATTCCTTTGATTCTGACTCTCTCCGTCGAGGTTATTCAGTGGACCCACCACCCGCATTTCGGTGCGGTCAACCACATGATAACCGACGGGGAAACCGTGATCGCCGCGACTGCGGGAGGGATACTGTTCTGCACCGCGTCCGGGGGAGGTTTTTCTTTCGACTCCACATGGACCTACCAGGACCAGCTGAAGTGGGACAGGGTTTCGAGCCTCCACCGCGATGAAGACGGCAGCCTTTGGGTTACCTACCTCGGGGCCGGCATCGAAGTGTTCCACCCTGACGGGTCAGTGACTTCGTACGGCCAGCTCGAGGGGCTTCCCCTGAACCTCATGATCAACCAGGTCCACCCCGATACCGTCCTTTATGCGGCGACAACCCAGGGGCTTTCCATTAACAGCGGCGGGTACTTCATAACGTATAACGAGAGCGGAACGGGCGGAGGGCTTCCGAGCTCCGTGGTGAATTGCGTGGCTCCCTCCGATTCCGGACTGCTGGTGGGCACCTACTCCGGGCTCGCCCTGCTCCTTCCGGGTCAATCACCGTCCGAGGCCTCGTCATGGCGGGAGGTTGCGCTTCTCTCCGGCAGCACCGTGAACGGCATAACCCGGCGCAACGATACGCTCTGGGTGATCGCCAGCGACAAGGTTTACCTCTGCCCTCCCGGCGGTCAATGGGCGCTTCAGTCCTCTTATCCGGGAATCCGGGCGACATCTGTCCTGAACAGTTCTCCCGGCATCATCGTCGGTGGTCAGGATGCGGTCTATACCTGGTCCGAAGGTGTCTGGGCCGAAGTTGAGGGTGAGTTCATGGGCGGTCTGGTCACGGCTCTTGGTGAGGTGGACGGTGGAGGGATAGTGGCCGGCATGATGAACTCCATCTCCGAGGAGAGGCTTGAGGGGCCCGGTCTTGCCCTGATCATGGGCGGGACCATCACCCGGCATGTTCCTCCGGGCTGCATCTCCAACGATATCAAATCCATAGGCGTCAACTCCGCGGGGGTTTGCTGGGTGGGCGCTCACCGTTCCGGTGTGGGTTACTACAACGGTTCGCAGTGGCAAAGGGTTTCCGGCGCCATGCCCAGCAACAATCAGATCTTCGCAGTCGGAGTTCGGGAGAACACCGTGTTCGCAGCCTCGTGGCACTTCGGGGTCACGTGGCTCGACTGGGACGGGCAGTCCGTTCAGGGCGGCGTCACGTTTACTACCGATGACGGCCTGCCCAACGATCAGATCAACGCCATATCGGTGTGGGACGACGGAACGGCATGGTTCGCCCACGAACCCTACTGGCAATCCTCAGGGGAGCCGTCCGGAATCAGCAGGTTGAGCTGGCAGCCGGGTATTCCGGAAACCGCAGTCATCAACGTGATCTCCAGTGCGGGAAGCCTTCTGGGCAAGGAAGTGAAGGACATCGCAGCGGTTTCGGCCACAAGCGCATGGGCGGCTACGACCGTCGGACTCACTCTGGTTTCGGTGGATGCCGGTGTGGAAAGGGTTTTCTTGACAGCCGACGGCCTGCCCTCCAATAATGTCATGAGCGTTGCCGTGACAAGGAACGGCGATGTTTACGCTGGAACCGCCACAGGCCTTGCAAGGGTGCGTGACGGTGTTGTGCAGATGGTGAACGGAGTGACGGGTTCAGTGGGCAGCCTTTGCCCCGATCACAGGGGCGGCGTATGGGCGGCTGTCCCCGGAGCCCTTTACAGGATCGGCTCCGATGATGAACTGCTTTCTTTCACGACCTACAACACCCCTCTTCCCGAGGTGGATATCAGAGACATGTCCTGCGACTGGGAGTCTGGTCGTTTGTGGCTTGCCACATCCCACGGGGTATGGATCGCGGATATCGGACAGGGCCTGAGCGGTGATTCCACTTCCGCCGTGCTCTACCCGAACCCGTTCCGTCCCGGGGCGGGGGAGGTACTGGGTATCGCAGGCGTGCCCGACGAGCCCATGGAATGCAGCATATTCGATCTTTCGGGGGGGCTTTTGTACCGGTGCTCCACAACGGGCAGGAACGACTTCGCCTGGGACGGTTCGTCCACGGACGGGTCTCCCGTGCCGTCGGGCGTTTATATTCTGATCCTCGAGAGACAGGGCGTGTCCGGGCTTCTGAAGTTTACCTTGGTCCGGTGATCCGGAGTGAAGGATGCTAGAGTGGTTACCGGCGGCAACAGCGCTGGCCTCGACAACCATCTGGAAGCCAGAGTGACGGTTTCGGAGACAGTGGGAAAGGAAAGGCCATGAAGGTTCTTGTCACGGGTGGAGCCGGGTTCATCGGCTGCAACTTCACCAGGCTCCTTGTCAGGACAAGGCCCTCCTGGAACGTGGTGGTGCTGGACAAACTGACCTACGCCGGTCGAACCGAGAACCTCGATGATGTCGCGGGAAGCCCCGGTTTTCAATTCATCAGGGGTGACATTTGCGATCCCGCTGTGGTGGCTGTGGCCATGCAGGGGTGTGACGCGGTGGTGAATTTTGCGGCGGAAACCCATGTGGACAGGTCGATCGAAGAGGCTTCGTCTTTTGTGCACACCGACATCGAGGGGGTGAGGGTGCTGCTCGAGGAGTTCCGAAAAGAGGACAGGGCGCTTTTCCTCCAGGTTTCCACCGACGAGGTTTACGGAAGTGTCGAGACGGGGTACTCCCTCGAGACCGACCAGCTCTGCCCCAGAAGCCCCTACTCCGCCTCGAAGGCCGGAGGCGAGCTTCTCGCCATGAGCTACCACCACACCTACGGTACGCCTGTAGTGGTGACCCGGGCCTCGAACAACTACGGGCCCTACCAGTACCCCGAAAAGCTGATTCCCCTTTTCATCACCAACGCGCTTGACGGCCTGCAGTTGCCCCTTTATGGTGACGGGCTGAACAGACGGGACTGGCTTTTCGTGGAAGACCACTGCCGGGCACTTCTTCTGGTCCTTGAAAAATGTCCCTCGGGGGCGGTTTACAATATCGGCGGCGGATTCGAGAAATCCAACATGGAGGTTACCCAGGCCGTGCTCGAAGCAGTGGGCGCCGGTCCCGAGCTCATCAGGTACATAAAGGACAGGCCCGGCCACGATCGCCGATACGCGCTCAACATCGACCGGATCCTCATGGAGACGGGCTGGTCCCCCTTGATGGGTTTCGATGAAGGCATCAGGGTCACGGCGGATTGGTACCGCAACAACCGTAAGTGGTGGGAAACAATCAAATCCGGCGAATTTGGGGAGTACTACAAACGCATGTACCAGGACAGGCTGGGAAAATCCAGGGGGGCGGTTCCGGAATGAGGATTCTCGTCACGGGCGGGGCCGGCTTCATCGGGAGCCATCTCTGCGAAAGGCTTCTTGACACGGGTCACACGGTGGTGGCCCTCGACAACCTCATCACTGGAAGCACCGACAACATCGCCCACCTTTCCGGAAGGGGCGACTTCAGTTTCATAAAGCACGACGTCACGGAATACATCTACCTGCAGGGTCCCGTCGACTTCATCTTTCACCTCGCCTCTCCCGCCAGCCCGGTCGACTACCTGGCATACCCCATTCAGACCCTGAAGGTCGGCGCCCTGGGAACCCACAAAGCCCTGGGGCTGGCCCGGGAGAAGGGAGCGGGGATACTTCTGGCGTCCACCAGCGAGGTTTACGGTGACCCCCTTGTCCATCCACAGCCCGAGTCCTATTGGGGAAACGTTAACCCGGTCGGTCCCAGGGGTGTGTACGACGAGGCGAAACGATTCGCCGAAGCCCTGGTTTTCGCCTACCACCGCACCCATGGGGTGGACACCCGCGTGGCCAGGATATTCAATACCTACGGCCCCAGGATGAGGGCGGAAGACGGCCGCGTAGTACCGGCCTTCATATGTCAGGCACTCGACGGCAGGGATCTCACCGTTTTCGGCGACGGCACCCAGACCAGGAGCTTCTGCTTCGTGTCGGACACGGTGAACGGCCTGATAAGGCTCATGGAAAGCGGGTTCCACGAGCCTGTTAACATCGGGAATCCCCACGAGATGACCATTGTCTCATTTGCCAGACTTATCCAGAAGGCTGTGGGAAAGGGTGGGGGCATCAGGTTCGACCCCCTGCCCCTCGACGATCCCAAGATCCGCAGACCCGACATCTCAAGGGCCCGTGAGGTTCTGGGATGGGAACCGGTGGTGAGCCTCGAGGAAGGTTTGATCCCAACCATCGAGCACTTCAGAACGGCAGTGCGTAAATGATCTTCTTTCTTGCTCTTCCGCTTATACTAGCCCTCCAGGTCCCACAGATCACGAGTTCCGTCGAAACAGCATCCCCTTCGGTCGGCTACTCCGAAACACTTTCGAGGGATGGGTACATTCTTGGCCCGGGAGACGTGCTCACCGCGGTGGTGGAAGGCGGATGCAACGATGTCATGCTTCTGGCGGGTCTTCTTCCCGCTGCGGTTTGCCCCGTGTCGGGCGACGGGTTGCTCCAGGTTCCGGGAGTGGGCCAGATAGCGGTTGACGGCATGTCCATCCAGCAAGCCCAGCAGCAGTTACAGGCGCTGGTCCGCAGGTACTATCCGGGAATGAGCATCGGGCTTTCCCTTGCGGAACCCAGGGTGCTCAACGTCTGGGTCTCCGGCATGGTTGAGAAACCCGGCAGATACTCGCTTCTGGCGATCCAGAGGGTGTCGGACCTCGTCCTTGCCGCCGGCGGAGTTACTCCCTACGGTTCCAGAAGGGGGGTCATGAACCTGCCCGATGGCGGTTCACAGGGTATTGACCTCTCATTTGGACCCGACGGCCAGCCCGCTTTAGACCCCTACCTTGTGAACGGCGCCTCGGTCGTGATACCTCTGGTGGACACACCGGTTTTTCTGGCCCGCCCCGGGGAGGTGCTTCTGTCAACTGACGGCACCGTGCTCCCCAACGCCAGGCATCAGATCGAGGCTTGGGATTCCGTCGAGGGCGAGACGGTGGCTGAGTTCATGGGAAGGACTGGAGGTCCCGAAGGCCGCATTGATCTGGCGCGAAGCGTGCTGGTTTCAGGAGGTCTAGAATACCCGATCTGGAGCAGTTCACAGGGCATCATTCAAAACCCCGTATTTCCCGGAGACACGATAAGGATGGCCGTTCTCGGCAATCAGGTTTTTGTCGCCGGAGCCGTGAACCACCCGGGAGCGATTCTTTACCAGAGCGGAATGACCGTGCGGGACTGCATCGACATTGCCGGGGGTGCAGGTACCAGCGGCAGGATCGGCAGGACCCTTCTCTCCCGTATGGGGCAGGAGCATGCCAGGGGATCCGAAGCGCTTTCCCTCGAGGCAAGACCCGGTGACGTCATTGAGGTTCCCTACAGCATTGAATCCCGTTACCAGACAACCATTGTGATCCTAGCGAGTCTTGTCGCCATGACCGCTACGATCATCAACCTTACGAGGAACTGATGCAGGACAAAACCGGGGAGTTCAAATTCAGTGACACCTTCGTCGCGGGGGTGATCCGCTCCGTTGCCGTGAACATCAGGAAGATACTCGCGGTATGCCTTATCGCCGCCCTGGCCACGTCGGCATACACCCTCCTGGTGAAGAAACAGTGGGCATCCTGGGCTCTGCTGATGGTTCCGGGCGAGCAGACCGGCGGGTTCGGGCTCGGGAGCCTCATGGGAATGGACCTCAGCGGATTCGGAGGCGGAATGCTCGAGGACCTGCTGCCGACCCAGGCTGGAGGTGCCGACATCACCATTGTCCAGCAGGTACTTGTGTCACGGCCGGTTCTCGAACAGCTCATACTCAAGTATGACCTTGTTTCCAGGCTCAACGCCTCCAATATGGAGAGGACCCTCGAGAGGTTCACCAAGCGGGTGGCGGTGACCCTCACCCCCGAAAACCTGCTCCTTGTCTCGGTGAAGGCGGCAAGCCGTACCGAATCGGCTGCCATGGTGCAGGACCTTATCGACTTCTCGAACAGGCAGTTATCCATGATGGTCACAAGCAGGGCGAGGCGGGCCAGGATAGAGACCGAACGGTCGCTGTCCGTTGCTTACGATTCACTTGCCGGAGCCAACGCCAGGCTCGAGGCATTCCGTTCCCAGACCGGCTTCCTGGTGCCTGAGCAGGGCGGTGTGATGGTATCGGTCCTGTCGGACATGCAGCGAGAGCTCATCCTTGCCGGTTCGGAGCTTTCCTCGATCTCCTCAGGCGTATCCGCCCGGTCTTCCTCCTGGGCCAGGGCTTCAGCCAGGTACGAGTACCTGCACGAAGCGGTCAGCGGTCAGATCACGGGAGAGGGAACCGGGCTCATGGCCTTCCCCCCCCTCGACAGCCTGCCCTCCATGATGCGACGGTACGAGGCGCTTTTCCTCGAGGTGGAAACCAGAAGGATGGTGTACCTGCTCCTCCGTCAGGAACTCGAGAACCTCAGGATCGAGGAGGCCCGGGAAAGCCCGACCATCGAGGTTCTCATCCCGCCAACTCCGGCCCACGAGCGGGTTTTCCCCAGAAGGACCACGAAGGTCCTCATGATCACCGCGCTGGCCTTCGTGTTTTCAGTGGGATGGATAATCACCCTCGAATGGTTCCGGTCGGTCATGATGGGCAGCAGCGGTACTTTCTGGAGGGAGACATGGCAAACCCTGGTCAGCCGGCTTCGCACAGGAACCCCACGGAAGACCTGACGGGTTTTTCCGGTCCGGAAGGCCCGATAGCCGTCGTCGAAGACGAGGAAGACATCGCCGGGCTGGTTGGCATGCATCTTGAGAAAGCCGGTTTCAGAGCCCTGCTGTTCCATGACGGCGCAGGCTTTCTGGCCTGGCTTGGAGGTCACCTGCCCGCGCTGGTGATCCTTGACATAATGCTGCCCGACATTCAGGGAACCGATCTCTGCAGGACCATCCGCAGCTCCGAACGGCTCAACGCCGTTCCCGTTATAATGCTCACCGCCCTCGGCCATGAGACCGAGAAGGTTCTGGGCCTTGAACTCGGCGCGGACGATTACATGGTGAAACCCTTCTCACCAAGGGAACTCGTGGCCAGGGTGAGGGCGGTTCTAAGGCGTTCAAGGGTGAAAGCGGATACCCCCAGGGAACTCAGATGGGGCCCCATCGTTCTCAGACCGGCATCTTTCGAAGCTTTGCGGGGGGGCAGCCCGATGCTGCTCACCCCCACCGAGTTCAGGATACTCCTTGCACTTGTCGAGGGAAACGGGAGGGTCCTCTCCCGGTCAAGCCTGCTTGACCTTCTGTGGGAGGGCGAGAAGTTCGTATTCGAAAGAACCATCGATGTTCATATCGCCCACATCAGGGAGAAGCTCGGTGATGCGGGAAACCTGCTGAACAGTGTCAGGGGCATCGGCTACAGGATGGTGAATTGAGATCCCTGCCCTCGGTCTTCGTCAGGATCTTCCGGGGCTACCTGGTCGTGGTGTTCGCCATGGCGCTGCTTTTATCCCTTGTGATCCTGGGCGAGTTCAACACCTCGGCACGGCGTACCTCCCTCAGCGACCTCACCAGGGTCGGCAGGGCACTCGAACCATCGGTCGCTCCGCTCGTGGCGGATTCGGTGTTCTCAAGGCTCAGAAGCCATGTGAGAAGCGCGGGTACCGCCATGGGTGCCAGGATACTGGTAGTGAACAGAAGCGGTTCTGTGATAGCGGACAGCGATCCTTCCCTTCCAGTCCCGGAAAACGTAAGGACAAGGCCCGACGTCATAGCGGCATTCAACGGAAGGGAGGGGACCTTCGAGAACCCGGGAGGCCCCGGCGACCCCTACACCCTCAACGCTTCCGTTCCCATCCTCTTCGTGGACAGCGTGATCGCCGTGATGAGGGTGAGCCTTGAGACCGACCGCTGGCACGGCGCAATGAACAACCTTGCCCGCAAGATACTGATCATGATCCTTGGTCTGCTGATGCTCGCCCTTGCAGCTGGATGGTTCATCGCAAGGGGTATCGCGAGCCCGCTCAGGGAACTTGCTGAACTCACCGAGCGGGTCAAGGAAGGGGATCTGGGTGCCCGTGCTTCGCCGGGCACCACCCGGGAGCACATGCAGCTCGCGACCGTTCTCAACGACACACTTTCGCGAACTGGAAAGCTCGTGGAGGAGTTGAGGGACAGCGACCGAAGGAACCTGGCCGTGCTCCGTTCGATCGTTGAGGGGCTTGCCGTAACCGACGGCAGGGGCGGGATTGTCCTGACCAATGACGCCTTTTCAGCGTTGTTCCACGCCCAGCCCGACGGGAGGGGCATACCTCCGGCGGTGACCGAGGTCCTCTGCTCGAAGGAGGAGAAGGGGAGGCTGGATACCTCGGGGAGAAGCATTGCCTTCGAGTCGGCACCCATCGAGGGAACCGCCGGCCGGGTCTTCTCGTTCCGTGACATCACCGGCGAGGAACGGATGGAGAACATGAAGCGCGAGTTCACCATAAATGTGGCCCACGAACTGCGCACTCCCCTCACTGCGATCAAGGGCTACACTGAAACCCTTCTTGAAAACCCGTCGGACGACTCCGCCCCTCTTCTCCGGGTGATCGCCCGGAACGCCGACAGGATGATAAGCCTGGTCAGAGACATACAGACCCTTTCCGAACTGGAGGATTCCGCGGCCACCGAGCCGCCCTCCAGGGTGCTTGTCAGGGAAACCCTGGAAACCGTTCTCCCTCTTTTCAGATCGTCCGCCGAGGGCAAGGGGCTTGAGCTGGAAGTGTTTCAGGACGACCAGGAACTGGCTGTCTCGGTTGACAGGTACCGCCTCGAACAGGTTCTTGTGAACCTTCTCGAAAATGCCCTGAGGTATACCGATTCGGGACGCATCCAGGTCAGGGCTGAAAGGTACGCAGACCTGGTGGCCATAGCTGTTTCCGACACAGGCCCGGGCATCGCGCCCGAGCACCTTCCCCGACTGTTCGAACGTTTCTACGTTGTGGACCGTTCCCGCTCCCGCAGGGTGGGGGGCACAGGGCTCGGGCTTGCCATTGTGAAGCATATCGTCGAGGGGATGGGGGGCTCCGTCCGGGTGGACAGCACACCGGGCGCGGGAACCATTTTCACCGTCATGGTTCCCGTGGCGCGGTGACACCTCCGGGAGACTTGCTTCCCCTGACCGGACAGCCTTAACAGTTCCTCAACAATCGCTGAATGCCCTGTTAACATCCGGATCGGATTGTTGCGCCTAGGCACGGCAGGTGCCAAACAGAACAACCGAAAGGGGTAAAAGAATGAAGTCTTTTCTCATCGCGGCTCTTGTGCTGCTGATGGCCGCAACCTCCTTTGCCTCGGGCGAGTTCAGCACCGGCAGCGCCGAGTTGCTGACGTTCAAGGGAACAGGTTATTTCCGCTTTGATCTCTACGGTCAGGAAGAGGCCAACCCCGAGAACAACATGTCCTCGTTCTTCACCATCGACTGGCTTCCCAAGCTGAACGACTTCGTCGACGGCAAGATCAATCTGGAGCTTTCCAGCAACAATGGTAACATCAAGCTCGCAGACATGTTCCTCAACCTCAACTTCACCGAGAACCTGTCCCTGATGGGCGGGCAGTTCAAGGTTCCCTTCGGCTACGCCAACACCCGTTCCAGCAGCAGCATGTACTTTGCGGACAGGGCCTACATCTCAAGCGTCGGCGACTACAAGAACTACGCGGCACGTGACAACGGCATCTGCCTCGTGGCGTCCTTCGAGCCCGTCACCGTCGACCTGGCGCTGTTCAACGGCACAGGCAACAACTCCGTCTCCGACAACGACGAGAACAACCAGTTCGCTGCCAGGGCAAGCGTCGAGGCTGCCAGCTGGATCACCTTCGGCGGCGCCTACACCACCATCGGCCAGCCCGAGATCGAGGACACCACCGGCACCACCGAGAGCTTTCGCAGCAGCGGTATCGACGTGTTCGCGGTTGTGAAGTACCCCATGGGTGAGACCGCGAAGCTCTTCTTCGAGGGCGAGTATGCCATGCTGGGCCGCACCGGCGCGGAAGAAGCAGGCATGGAGATGACCGACGGTTCATGCATGAGCGTGGCCGCAGCCGCCGAGTTCGCCGTTGGCGATGGCTTCCTCAGGACCGTTCGCCCCGCCGTCAGGTACGACATGGTGAACCCCTCCACCAACCTTGCCGTGGGTGCCGACGAGCCCGAGAACAATGTGAACGTGATCGACTTCTGTGTGGCCATGGACCTCACCAGCAGCAAGAACACCCTCATGCTCGGCGCCCGCAACTACGGCTTCGAGAACGAGGAAGTCGACGGTTACACCAACATGTACCTCAACTGGCGGATGAACTTCTAGTCCGCCCAGTGGAAAGAACGGAACGAAACTAAAATGAAAACGGCAGCAGCATTACTCTCGACACTGCTTCTGGTCCTTACGGCGGCCTGCGGCGAACAGCCCGAGCCGGCAACCCGAGAAGCAGGTGCCGACTCCACGGCAGCACTGAGTGGCGAGGTCAGCGTTGTGGGCTCCACGACTGTTCAGCCTCTGGCCGAGGTTCTGGGAGAAGCATTCGAAGCCCTCAACCCCGACGTCACGATAATCGTCAGCGGCGGCGGCAGCAGCGTGGGCGTCAAGAGCGCAGGCGACGGCAGCGCCCAGGTCGGCATGGCATCAAGGCATATCAAGTCCTCCGAGTTCAATGAGTTCCCCGGCATCGTGGTCCACACAATAGGGAATACATCAAGGACTACGTGTCCCTAAACCAGTTCATGTAATCAAAGAAACCATGCTCGATACCGATACCAAACGCCGCATCGACTCCTGCCGTGACATCCTCGTCGGCAAGGTGCCCGACCCCAAGTCCCAGGTGGAGCAGATCACCATCGCCCTGATCTACAAGTTCATGGACGACATGGATGCCGAGGCAGAGGAGTTTGGCCGCAACCGCAGCTTCTTTGCCGGAAACTATGCCAAGTATGGCTGGAGCAAACTGATGGCCGCCGGCATGGGCGGCTTCGACGTACTAGCCCTGTATTCCGAGGCCATCGGCAAGATGAACGAGAACCCGGGCATCCCGGCCCTGTTCCGCGACA
>JAWOHL010000072.1:0-42993 GCA_046485185.1 Candidatus Fermentibacteraceae bacterium
GTCGATCAGATGGCTGTACCTGACGCCCTCGTGCACGAGGAAACACTCGTAGTCACCGCTTGTCGCCAGCGCCCCCGACCGCATTTCAAAGACCGCATGGTAACCGCCGTTCCGCGGGTGGCGTACGGCGACCCTCCAGAGCCTTTCACCACCGCACCTTACTTCCCCTCCAACCTCCACCAGACAAGAAAGCGCTCCCCTTGAAACAAGGTATTCGTAGAGCTGATCCACGGCGTAGCCCTTCGCCACAGCGCCGAAATCGAGCTTCATACCCTCCGGCATCAGAATCGAGTCGTCACTGAACTCCAGAAGATGCCAGCCCGTTGCCCCCAGTGCATCCTCCAGCTCAGCTTCCCCGGGAAAGTGAGGGTCGTCCGGAAAACCCCACGCCTCTACGAGAGCTCCGGCTGTGGGGTCGAAGAGCCCTCCGGTGGAATTGAACACTGAATCGCTCAGCGCGATGACCCGCAGCAAATGCGGACCAAGTTCGGAAAGAGCTGCCCTTCCGGTCATGTTGATCTCACACACGCCCTGCCCGGGAAACCTGCCCGTCTCCGCCTCGATCCGACGCAGAAGGGAGTCAGCCCCGCTTATCATTGCTTCGGGATCGAGATCACGGGGGGCTTCAACTATGACCGTGGCGAAAGTCCCGAGGGCCGGAAAAGTCCTGCGGGCTTCCAGGACCCTGGGTCTTGCAAGCCTGGTGCCCATCCCCGCCGCGAGAATGATGCCAAGAACAAGCAGAAGCAGTGCATTGCGCCGGATCGCTCTACCTGGCTTCGCCGTCTGAACCGTACTTCGCGTGGTAGCTGCAGAACTGGCTTCCGCTCAGTGCCGGCTTTCCACAGGCACTGCACTTGCGGGCCGTCTCGCTGCGCACTTTGTGCCTTCGCTTGGGCCTTTTGGATGGGATGAGGTAGTCAACGAGATAGAAGAGCACTGCAACGGCAAGCATGAAAAGACCAGGTTTACCGAGTTTCCAGAAGCCTCTGTCCGGGCCGCTCCAGAAAGCAAGGCCCCAGAAAACGAGCCCCAGCAGTGTTGCGAAACACGAAAAATCCCGCATTGTTCCGTTTCCCCCCGTACCGTCAGAGAAGGTCCGTGAAGCTGATGATGTGGTTGAGCACCAGCACTCCAACACCCACGTTCAAATAATCATCACTGAGCATGAGGGCAATGCCTCCCGCCTCAGCGAGGATGTTGATCAGGGGAAGCCCGGTGCCTGACGAGTACTGCCCCCAGCCCGGAAGAACAAGGGATTTCCATGCGTGTGAACCTGTGGGCGCGTTGGTTTCAACCAGCTGGGGCACAGCAATGTCGGGAACCTGCGTGGCGTCGAAGATGCCCACGTTGAGAGGGAAACCGGCCATTCCGACCTGCACCTGGGCTATCTTCACCGTGTTCCAGAACGCGTAGGGGGAGATCATGCCTCCCAACAGGCTGTCAACTCTGGTGATGTCGGTCTCTATCGTGACCCAGCCCATGTCATCAGGGGTCACCAGATCGATGGCGAAATGCGTGATCCCCGAAGTGCCGTGAACCCGCATGTTGCTTCTCACGACCGTGAAAATCTGAGTTATGGCGGCGTTGTCGACAAGACCCCTGTAATCAGCCCTGCCCAGGAGGTTGACCTGGTCGGAGAGTGAATCCACGAAGATGAAGGATCCCTCATCGGAGAAGACGACTCCGGCCCTGAGGGCCATTCTCAGCGTGGCGTTCCCGGCCGCTGGTGAGCCCTGGACGACCTTTATGCTCAGCGGACTGACGTAGGGTTCGCCCCGGATCAGGTCATCGATTATTCCGAATTCCATGGGTGTCTGGGCCAGCAGGAGCGCGGACGCAAGGAAAAGCAGTGCGTACTTCAAGTAAAAACCTCCGTTACAGGGAAAAAAACCTCATCCAGTTGCCCGAGCGTACTTTATCGATGTCCGTGTCGCCCCATCCAATTTCGGACAGCTCACTGAAGACCAGATTGATGTCACGCACTCCCCGAATGCCACGGGGAAGTACGCTGATGCCGTCGAAATCGGACCCGAGACCAACCGAATCGATCCCTGCTGTCTCGGCGATGTACTCGATGTGCCTGACCACATCGGAAACCGATGGATCCTCACCTTTGGGACGCAGAAAGTCGGGCACGAGCGTAACACCCACCACACCGCCCCTCGCGGCGATCTCCTTCAGGTCGGTGTCTGGTAGGTTGCGGGGAAAATCGCACAGCTTTCGGGAATTGCAGTGGGTGGCGCAAACGGGAATGCCCATGGACAGAAGGTCATGCCTGGACCGGTCGTTAAGGTGGGATGCGTCGAGACGGGTCCCCTGGGCGTTGAGTTTCCGGGCCAGAGTAACGCCCATGGAAGTCAGGCCTCCCGTACCGCCTATTCCTGAACCGTAGGGGTTGTCTCCGTTCCAGGTGAGGCTTGCGACAAGTGGTTGTCCGGGCATTTCCATGTCCAGGTACAGCGGCATGCACCCCTCGAGAGCGAAGTGCAGCTTCACTTCACCGGAAAGTACGGAACACTCCCTGAAATTGCGGGCTCCGTGCTCCCAGACCTCGGTGAGCCTGTCGGGGTACGGTTCTATGCAGAGCGCTGTGACGAGGTGCGCGACTTCCGCCTCGCGGAGGCCGGGAAGATCCACATGGCACTTGCCGCCGCCCGAAACGAAAGCATCGGGAGATTCGGTCCTGACCATTGTGTCACAGTGGGCGTCAAATATCAATTGGGTTCTCCGGTGGTGTTCCCCTTGAGGAAAACATCCGTGAAACCCCTGGAGAAGTCTCCCGCCTTGAGGATCAGGATGACCGTGACCGCCAGGAGTATGATGTAGAACACAACCCTGCTACCGGAACTGCGCTGGGAGTGCCTGTCACGCCAGTCACCTGAAATTGACATGTCAGTAAACGATCCTGGCGAGGCGGAACTTGTGCGTGATGTCAGGGAACACCGGCACTGGGAGCGTGTCGCTCCATTCCACCACGAAGGAATCCCCCATAAAGCCTGAGTACACGAACGGAATGGACTGTTCCCGCTTCCAATGGTTCCATCTCGTCAGGTACTCGGCCTGTTTCACGGGAGTTTGAGCGAACGAGTTGACTTGACTCCAGGTTTCATTCATCACCTTTTTGACGGCCGCCGGACCCAGAACATAGAAGTCAAGGAGCTTCCAGCCCCACAGAACAACAAGAAGCACCAAAGCGATCCATATCAGACAGCCAAGTTTCACAGCACCGCTTCGAGTCATGGATTCCCCCTTACCAACCGGAGAGGCATTTCTGGACGATCTCCCCCGCAACTGTCCTGACGAGCCTCTCCCGGGCCTGCGCAAGGGTTTCGGCGGCGGGGTCGTAAAGGATCCACTCGGCGACCGTCTCGTTCCTGATCAGAAAATCTTCGTTCCTCAGATCCTCCATGGTAATCTCAACCCTCAGATCGAGGCGGTACCTTTGAACCTGTTCACCACCCGTGTACTCTTCCGCGCTCCTGGTGAAAGAAGTCACGCGTCCGGAAACACGTGTGTCCGGGTTGGCCGTCACCACCGCAAGGCGTCCGTCGGTCACCATCGTTTCCGTGACGATGGATGTCAGCTCGGTTTCGAGGCCGTACTCGGTCACCGAGCTTCTGAACTGCGACACCGCAACGGTCTCAAGGCCGGGCGGAAGGCTTCCGCGGAAGCTGTAGGCACAGCCCATGATTGCTGCCATAGTAATGCAGATTATATACTTACACACCAGTGTGACCAAAGCCGCCGT
The DNA here is from genome assembly GCA_046485185.1 of Candidatus Fermentibacteraceae bacterium. Lineage (GTDB taxonomy): Bacteria > Fermentibacterota > Fermentibacteria > Fermentibacterales > JCC-6 > UBA6080. The sequence continues at coordinate 3,752 of JAWOHL010000072.1, forward strand.
GCCCCCTCTCTGTATCGGAAAGGGAAACCGCCGGGGAAAGCACCTGGGATTCCACACGAGCCAGCACGGCCTGGGCGATCCTGTCGCCCCGATGGACCACGAACGGCGTATCGCCGAGGTTCACGAGTATCACGCCCACAGGCCCCCTGTAGTCAGAGTCTACGGTTCCCGGAGAGTTGAGGACTGTCACGCCGTGTTTCAGGGCAAGACCGCTCCGGGGCCTGATCTGCCACTCGAAACCCGGGGGGACAGAAACCGCTATCCCCGCAGGGACAAGGGCCCTGGCGCCCGGGTTGAGGGTCAGGTCCCGAGAAACCGCCGCAAGAAGGTCGACTCCGGATGAACCCGGGGTTGCCTGTTCTGGAACAGGCAGCCCCTCACCCTCCGGAAGAATTCTGATAACCACGACAGTTCCCATTGCGGTCTCAGGCCTCTTCTTCCGTTTCCACGCTTTCCTCGAGGTTCTTCATGGTCAGGTCGATCTTGCCGTCATCCCTGACCTTGGTGACCTTGACCCTGACCTGCTGGCCGCGTCTCAGTACATCCTTGACCTCGGTGATACGCTTGTCTGATATCTGGCTTATGTGCAGGAGCCCGTCGATGCCGGGCATGATCTCAACGAACGCCCCGAAAGCCTGTATGCTGCTGACGGTGCCCTCGTAAACCTTGCCCTCCTTGGGAACGCCCACGCACGCCTCGACCATCTTCACCGCTTTCTTAGCCTTGTTCCCGTCGTTGGTGAGGATGGTTACAATGCCATCGTCAGCGATGTTGATCTCGGCGCCGGACTCTTCGGTAATGGCCCTTATGTTCTTGCCGCCGGGACCGATGAGCTTGCCTATCTTGTCCCTGTCGATCTGTATGGTGATGATCCGGGGAGCATGGGGGCTGAGGTCATCCCGTGGGTTGTCGATGCACTCCTCCATCCTTTCGAGGATGTGAAGCCTGTTCTCCCTTGCCTGAAGGAAGGCGCCCACGAGAAGATCCTGGGTGACTCCCTCGACCTTCAGGTCCATCTGGATCGCGGTTATCCCGTTGCGGGTGCCGGCGATCTTGAGGTCCATGTCGCCGAGGTGGTCTTCCGCGCCGGCGATGTCGCTGAGGACGACACTTTTCACGCCATCGGTCACAAGACCCAGGGCAACGCCCGCAACATGGCCCGTGAGGGGAACGCCGGCGTCCATGAGGCACAGTGAAGCGCCGCAGACAGTGGCCTGTGAGGATGAGCCGTTGCTCTCGAGAATGTCGCTGACCACACGGATCGTGTAGTTGAAGTCCTTGGGAATGACTGCCTGTATGGCGGTCTCGGCCAGATGACCGTGCCCTATTTCCCTGCGGCCGGGACCGCGTATGGGTTTGACCTCGCCCACGCTGAAGGACGGGAAGTTGTAGTGGAGCATGAAACTCTTGAAGAACTCGCCCATAAGGTCGTCGACCCTCTGTTCATCCCTGGCGCCGCCCAGCGTGGCCGCCACGAGGGCCTGGGTCTCACCCCTTGTAAAAAGGGCCGAACCGTGGGTTCTGGGAAGAACGCTGATCTCGCAGGTTATGTTCCGGACGTCGTTCTTCAGACGCCCGTCGTACCTGATCCCGTCCCCCAGAAGCCGATTGCGGTAGTAATCCTTCTCGGCTTTGTATGCAGCCTTCCTGACATGATCCTGCCAGCCGTTCTCCTCCGCCTCGCGGGCGAACCCGCCTTCGGGGTCGCCCAGTATGTCCAGGGCGGTGGTGAAGGCAGAGGCCATCTCTTCCTTGCCACCATGACCGTAGTGCTTTCCGATCTCCTGTGAGACAACGGTATAGACTTTCTCGTACAGGCCTTCCGGAAGCGAGATGGGGGTGACAACGCGTTTAGGTTTGCCAGCGAGTTCCATGAGGTTCAACTGAAGCGCGTTGATCCTGGCGGCTTCAGTGGCGCCCATTTGTATGGCAGTGGCGACCACATCTTCCGGAAGCTCCTTTGAGCTGCCCTCGAGCATCACCACTTCTTCACCTCGACAGGCCACGACAAGATCGAGATCACTCTCCTCCAGCTGCTGGACAGTGGGGTTCACTATGATCTCGCCATCGATACGGCCCACTCTCACAGAAGAGACAGGACCGTCCCAGGGGATGTCGCTTATGAGAAGGGCGGCGCTTGAGCCGATCATGGCAAGGAGTGCGGGGTCGTTCTCATCATCGGAACTGAGGACCAGGCAATAGACCTGAACCTCGTCCTTGAAGCCGTCACCGAAAAGGGGCCTCAGTGGCCTGTCGATAAGCCGGGCCGTAAGGATCTCCTTTTCACTGGGCCTTCCCTCTCTCTTGAAAAAGCCGCCGGGGATCTTGCCGGCCGCATAGCTGCGCTCCCTGTATTCGATGGTGAGGGGAAAGAAGCCGGGATCGTAGCTCATGGACTGGGCGCAGGCCGCGACCAGAACGGCGGACTCTCCATACTGAACATAAACAGCTCCGCCCGCCTGTTTTGCCATCCTGCCGGTTTCAAGCGTCAGTTTTCTTCCGCAAACCAAACCTTCAACTACCGTTTTCATCGTTTCTCTTCTTCCGATTCTTACTTCCAGATTCCCGGAAATGTCCGGGCGACGAGCCCCTGCAGCTATCTGCGAAGACCCAGTTCTCCAACAATGGCCCTGTACCTCTCGATTTCGCGGGCCTTCAGGTAGTCAAGAAGCCTTCTTCTCTGACCCACCAGCATAAGCAGCCCCCTCTTGGAGTTATGATCCTTCGGGTGAAGCTTCGCGTGTTCCGTGAGCCCCATGATCCTCTCCGTGAGAAGGGCTATCTGTACTTCGGCCTTGCCCGTATCACGGGCGTCTTTTCCGAACTTCACAACGAGTTCGCTCTTCTTCTCAGTGGTCACTGCCATTGTTTCATTACCTCCATTGCGGCATTGACGTCCTTATCGATCAGTTCCTTCAGTTGTCGGTCGTCGTGCACCCTCTCCGGTCTGCGAAGACCCCTGGCGAATACGACCTCAGCGACACATCCGTAGGTTTCCCCCTGAAACCCGGGGATGTGAACTTCAACACAATTCCTGCCCGGCAGCCTGAACGCTGCCGCCGGATACCCGGTATCGCGTACACGGACACTCACGGCGTAGCTTCCCGCGGGAGGAAGAAGCTTGCACCATGGGACGGTAACGTTCATGGTGGGAAACCCGAGCAACTTTCCCCGTCCCTTTCCCCGTGACACTACACCCAGACACCGGTACCCGCGCCCCAGCAGTTCCGCCGCTTCCTCGAGCATTCCCGCTTCGAGAAGGTTGCGAATGCCCTCGCTCTTTACGGGTCTACCTTCCCTCATAAGGGGAGGAACGACGATGACCTCGACTCCCGGCAGCGAACCGGCGAGGTCGGATGCCTGCCCCGTGCGGTCATGGCCGTACCTGAAATCCCATCCCACGGCCACCCGGTCAAAATTGCCCAGGCGCGAGAGAACCGATGGAAATTCCTTCGGGGTACACGCCATGAGCCCACTGTGAAAGGGCAGGTCAATAATACCCATTATGCCCATATCGTGCAATGCTTTCCGGCGCTCCCCGGGTGTTGTGAGCCTTCTTGTCCAGGCAGGACCTGCGATCACCTGTCGGGGGATGGGTTCCATGCAGATGACGACCGGAGCCATTCCCGCGCTGGCGATCAAATGCCTGTGGCCCAGGTGAATGCCGTCGAACCCGCCAAGGACTGCGGTCAGCATGGTTTCTCCAGAACGCACGCGGGATGGATTGTTTCGCCGTTGCCTGCCCCCACGGCCATAAGCCTTCCGTCCTCGGAAACCATGGCCACTGTGCCGTGGAATGAGCCTTGAACCGAAATGCCGTGCAGGACCGCATCGGCCTCGGGCTGCGTCAGGCGGCGCACGGGGTACCCGCGCATGGCTTCCGCCATCGTCAGCATTGCGGCCGTGTCGTCGTACTCGCCGGAGCATTCATCGATGCCGAACCCTCCCGAAAACTCCCTTACGATCTCGGTGGCGACGCCACCCACTCCCAGCGATCCGCCAGCGTCACGGGCAAGAGCCCTTATGTAGGTGCCCGGGGATACGGTAACCCTGAGCCGCGCGGCGCAATCCTTCAGTTCGCCTGTCTCCCAGTCGCACACGTAAACGGTCCTCGAAGGCATATCGGGGCGGCCTCCGGTCCGGGCCGACCTGTAGGCCCGCACACCCTCGACCCTGACAGCGCTGAAAAGGGGGGCCTTCTGCCTGAATGACCCGGTGAGAGTGCTTAAAGCCTCGGAAAGCATGAGGGGCGTCACTGCCGAAGCGTCGGTTCTGCTGATGACCTTGCCCTCCATATCGTCGGTGTCGGTTGTGACTCCCAGAACCAGGGTGAACGAGTAGATCTTCGATCCGCCGGTCAGAAAAGGGGAAAGTCGGGTTGCGCTGCCAAGAAGGACTGGCAGCACACCCCTGGCGGCGGGATCAAGCGTGCCGCAGTGCCCTCTTTTAGAGTAACCCCATGCCCGGGCAACAAGCGTCGAAGCAGTCCTTGATGTCAAACCTTCCGGCTTGCTGAAAAGGTACACTCCGCCGCTCAATCCGGAGTGGTGTCCCTTCCCAGTTTCCTGATGGCGCTGAGAACCAGCTCACCCTCCCTTATGGACGAATCGTAGACGAACTGCAGCACGGGAACGGTCCGGGTTTCAAGGAAGGCTGCCAGACGGCGTCTGATGAAGGGCAGTGCGGAAGCCATGGCTTCCCTGCACTGCCTTTCATCGTCATCTGAACCTATCAGGGAATAGAAGATCCTGGCACTTGAGCCGTCGCTGCTCAACACGACCCGGTTCACGCTGGCTCCCCTCAGGCGGGGATCGGATATCTCCTTATCGAGTATGTCGGAGATGAAGCGCTGCACCATCCCCGAAAGCTTCTCGAGCTTGCGCGGGTTCAAGGCTCAGAGCTCCCTGGCTATCTGAATGATCTCGTAGCTTTCGATGATGTCGCCTACCTTGATATCGCCATATCCCGCCACACCGATGCCGCATTCGAAACCTGCGCTGATCTCCCTCTTGTCTTCCTTGAAGTGCTTGAGGGAGCAGATCGAGCCTTCATGCACGATTACTCCGTCGCGGACCAGGCGGATCCTGGCGTTTCTCTTTATCAACCCGGCCATGACGTAGCACCCGGCAATGGTTCCCGCCTTGGGAACCTTGAAGGTTTCCCTCACTTCGGCGGAACCCAGGAACTGCTCTTTCTCCTCGGGGCGGAGCAGACCTGACAGGGCTTTTCTGACCGTGTCCTCAATGTCGTAGATGACACTGAATGTGCTGATCTCGATACCCTGGGACGATGCCCTCTCCCTTGCCCTGGCGTCGGGTCTGACCCTGAAGCCCAGGATCACTGCGTTGGAAGCTACCGCAAGGTCGACGTCGCTTTCATTTATGCCACCGGTGCCGCTGTGGATCACGGCCACCGAGACTTCTTCGGTCTGCAGTTTCTGAAGTGTGTCGACGATGGCTTCGGCGCTGCCCTGGAAGTCAGCCTTGAGCACGATGTTGAGGATCCTCTCATCACCCGAGGCCGCCCAGAAATCCTGAAGGGTCACTCTTCTGCGGGCCTGAAGGTCCTTCTCCCGTTCGACGAGCTGACGCCTGAGAGCCACCCGTCTTGCTTCCTGCTCACTCTCCACGACGACGAAACTGTCCCCAGCTTCGGGAACTCCCGGTGTGCCCAGAAGCTGAACCGGATACCCGGGGCCCACTGACTCGACCTGGTTCTCGTTCTCGTCGTAGAGGGCGCGGGTCCTTCCGCAGAACTGCCCCGCCACGAAGAAGTCGCCGTCGCGCAGTGTGCCGTCCTGTACAAGAAGGTTGACAACACTGCCGCGACGGGGATCCATCCGGCCCTCGAGCACGGTTCCCCGCGCTGGACGGTCGGGAACTGCGGCAAGCTCGAGAAGTTCCGCCTGAAGAAGGATTTTCTCGAGCAGATCGCTTATTCCCTCGCCGGTCATGGCTGAAACCTGGGCGCACTGAACCGAGCCGCTCCACTCTTCCACAAGGACCCCCCGGTTCGCGAGATCCTGCTTGATGAACTCAGGGTTGGCGGTGGAAAGGTCCATCTTGGTGATGGCCACAACGATGGGAATCCCCGCGGCCCTGGCGTGGTCTATGGATTCCTGCGTCTGGGGCATCACCCTGCTGTCGCCGGCCACCACAAGAACGACGATGTCTGTGATGAGGGCGCCCCTGGCCCTCATGGCCGTAAAGGCCTGGTGCCCCGGAGTGTCAATGAAGGTAATGATGCTTCCGTTGTCCAGGGTTGATACATAGGCGCCGATATGCTGGGTGATCCCGCCCGATTCAGTGGAGATGACATTGGTGGACCGGATCCGGTCGAGAAGAGCTGTCTTTCCGTGGTCGACATGCCCCATGATGGTTACCACAGGGGGCCTCGTGCTTCGCTCGCCACCCCTGGAGAGACGCTTTTCCTCGAGGGCTTCGGCGCCGAACTCCTTGACCGTTTCGACCTCGAACCCGAACTCGGCGGCCAGAAGGCTCACGGCATCGGTGTCGAGCCTCTGATTCGCCGTAACCATTACACCAAGACCCATGCAGGAAGCTATGACCCTGCTCACGGGCACACCCATCTGCTCGGCGAGTTCGGCGGGTGACGTGTTCTCCGGGACGCGCAGCTTCTTTTCGTCCTCCTGCTTGCCCTGCCTGAGCTCGTGCCTTTCCTGCTTCTCCTCCTTGTAGCGCCTTCTCTTCTTCTTGCCACCCCTGGAGGTGCCGCTCTCGATCTGGGCCAGGTTGGATTTGACAGTTTTGACAGTCTCGGCTGAAACCGTGGCCTTCTTCTTGCGTCGGCGTCTTTTTACAGTTTTCTTCTGTGCCGCCTTGTTGAGGGCGGCCTTCTTCTCCTCGTCGAACCTGTCGAGAACCGTCTTCTCCTGCACAGCGTCAATGGCACTCATATGACTTTTGGCGTCGATGCCGAGGTCGGTCATGATCTTCACCAGAGCCTCGCTGGAAAGGTTCAGTTCCCGGGCCAGTTCATACACCCTCTTCTTCTTCTGAATCTGTCCCGTTTGTTCAGTCAAGAACATCACCCGCTTTCCCGTCTCCGGTGTCGTCTTCGCTGGATGCCTCTTCCCGCATCGAATCTTCCTTCAGTCTCTTCTCCTCGATGACCTGAGCCGCCCTGCCTTCAGCAGCCGATCTGGCGTCCGCGAGAAGCTGGGCCAGGGTGACCGGGCCTATGCCCTGAACGCTCAGAAGGGTTTCCTGGTCGGCCTCGAGGATGGCCTTTGCCGTGTCGAGACCCGCAAGCCTCAGGCGCTCGGCAAGTTTCTCACCCACTGAAGGAAGTTCCCGGGCATCTACGGAGAGTTTGGTCTCCCAGTAGTTCTCTTCCTCCCACTGCGATTGCGTTTTGAGGTCGATCCTGCATCCCGACAACTCGCCGGCGAGCCTGACATTGTGCCCGCGCTTGCCTATTGCCTGCAGGTGCTCGTCGTCGGGAACCACCGCAACCAGCCTTGGAATGTCTTTGCCCAGGGCCTCGTCGTAAACCGTTCCGGAGTTCTCGATGTGCACGACCCGGGCCGGAGTGAGAGCGTTGGAGGCCAGTGTCTTCATGTCGTGCGTGAAGGGGATGATGTCTATTCTTTCTCCGTTGAGCTCGCGCATTACGGACTGGACCCTGGTTCCCTTCATTCCCACGAAAGCGCCAACCGCGTCTATCCTGATATCGTTGCTTCGAACCGCTATCTTGGTTCTGACCCCCGCCTCACGGGCGATCAGTTCTATGACGACCTGCCCTTCCTCGATCTCGGGGGCTTCCCTTTCGAAGAGCCTTTTCACGAGTTCGGGAGTGGCCCTGGACAAGACGAGCTGGGGCTCGCTTGAGCGGGCCGGCCTTATCTCGATGAGAACGGGGTTGATCGAGTCGCCCTGTTCGTAGCGCTCCCCCCTTGACCGTTCTTTTTCTGGAACTTCGGCCTCGATCCTTCCCGCTACCTGGACCAGTATCCTGTTTCGGTAAACCTGCTGCACCTTGCATCTCGGAACGATGCACTTCAGCCTGTCGCCGAACTCTTTCAGGACCTGTTCCCTTTCGGCAGCCTGGACCAGTGTGAGGAACTCCCGACGGAAAACCGCAACCGCGGCCCTTCCGAAATCGTTGATGTTGATCTTGACGGGGGCGAGGTCGCCGAGTTTCAGCTCGGGATCGATCTTGCGGGCGGCCGGAAGGGTGACCTGAAGGTGACCCATACCGCGCTCGACTTTTTCTACCACCGTCTTCAGGGCTTCCATCCGGACATCGCCGGTGCCCTGCTCCCATGTGACCCTGTATTCGAGGGGGGCGCCGTACTCCCTCTCGGAAGCCCTTATGAGACCCTCGTGGATGCTGCTCAGGATGGTCTCACGGTTCACGCCCATCTCCCGGACCATGCGCGCCAGTGCATCTATGCGTTCAAATTCGGCCATCACTGTACCTTTCGTCAGATCACTTCACGGGCCTCGAGAATTGTTTCGAGGGGGATCGTGACTTCCCCCTCCATAATGAGATTGTCGTCTTCATGGCCGACAAGGACACCTGTTGTCTCGAGCTCGGCGGTCTTTACGCAGAGCGTTCTGCCCTGGCATCTCTCCCAGTCCACCATTGTCGACAGGGGCCTGCCGATGCCGGGGGAACTGACTTCCAGGGTGTATTCACTCTCCAGTACACCATGGGCATCGATCAGGTCGCTGATCTCCCGGGAGAGTGAAGCGCACTCCCCCACGGTGATCCTGCCCTTTCGATCGGCAAGCACTCGCAGAAGGACCCGTCTACCCGTTCTGACGAGCTGAAGGTCAACCAGCAGAAGGCCGGCCCGTTCGACAGCCGTGTCTACAAGTTCTCTCAAACCTTCGGCTTCCATGAATTCCTCTCCCGTGGTGCCCATGATGATATGAAAACAGGGGGAAACCCCCTGTACGGCTCATACCTATCGGCAATGAATATAACTCCCTACACGGGATGTAACAAGAGCCGGCGCCAGGTTACTGGGAATACCTTGGCACCATGTCGGCCAGATCGCTTTTCAACTCCTCGAGGACTGACAGGTTCCGCGAATCGACATGGACCATTACCCTCTCGAGTTCCCCGTCCAGCGCCCGGGAGAGGGCTGCGTTCGCTCCGGACCCCATGAGGGCGGCCACGCAGTCCCGGGAGGTGAACAACTCGCCCAGCAGATAGCGGTTCTGCTCGGGGGTGAAGAACTGCGAGTCCCACCACAAAGACGTCACCGCCAGGTAGTAGAACCTTGTCATGAGAAGATGGCACGAGGGGTCGGAGGGGTTTTGCTGGCAGAGAGCCCTCAGGGAAGATTCCATGGCGTCCAGCATGGATCCCGCAAGCCAGGGTTTCGGGCTTCCCGCCCTGGCGGCGGCACGGGGACCTCCGACGTTGTTCGACACTGTCATCAGAGAATCAGTGACACCCGGCCTGACCGATGCCGAGAGGCTTCCGAAGGCCACATCCAGAGAAGCCGCCGCAATCATGTCGGCCCTGTAGAGGTGCACCATCTGCCTGAACATGGCTTCCGCGTTTTCATGGCTCCACTGCAGATGGTGAGCGGCCTCGCCCACAGCCATGTATCCGGCGCCGAGTCCGGGCCAGGCCGTGGGAAGGAAGGGTCCCGAGCTGTTTTGAGTGTCGTGAAGTCTTTCCAGTACGGCGAGCGCCTCCGGATAGCGGCCTGCTCCCATGAGGGACAATCCGCTGTCGGCCAGGGCGTCGGGCAGCGGATTGGCAAGAGTAATGCTGTCAAGCGAGCGCATCACCCATGGGGCGCATGAGTCAGCAGCTCTGCGGAGTTCATCCTCTCGCGATCCGGATGGATCATCATATATCATGAAGAACCAGCGGATGTCCGTCAGACTTTCGAGCTTACGTTGTACCTTCAGTTCCATTCCGTCGTTACGGGCAGTTAAAAGCTCATCGAGAAGATGGTCCCAGATGAGACCGGCCGCCCCGCGGCTGTCCGGGGCTACCCGCATCAGGCGTACAGCCTGCCCGAAGTAGTCGCTTCTTCGATGTCCGTGAAGCAACCATGCCCTGTGCAGTTCGTCCAGCGAACCGTACACGTCTCCCAGTGCAAGGTAACCGATCGCCATGTTGTTATGGGTCTCGGCGTAATTGGGGGCCAGAGCCGAAAGGGCAGCGTAGGTTTCCATTCCAAGCTCGTTGTAGCGGCGCGCAGCTGCCGGGTCCGGGCTCGACAACCCCGATTGGATAAGCGCCTGGGAGATGTTCATGTCGAGAGGGGCCGCCAGTATGGCCCGGGTCAGGTAGGCGCTTCCAAGGGCGTACAGGGCGCTCAGATCACCTCTGTCAGTGGATGAGGCCCGAGAGCAGATCGAGATCGCAGAGTCAGCGTGAGCGGTGGCGGTCAGCCAGGCGTTGGCCGCTGCAGTGGCAGCCGATCGATCGCCCGTGGTGACAAATGTCCTCGCGTAATGCGCCGCAGCGTTCATCGGGGTCTCGGTTGCAGTGAGATGCACATCCTTGCCGGAGAAGACAAGTCTGGCCGCTTCGAGTGCTGCGGGGTAAGCCCTGACAGCGAATACGCCAAGCACCAGTGCGGAAAGCGTCAGCCCGATTCCCGAGAAAAGCCTGAGGCCCTTCCGGGAAAAGTGCAGGGCCCGCCCCTCCCTGATCAGGAACACCATGCAGAGAAGCGAGAAAAGCCATGCCGTGGGAGGCCACCTGAGAGAGACGGACACAAGGTTTTCCGACAGCATCGAAACAGCGCCCGCAGCGGCGCCGGCTCCGATAAGCCCCGCTCCCCTGACCCTGCGGGCCATGCCCAGGGCGAACAAGCCAAACACGAAAAGGCCCACCAGTCCGATGTCGCAAAGTATCTCGAGGTATTCGCAGTGTGCGTGCAGGGTGTTGTGGCTCACGCCCAGGATGCTGTAGCGAGGGTTCCGGTACGCCGGGAAGACGATCTGGAAACTGCCCGGTCCCCAGCCCAGCACCGGTCTTTCCCGGAACATGTCCAACCCGCCGCTCCAGATGATCCGCCTTACCTGAGCGGTTCCGGATTCCGAGCCGTCGTTGGAGAGTTCCTGTATCCTGTGGCGCATGGGCAGCACCGCGAGAAGCGATACGAGAACGAAGCCGAGGATCAGCAGCAGCTTCCCGCGGCGAGACATGGGCATTCTTCTGAAAAGCCACACGCCAAGGAAGAGCACTCCACCAAAAAGCCCCAGAAGGCTCCCCCGTGTTCCGCTGACAGTAAGGGCCGAAACCGCTATACCGCAGTAGAGCGCACTCAGCAGAACCCTGAACCAACCCTTCCTGACCAGCGAGAGGATCGTCGCGGCGCCGAAGGGTACCATGGCGGCGGCAAACGCACCCAGAAGGTTCGGGTTTCCCAGTGAGCCCGAGGATCGTCCTGAGCGTGTCAGACCGGCATCCCACGGGAAAAGGACGACTCCGAAGGATTGCAGCAGGGCGTACAGAAACAGTACCGAAGAAACGACGGTCAGGAAAATGGCCAGTGAGGAGAGGTGCTTATGGTCTATGACGGCAACTCCCAGAAGCGCCAGAAGACAGAGGGCTGCGAATGACATCATGGTGAAAGGGCCGTTGACGCTTTTTACAGGTCCCGTGAAATGAACGATGAGCATCAGGGTGGCGATCAGGACGAGAGAAACTGCGGCCATGGCCGGGATGCGGTAAAGGTGAAACTTTTTCCCCGAAAGCACAAGGAAACCCAGGGCGATTCCCGCGATCACGCCGGCGGCCACATAAATGAATTCCTTGACAAGAATGCTGTTCCTGCTGTTGGTCGAGACGCTGAAGACCACAAGCGCACCCACGACGCAAAGGAAAATGGTTGCCGTCAGCGAAAGCTTCACTTCGAAACCTTTCTGGACTCACCCTTGTGAAGCAGAAAGGCCAGGAGCCCCAGGAGCCCCATGGCGTGGAAGAAGAGCAGAACGGCCTGATACGGCCTCAGTGTGGGAAGGAGAAGCGCAAGGATACCCATCAGTATTCCCAGAAGGTAGAGCAGAAGGACCGACTCCCTCAAGGTAAGACCCACCCTGGTAAGCCTGTGGGTAAGGTGGTTACGGTCACCCTTCATGAGGGGCGCGCCCTTCCTCTTCCTGTATATCATCACCAGAAGAGTGTCCAGTATGGGAACGGCGAGGATGAGGAGGGGTGAGAAGACGGCAAGCTCACGGATGGAACCTTCGGGTGTGTAAACCCCGAGAACGGCGATGACCGCGAGCATGAAGCCCAACAGGTTGCTGCCCCCGTCCCCCATGAAGATCCTGGCCGGCGGGAAGTTGTAGAGCAGAAAGCCGAGGGAGGCGCCGGCAAGGCTGGCCGCGAGAAAAGCCACGGCGGCGTTGCCGTGCAGAACGTTGACCACGGTGAAGAACAGTGCCGAAATGGCCGATATCCCGGCGCATGAACCGTCGGAGTGGTCGAGCAGGTTCACCGAGTTCGTTATTCCCACCAGCCACAGAAGGGTTACAGGAGCGGCAAGGAGGGAAAGACCGGAGCCGGAAAGGAACAGGCTTACGCTGGCCCCCTCGACAACGAAGTAAATTCCCACAAGAAGCGCGGTGATCGTGTGGAAAAGCAGCTTCATCCCCGGGGACATCCCTATGATGTCGTCAAGAAGCCCTGTGAGAAGCATGAGTGTGGCGCCGATGATCATCATCACCGATAGTGAGCTCCAGTCGAGGGGTGTGTCGCTCACTATTCCCTCGGTCAGTTCGGGCCACGCCAGATGGCCCGCCCCGACCACGACTGCGAAGGAAATGAACAGGGCCGCTCCGCCAAGAAGGGGCGTTGGTTTCAGGTGACCCTTCTGTTCCTTGCCAGGCTTGTCCACGAAGTTCATTCTGAGGGCGAGCCTGCGGGCGATGGGCGTCATCACGGCGGACACAAGAAAAGCCCCTGTCAGGGCGGTGAAAACGGGCAGCATTGTCACGGGTAGATCCTCATTCCGTCAGTTCCGAAGAAAATACAACGGAGGGGGCTCAAAGAGAAGGATACCATTTCTCCAGGCACGGCGGCGATATCAGGCCCACTGCGGCTCACCAGGGTTGTCCCGCCGATGGAGACATGTTGGATGACCTCGTTGCCCAGCGTTTCAATGAACTCGAGCCTCCCTTTGAGGTCACCGTCGGGATCGGGTGAAAGATGTTCAGGTCGAACCCCCAGAAAGCAGTCTCCGTCAGGGAGCCCGATGGAGGTCACTGTTCCCCCCGCAATATGACACACGCCTTTCTCGACCTTCCCGGGGATCAGGTTGATGGCAGGGCTTCCTATGAACCCGGCCACGAACATGTTGGCAGGATCACGGTAGAGCCCCAGGGGAGGCGCGACCTGTTGAACCACGCCGTGGTCGAGCACCGCGATGCGGTCTCCGAGGGTCATGGCCTCGGACTGGTCATGGGTCACATAGATCACTGTTGTCGAAAGCCTTCTGTGAAGAGCCGCCAGCTCGTTCCGCATGCTCACCCTGAGCCCGGAGTCGAGATTGGAGAGCGGTTCATCGAAAAGAAATACCTGGGGCTGCCTTACGATCGCCCTTCCAAGTGCGACCCTCTGTTTCTGGCCGCCGGAAAGCTCCCTGGGTTTCCTGCCCAGGAGCTCGGATATCCCGAGAACGTCAGCTGCGTTTCGCACCAGTCCGCTTATCTCGGTGCTGGGTGTCTTCCGCATTCGAAGCCCGAAGGAAAGGTTGTCAAAAACGCTCATGTGAGGGTAAAGCGCGTAGTTCTGAAAGACCATGGCGATGTTCCTGCCGCCCGGAGGCTCGCCGGTGACGTCGCGCCCGCCGATCCTCACCGTTCCCGAGGTTGGTTCGGTCAGCCCGGCAAGAATCCGCAGGAGTGTGGACTTTCCGCATCCGCTGGGACCCACGAGAACAAGGAATTCGCCGTCGCCCACTTCAAGTGAAACGTCGGACAGCGCCGGCGGGCCATCATCGAAGGACTTGCAGACCCGCTCGAAGGCCACCGACGCCAAACTACCTCACCTCCAGCACCGAGACCTCATGACCGTTCCAGAGACCCCTTTCTGAACACATGGGATCCGACAGCAGCCTGTGCCCGTCGACGAGAAACGCGTAACGGTACATTCCACGGGGAAGGCCCGATGGTATCGACAGGAACCACTCGCCGTCTCCCCGATCGGTCATTTCGTCGGTCATCGGCTCGAATCTGCCTGCAGGGCCTTCGGCTCCGCCCCAGAGGTTCCAGTCCGAGACTACCTGAACCCGGGATGCGCCGGGGTACGAAAGGCGAAGCCCCATGGGGTCGGTGCTTCGCGAAACCGGTGTCAGGGCGCTGCAGCCGCACATGAGGGCGAAGAATACCGCAATTGCTCTCATATACCGAGCCAACCTCCCAATTCTATGGAGAAAAGCGATGTTCCCTCACTCCAGCTGTATCCAAGAAGGGCTGTGACCGGGCCCCTGAACGCCGAAACCCTGATCTTGCCCGAAGGATCGGCGCTTTCAGAGAAAACATCCGAAGACAACTCCAGCGACGCCGACACTGAAGGCACCGGGGAATATGTCGACCTGCCCGTGACCCTGACACTGTCCTGCGACGCGGAAACACCCATTCCAAATCCGGCTGGAGACGCCCTGTACTCACCGAACACGAAACAGTCCCAGTTCCCTTCCCCAGAGGCGTCGGCCCCCGTACTCCAGTGAATGCCGGCGGCGCTCTGCATGTAGTACCTGAGCATGCCGGAAAAGGAACCTTCGCCCTGTAAAGGGAACCCCAGCCTCAATAGGCCCGAATGTGCCGCCGGGCTTCCTGAAAGATGAACCTTGAGACCCGCCTGCGTGCTGTCGTCATTCGAATAGTGCACCCATGGAACCAGCGACAGGGAAGCCGGAAGCCGGGCCCACTTGCCCCTCAATTCGGCATCACCTCTCACAACCCCTGACGAATCGCAGTAACTGAACCAGGGAACGAAGTTGCCCAATCGAACCATTCCGCTCAAGGCGTTCATCTCAACCGGTCCCCTGAAACCGTCCCACCAGACCTGGGCGAAACCGAGCCAGGGAGACCTGATACCGGTCCAGACCAGGGTGTCCGCCGAACCCTCGCGATAGACCCTGTAGAATCCGTCGAAACCCAGCACTCCCCCCCCCTCGACCGCAGCGCATAAGAGGCTGTCACGGGAGGAATTGTCCCATTCGCGCCAGGGGCGGTCGAGGCTGAAGAGAAACGGGCTGTCAGCCCCGTAAGCGGCTTCGGCGCCGATCCAGGGTGACCCCGGCAGCCTGAGCCCTCCGGAGGCGTGTAGCACTGTGAAAGCGCTTCCGTCATTGACAGGCGAAGCCTGGGCAACGGCGTTCATCCTGTACCCGTCACCAAAGACCGAAACCGAAGGCAGAAGAAGAAGGCTGTCGACTCCCAGCGTGTTCAACCCGGAATCAAGATCGGCCCCGCCATAGCCGAAAAACCCGGCCCCGGCGCTGAAACCGCCCTGTTCGGAAAGGGGTTGCAGTACAAGAAGAAAAAGAAAGATGCCCATCAGAGCCTCCAGCTCAGCCCGGCGCCGCCTTCGGCGTCGTCCCCGTCAAAGACTACCGACAGGTCGATACGAAAGGGTCCCGCATGGAGCAGAACACCGGAATGCCAGTCCCTGCCGCCGGTCCCGGCGGTGAAGGAAAGGTCTGGTGAGATACGGAGCAAGGCACCGATCTCGGGGCTTTCGCGGGTGAACCCGGCGTTCAGCGTGAACGCCCTGTTGAAAACATGCGTGAAGCCCAGGCTCATTCGGGGTCTGGCGTCGGGGCTCCAGCTCGAGGCGGCCCCCAGGGCGAAGGAAGGGAACATGGAGAACTGAAGTGACGCCGTGACGAAAGGATCAAAGCCTTCTCCCGTATCAACGGCCCCTCCGGAGCAGCCGAGCACAATGCTGGGACCGAAAAGCCCCTCCATGAACCCTATGGGATCTCCGGTGACGACCCACGATCCACCGAGTGCGAATTCGAAGTCGTCAATATCGGTGGCGGCTGAGACGACCGCTCCCGCAGAGAACCTGTCACCCGGCAGCGGAATACCGCCATAAACTCCCATCTCCCCCGGACCATCACTGAAACTGCGGACCCAGCCGCCCGCCTCGGGACCCTCGAGTCTCGAAAGTCCTGCGGGCGCGTCAAACAGCTCGAGGGGTGACGATGCCCAAGCGGCGGGATGAACACCCCTGCCCATGACGGACGGAGGCGAGTAAGACAACACGGCGACGAGAAGCAAGGCTGGCATCAGTAGGCTCCCCTTCCAGCCAGAACCGTGTACACGGTCCGGATGAGGATGGTGATGTCGAGCATCAGCGACTGGTTGCGTATGTAGTAGAAGTCGAACTCGAGGTTGTCGTGCAGAGGAAGGTCCTTTCTCCCCATGACCTGCCACAGGCCGGTTATCCCCGGCTTCACGTCGAGCCTTCTGCGCTGCCAGGCGTTGTAGTCACGCACTATGAAGTCCATCTCGGGGCGAGGACCGACAAGGCTCATGCTGCCGTTGAGAACGTTGAAAAGCTGCGGAAGCTCATCAAGGCTGGTTTTACGAAGAAGCCTTCCAATGGGGGTTATCCTGGAATCCCCGGGTTCGAGGGGGGCGACCTCGTACTCTCCGGTCTGGGGTTTCATGGTCCTGAACTTGTAAAGGGTGAAAGGAACACCGTTCCGGCCGACCCTCTTCTGCCTGAAAACGGGGTCTCCCTTGCCCTGCACAAACAGCAGAAGCCAGACGACAGCCATCAGTGGTGTCATGGCGACGATCAGGAAGGCGGAAAGGCAGAGATCCAGAAGGCGCTTTGCCGCCCTGTGGTAACTGCCGGTGCGGGCCGAGCCTATCTCGACCACGGGCATTCTGGTGAGCTCTTCGAGGCTGCCCGCGCCAGAAGCGATCTGGAAAAGGTCGGTCACCACCATGAAAACCACGTCGTCGGTCTTGACCGAGTTGATGGCTTCCATCAGTTCGGTCCTGCCAAGACTTGAACTGGCGAAGACGACCTCGTCCACCTTCATGCTGCCGACAAGCCGGGGCAGGTCGCGGATGGTGCCACGGACGGGAACGCCGCCGATGGCGGGCACAGTGTGTTTCTCATCCTCCACCAGCACGCCTGCCATAACGTGTCTGGGTTCAGGCATGCGCATGAGCGAGGCGATGACCTTCTCGGCGTACTCACCTGAACCAACCACGAGTACACCCGGTGCCTCCTTTACGGGAACGAGCCTCCCGGTGAACCATGCCGCGGCTTTTCTCGCGATGCTGTCAAGCGGCCAGGCAACGACGATGAAGAGGAAGAGGATGATACGGGAATAGTCCATCTTGACCAGGTAGCTTGCCGCCATCAGAAAGACCGTCAGCATAAGGTAGGCCCTTATATGACGGGTGAGTGAGGTTATCCCGTTGGCGCGCCGATTGGGGCGGTAGAGCTCGGCGCCCTGGAAGCACGCGACCCAGATCAGGGCGACCCAGGGGATCACGGGAAGGTAAACGGCTACGGGATGATCGAACCGTGGAAGAACGGGCGCTATGACGACCGCCCTGATGTACCAGGTGACAAGGACCGCCACGGGTACCGATAGAAGGTCGGCGACCAGCTGCCCCATTATGAAGGCCCGGTCCGATTTCCTCACCGGGGCGAACAGTTCGATCCTCCCTTCAGAATACCGTTGATGAACCCTGTGAACAAAGCGGTTCCCCGCCACCAGCAGAAAACGGGGATCAGTGGGGTCATGGCCGGATCGAATGACAGAGCGGTAAGCATTATGGGTGCGCAGAACACAAGGAATACCGCTAGCCATGCCAGGGGGATCAGCGGTGTCCTGAAACCCGCGGCGAGCGCCGGAACAAGAAGCGGTCCCATAAGCATCTGAACCTTCATGGCCTGGGGTGTGTATCCATCACTGCGCGCCATTGCGGGGAACTTTCTCAGTACCTTCAAACGCCACCTGCCCCTGCTCATCTTTAACCTGAAGTATGCAACCCAGCCCGGCCTGTGGGTATGGGCCACACCCGCGTCAGGAACGAAGCGGATCCGCCCCCCCGTTTTCAGAAGCCTCCAGGAAAGGTCCACATCCTCATGGTCAGGGACCGGAAAGGTCTCGTCGAACCCGCCCGTGAGTTCCAGGCTCTTTCTGGTGAACCCCGCTGAATAAGTATCGGCGATCGTGACTTCCCTGGCCTTCTGCATTATCCGGTACCTCTCACGGAACTCTATCTGAGCCAGGCGCTGTATCGGCAGAGTGCCGCCGCCGGTGTAAACTCCCTTCGACGCCTGCCAGCCCTCCAGCAGAGGGGCGGCCATCTTCCCGGCCCAGTCCGGCATGGGGACGCAATCGGAATCGGTAAACAGTATGACGCTCCCCCCTGATGCCCTCCAGCCTCGATTCCTCGCTCCGGCCGGCCCGGTTCTCACCGGGCTGGTCACCACGAGGTCGGCAAGGCCGTCCAGCTCCTTCGGGCACACGGGGCCATCGACGCTGAGAACTATCTCCAGTGAAGACCTCACGGTTTGAACGGAGAGCGCTTCGAGACAGCGCACAAGCGGCCCGGCGGGACCGTGGAAGGGAACTACGACCGAGATCGGTTCCATCATTTCCGTCTCAGCATGTGCCGTCGGAAAGTGCGAAAGGCAAGGAGGACGCTTCGCCTCTCGTCTCTGTCCCCCACGGTGCGCAGGAACTTGCCAAGCAGGTAACGGGGTCTCAGGTAGAACTTCCTTCTGGCCCTGTCACAGAAGTCAACGAGATCCCCGGGGGAAAGTTCCACCGTCCTGACCACGCAGTTGTGGGTGCCGTCGGGCTTAAGCCACTCCCGGAAGGAAGCGGGCACTATGCAGCCGTCCTCGCAGGCCAACCTGTAGGCGATTGTTCCGGGGTAGACCATCAGCGGGTAGAACTGCGCCGTGTCGGGGTTCAGTTCGAGAGCGAACGACAGGGTCTCTTCCATTGTGGCCCGGGTTTCACCCCGCGTGCCCACCATGAAACAGCCGTGGACCCTTACCCGCGCCCTGCGGCAGTCCGACGCGAACCTGCGCATGCGCTCGGTAGTGAGGTTCTTGCCCATCGCCGCCAGGATCCTGTCGCTTCCGCTCTCGAAGCCCACGCACACCGTTCTGAGGCCCGCCTTCCTGCACAGTAGAAGGGTATCGAAGTCCATGTCGGCGCGCATGTTGCACGACCAGCTCAGAGAGACCCTCCGCTGGATCAGTTCCCGGGCGATGGCCGCAAGGCGCTCGCGGTCGGCGGTCATGGTGTCGTCTTCGAAGAAGATTGCCCGGACTTCCGGCATGTTCTTCGCGACCCACTCGACCTCGTCAACGATGTTCACCGGCGAGCGTGCCCTGAAAACATGCCCCGTGAGGGTCTGGGGGAAGACGCAGAAGGTGCAGTGGTTGGGGCAGCCCCTCCCCCCCATTATCATCACCTGCGGATGCAGCGCGTTGGGGTTCGAATACCTTCTTACCGGCAGATGCCGGGCGTAGACCCCGCTGACGAAGGGAAGGCTGTCGAGATCTTCGAGGGGTTCGGCCCTGGGAGTGGCCACAGTGCCGTCTTCGGTTCGCAACACCAGCCCCGGAACGATCTCGAGGGGCATTTCTCCCGCGATGGCTTCAGCGGCTCCCAGCAGAGGTTTTTCGTATTCACCCGCCACGACACCCCTGAAAGCCGACCCCATTGCTATCGTTTCTTCGGGAAGGGCGGAAGGGTGGGTGCCCGCGAGAAGAACCGTGAAACCCATTGCTGCAAGTTCGTCCGCGATCCTGACGTCGAGAGCTATTGATGGGGTCGATGTCTCCACCACCACCATGGATGGCGCGAAGTCTCGAACGGATTCCAGAACAGTGGCTGATGACAGCCTCATGGCGGGGGCATCAATGAACTGGACTTCGTGCCCGGCCTGTTCCAGTGCGGCCACTGCGTATGAGAGCCAGATCGGGTAGTAGAGGCAACCGCTGCGTGGGACCGCCGGGCTTCTCTGCCCCCGGCTGTAACCCGGCAGGAACGGTGGATTGAGGGCCGTGATCCTCATCTGAAAAAGCTCTCAAGCGCTTCGATGACCCGGACGCCCCTGATGGAATCCATGCAGATCATACCCCTTTCACATCCCTGGAAAATACCGTTGGAATAGCACGGCGCACACGGGACGGCAGGCGTCACCGGAACTATGGAGCCCTCGGGGTAAAGTGCGCCTGGATCCGTCGGGCCAAAGACCACGACCGAGGGAACGCGTCCGGCCACCGCCAGGTGCGCCGGTCCGCTGTCGTTCCCGGCAAATGCTGCGGCCCCGGCGATCACCGAGGCCGTTACCCCCCAGGAACACCTCCCGGCCAGGTTCACACTGCACCCCGCTCGCTCCACGAACGTGCCGTCACCAGGGCCGCCGACTCCCACCGTTCTGAAACCCCTTGCGTGCATGTGCGCCACGACCGATGCCCACCCCTCGCACGACCAGCGCTTGGCCGGAACCGACTGTCGGGGATTGTGGCCTCCCCCCGGGGAGACGACGCAGTAAGGTTCGGTCCCCGCAAGCTTCGCTGCCGCTGAAACCTCTTCCGGAAAAACAGGGAAGATCGGAACGATGCCCTCCGGTTCCACCCCGGCTATTCCCGCATAGGCTCGTGCCGCAGGTCTTCCGTTAAAACCGTGTGCCGTCTCCCATGCCCCCATGGGTTCATCTGACCCGCTGTGCACGGGCGCCGCAGTAAGAAGCCTGAGCCATCTCCTCATAGTTCCCGAGAAGCCGAAGAACACCACCCTGTCGAAGCCCCGCAGCCTTTTGCGGAGAGACCAGGCCAGAAGTGAAAGCGGGTTTCCGGGGATCGGAACCTCGATAATCCCGCAAAGCCCGGGAAGACGCTTCCAGACCGGAAGTGCGGATGGCCCCGTGAGAACAGTGACGTTGTTTGCGACGGCCAGGGCCGATACCGCCGGCGTGCACATCAGAGCGTCTCCGAACGCGTGCGTGCGTACCGCCAGCACCCTCATGCACGCCTTCTGAGCCAGAAAACCCGCAGGGTCAGCATTGCCATGATTATGAGAAGGAAATCGATGGCAACCCGGTGAGGAGTGCCGGAAGCCACGAGCAGATGCATCAGGGAGTATCCCCAGGCTCCGAGGGCCACAAGTATGCCACGGGGGTCGAAGCCCATCATGATAAGGATCCCCCCGGGCACCATCAGGGCGCTTATCCAGAAAAAGAACAGAAGCCCCGCCGCCGTGTGGTACACGGAAAAATCGTTGAGCGGGAACGGCTTGAAGAACTCCATGAAGCGCAGTGATACAAGCTCGAGGAATACGAGCGGGTTCCTTTTCAGGAAGAGTGTCTGCCTGTGGTAAAGAACGCTGTCGCGGTGCGCCTCGGACTCATCGGTGAACTCCGGGAACTCAGCCAGCTCGGGGCTCGCGAGCCTTCCCATCCACCTTTCCCTCACGGGTTCGTAAAGAAGTGAGGCGCCCCTCTGCTCGTGACGGAAGCTCTCTGAGAACACCCTGCCGTTGAACTCCCAGAGCTGAAGCCCCCCCTGGGCAGGTATGACCGAAAACTCTCCAGTGACGGCCCGGTTCCGAAGCCCCCAGGGAAGAAGCGCCGCACAGAAGGAGAGAGCGAGCACCAGGCCGGCGATCAAAGAGCCTCGTGAAAACCTTCGTCCGAAAAGGATCAGGGCCAGAACAAGGGCCGCTATCGGCAGCGCCGCGGGCCTCACCATGAACGCTACCCCCCATGCCAGACCAGCCAGTGCCGCCCTTCCGGCGCCCGGTTTCTCAAGAAGTCTGACGGAAAGAAGAAGGCCGCTCATCAGCCCCAGTGAGAAAAGCGCCTGGGTTGCGGGGATCGCCTCGTAGTAAAGCTCGAAGGGGTCTACCGCCATGAGGGCGCCGGCGGCAATGAGCCACCGGCCGGTGAGGAACCGCGAGGCAATGCGGATACCCAGGCCAACCGTCAGGATGCCCAGGGCAAGCTGCACTGCCAGTATCGCGGTTACGTTTGTCCCTCCGAACAGAATGATCAGCCCCGCGAAGAATAGCGCGTTCCCCGGAACGAGGAAGGTGGTGGGCCTTCCCGGCCGCAGAACGCCGTAAAACCCGTCAACCCTGCGGTAGAACTGCATCTGGAAGTCGCGCGCTTCGGAAGTTTCCTCACGGCTGGGGTACAGCATGGACGGGGAGAGTTGAAAGCCCCTGCCGGAGACGATGTTCTCGGCAAGATCGATCTGTACCCGTCCCTCCCCCACGATGAAGTGTCCCCTGGAGGCCAGTACGAATACGGGGATGCGCACGAGCCCGGCCAGAACAAGCAGCAACAGAAACGTCTTTCTATTCATTACGGGTCCGCTCCGCGAACCACTCCGAAAGCATCAGTTCCAGCTCTCCCGGCTGACCGGGTGACCAGACGGCTTCAGTGGCGGGATGCATCACAAGCTCCATGTCCTCCCCACAGGCAGTTTTCATGTACTTATCGAGGTATTTGCGGCCCACTCTGCCGCTGTCACCGAACCCAAGCATCCAGCTGGCGCTGCGCAGCCCTGCGAGCGAGGCCGATTCGAAGAGGCGCACGCCAAGTCCGTGAAGGAAAACACCCAGGGGAAAGCGGCGCATTCGATCCGGCAGCACAGCGGCCCTCACTGTTCCGATGCGGTAATCCCGGGCGATGTCGAGGAAAACCTCCCTGAGGCCCGGAAGATGGTGCAGGTGCCGATGGCTGTCGAGGTTTGTCACCATGGCGCCAAGACCGAGTAGCCTCTCTATCTGAGCGCACCACTCCCGCCGGACGGCTGGCGCGAACCTTCCGGCGTTGACAGCCCAGGTCGCGAACCCCCTGGGAAAACGGCTTTCAGGGAGAAGAAACGGGCCCGAACAGCAGTCGAGGTGTGTGGATACGGCAACGCCCCGGCTCATGGCGAGCTCACACGCCGCGGGAACGCAGGCGCCGGTGGGGATGATGCTGAGCCTGTTCACGACACCGGCATCCATGCAAAGGGCTGCCGCCCGGTTCACGGCGTCGTTCATCCCGCCGTCGTCTATTGTCACCGTTATTCGCGTCATACCCTCCTGGCCTTCAGAAGGGTCCGCCTGATGTTCCTGGGGCCCAGGACAGTTCTGATTGTCGCCCTGAGCCTTCGGGGATGGAGGTAGAACCTCCGGAACGCCGACTTTTTCAGCTTCTCGATGTCTCCCGGGGAGATGCCCTGTGGCGAAAGGTCGTAAACGCAGTTGTGAAAGCAGTCGAACTGCGAGTAGTCGCTTCGTATCATGTGTTTCGTCCGCTCCCAGAGAGTGGTGTGGGGAAATGGTGTGGTGATGTCGAAGAGAGCGTCGTCGAATGGCTCTTCAGAGGCGAAGCGGATAGTCGCGCGCATCTCGTCAAGGGTTTCGCCGGGGGTGCCCAGCATGAAGTAGCCCTGAACGAAAACGCCCCTCTCCTTGCAGAGCCTGAGCGCCCTCTTCACGCCATCGACGGTTATACCCTTCTGGTAGATCTCGTCGAGGACCCTCTGGGAGGATGTCTCGACACCCATGTTTACCTTTCTTAGTCCCGCCGCCACCATGTGGTCCACAAGGTCGCCGGTCAGCAGGTCCGCCCGCACGTTGCAGCACCAGGAGAGCCTGAGCCCGCTTTCCAGTATGCGTTCGCAGATGCGGTGGACCCATTCGTGGTCAACGATGAAGGTGGAGTCCTCGAACATGAAGGCGTTTATCCCGTATTCAGCCACGAGGCTCTTCAGTTCTTCGACTATCGATTCGGGCGACCTCTTTCTAAGCTTCCGTCCGAAGAGCATTGAGAGGGTGGGCTGGCAGTAGGCGCAGTGGTAGGGACAACCGCGGGTGGCCATGACGGTTGTTCCCCTGAGGCCCGGGTCGACCCTGTCCATGGAGTACCAGTGCCTGATGTAGGTTTCCATGTCGAAGACGCTGCGGTCAGGGAGGGGAAGGCTGTCGAGGTCAGGGTGTTCCGACGCCGGGCCTGACCCTGCAACAACGCCGTCACGCACGAAGACCGATCCGGGTACGTCTTCCGGGTGGGCTCCCCCGAGCACCATGGAGAATGATGTTTCGGCTTCGCCCCGAAGCACCAGGTCAACCCCGAGCCTTTCGAGGGTGTCTTCCGGCATCACAGTCGGGTGCGGCCCACCCGCGATCAGATAGGCGCCCGGTGTGACTCGTCTCACGATCGAAGCTGTTTCGGTTGCAGCGGAGAGCTGAGGTGTGAGTGCGCTGATGCCCACCATGTCGGGTCTGTGTTTCACAAGCATGTTTTCGAGAAGGCTGAAGGGCTTCCGGCTGAACGACATGTCGCAGAGATGGGGTTCCCATCCCATCCCCCGGGCCACCGCAGAAAGCATGCCAATGCCCAGGGGAGGCTGTCCGGATGGGTATCTGGTCTCGGGAAAAACGAAGAGAATTCTTTTCAGGTCGGTTTCCTTCTTCGAAAGAGAAAAATCGCGGTGCCGGCTATGAAAACCATGTCAGCGGGAAGCCTGTAACGGGTGCCCCCGTGGGTCATCGTGTGCATCAGAAAATATAAGATGAAAACCCCTGCCAGGAACTTCGTCTCGGGCTGCCTGAACTCCCTGGCGATACCCATGGATCCCAGTATCAGGATGGGCAGAAGAAATGCCAGCCCGGCCCAGAAGGCGGGCCTTCCCAGTGTGCTTCCCCCGGGCGAGAGGAAGTGGGCCGCCCTTTGAAGCGAAAGCCAGAGAATCAGCCGCGGGTTCGCCGCCATGAACTCCCTTGCAGACCGTCCCAGCTCCCTGCTTCTCTCCAGCTCGCCCGGGAACTCTTCGTAAGACGGGTACACAAGAAGCTCCCTGCGGTTAACGGGAATTGATGGTGGCACAGTGATCCCCTCTTCCAGAAGCACTTCGGGATGGTTTCGCATCCAGAGGTTCAGTGAACCCTTCGTGGGCATGAACACGGGTTCACCCAGCACCAGCTGGTTCCTGACCACCCATGGCGAGACGGCAAGGGCGAACCCCAGCACCAGAAGGAGCTGAAGCCTCCACCTTCGGATGCCGATGTAGATCGACGCCAGGGGAAGCAGAAGGAACCCCGTTGCCCTGAAAAGGAAAAAGGCTCCCAGCCCCACTCCCGCAAGGAAGGCTCCCCGGGTTGTAGTCACCGGTCTGAACAGAAGCGCGCAGCATAGAGCGAGCAGAGCCGCGTGGGCTGTTTCGGTCATGGCGAATGCGGTGTAGAAAACGAAGGGCGGGTAGATGGCCCACATGAGCGCTCCTGCGAGCGAGGCGCCCTCGCCGGATCTCCCAAGAAGGCGTTTCACCGCGAAAGCCCCGATGATGCTGAAAGCGAGGTTCACGAACCAGACTGCCCCAACTGTCCTGCCGAAGAGAACGAATGACACGCCAAGAAGCACCGGGTACCCCGGTTCCATAACAGCCGAGGGGCTGTCTACCGGCGCAAGGCCAAAGGCGTAATCGGGGTTTCCCACCCAGCCTTCAGCCAGGGGCCCCCCTTCCGCTCGACCGCTCTTGGCCGCTGCCATGTCCCGGGAAAAACTGAGCCCCCTTCCGGCGGCAACAGCCGAGGCAGCCCTCACGTACAACCCCTGATCCTGTACCGGCAGGGGAAGCTCGCCCCCGAGCCACGCGAACCAGCCCAGACGGGGAACGAGAACCGCAAGAAGCAGCACAAGGGTTGAGAGGCCGGGCTTCCCCGCCACCCCTTCGAACCATGATCTCAGAGGCATCAGTGCGGCCTTCATGGTGATGCCACCATCGGTACGAACCTTACGGGGATGTCCCGGGTCTGGACGGCCCGCCCGTCCCTTCTATCCACGATGACAAGCCTCTGATCATCCGGGGGACCCACCGGGATGACCATCCTTCCACCATCCCCGAGCTGTTTCAGCAGGTGTTCGGGGACAGACCGGGGGGCGCATGAAACAAGGATACCGTGGAATGACTCCTCCCCCGGCCAGCCCGCAGCTCCGTCCCCCGTGATGATACGGTAGCCGCTGTATCCCAGTGACCGCAGGGTGCGCGCTGCGTGTTCGGCAAAGAAGCCGATGAGCTCGATGCCGAAGACGGCCACGCCCATCTCCAGAAGAACCGCGGTGAGGTAGCCGCACCCGACGCCGACCTCAAGGACCCGCATTCCGGGAGAAAGGCCCAGCAGACCCGCCATGTAAGCCACTATGAAGGGCTGGGATACGGTCTGACCGTGCCCGATGGGGCAGGGATGGTCACCGTAGGGATCGCATGTGCTCCGGAACTCGGGTGGAATGAAAAGATGTCTGGGAACCCTGGCCATTGCATCCATCACGGGTCCGCCCTGTATCCCGTACCTTCGAAGAGTGCGCAGCATCGAGTCGACTGACACGCTGAAGGCCGAAAGCTCGTCAGGTCCCGTCACTTCTGTACTCCACGGACTCGAGGATTACGGGCAGAGGCTTGCGTTCCCCCAGAAGGGAGAGGGGGTACATGTAATCGTGCCAATGGTAGTCGGTGCCGTTCCCGGTGAGCGAGATCCCCAGAAGGTAGTTCCCGGGTTCGAGGGTCTGGAGCCTGAAAACCATGGAGGCGGTTCTGCCGCCCGCAACCGTGAGCAGCGGAACACCGCTCTCGAGGTTGTTCCCTGAAAGCACCGTTTCGCCGTCGGGCCTGTGAAGGCTGAATCCGAGTATCACATTGTCAACCGGAGGGCCTGAAACCTTTGATATGACGGTGTTCACATGAACCGGCTCACCCGGACGGAACTCGCTGGCGGGTGTGCCGTCTGTAAGGGTGATCGAGACCCTTTCGAAGAACACTTCACGGGTTCCCCATTCCCTGGGTGTGACCGCAGTTCCGGGTTTGGGAACCTGCCCTCCCGATGCCGCGAGGTATTCGTCCAGAACCCATTCTGCGGGGCCGTCCATTCGAACCCTGCCGGCGTCGAGCCACACCGCCCTTTCACAAAGGCTTTTCACGGCCGCTGGATCGTGGCTCACGAAAACGATGGTCTTCCCCCGCTCCCTGAAGCCTTTGATCCTTTCGTGGCATCTGTCCTGGAAGGCCGCATCTCCCACCGCCAGCACTTCGTCGATGAGCAGTATGTCGGGATCGACGCTGGTCGCCAGTGAGAACCCGAGGCGCATGAACATCCCGGCGCTGTAGTACTTCACGGGAGTGTCCATGAAACGCTCGAGCATTGCGAACCCTGCAATTCCAGGCATCAGGGCCTTCATTTCGCCCTGTGAGAGCCCAAGGAGGGCTCCGTTGAGCATCACGTTCTCGGACCCTGTCAGCTCCGGGTGAAAGCCCACACCCAGATCAAGGAGGCTGGCTATCCTTCCCACGGTGGAAACAGTGCCTGAAGTGGGTCGGTAAATCCCGGCAAGGAGCTTGAGGCTTGTTGACTTGCCGGCACCGTTTGCTCCTATCAAGGCCACCGCCTCCCCGGGTTCGAAACGGAACGAAACGTCGGAAAGGGCCGTGAACCAGGAGCGGCTCGTCCCACGGCCGAAGAGGTTCATCACGGTCTGCATGAGGGTGACGTTCCGGTCGCGGTAAAGGCGGTAGTCAAGCCCTACCCGGGTGAAGCTGACTGCGCCTGGTGTCGCGGCCATATCAGAGTTCCTTGACCACTGAAGGCTCGCACCGTCTGAATACTGCCAGTCCAAGAAGCAGCAGACCTGCCGCCCAGGCAGCCCCGCTGATCCAGCACCACGCCGGAGGCCATTTCCCGTAGTACATTGAGCTGTGAAGCATCTCGAGGACACCGGAGAGCGGGTTGAAGCGGATCAGCGCTTCCACCTTCGGGGGAAGCACACCCGTGCCAAGGGGGTAGATGACCGGGCTGGCGTAGAACCAGGCCAGAAGTAGCACTTCGAGGAACTGCGCCACATCCCTGTAGTAAACGTTCCATATGCTCAGTGCCATGGAGAGACCCGCCGTCATGCAGCACAGAAAGAGCAGAGCGGGCGCTGCTGAAAGCAGGGCCGGCGAAGGCGTGTGCCCCCACGCCCAGAGAAGAAGCACGAGGACCACCAGCGCGAGCACCATGTGCACGGCGTTGGCTATCACTGCCGCTACGGGAAGGGCCGCCCGGGGAAAATACACGCTTCTGATCAGCCTGTGGTTGTCAAGCAGGGTTCTCGTGGAAGCGCTGAGGGAGGCGCTGAAGAAGTTCCAGGGAAGAAGACCCGTGAGCAGGAAGAGGCTGAAGTGCTCTATCTCCCCCCCGAAACGTATGATCCGGGTGAAGACAACCGTGTAAACGACCATGCTGAAAAGCGGCTTCAGAAGGAACCAGAGAAACCCCAGAACGCTTCGCTTGTACCGGACCCTGAGGTCCTTGTCGACAAGGCTCTTCATCAGAAGGGGCAGATTGGTCACCTGGAGCCCAGACGCCTTTCCGTTCCGTGGATGATCCTGCCGATATTGCCCCTGTGCCCCAGGATCACGACGAAAGCCACAGCGGCGAAAACGATGATCACCGAAGGGTCAGCGCCGAACAGGAGACCGAAGGGGACCAGGGCGGCAACGCCGAGTACGCTTCCCAGGCTCACCATCCTGAACAATGCCACTGCAAGGATGAAGACCCCGAGCGAGCACAGCAGGGGAAGGGGTGACAGTACCAGCAGGGCGCCCAGCGCAGTGGCCACTCCCTTTCCTCCTTTGAAGCCGAACCAGGGCATCAGAACGTGACCGAGGATGGCGGCCATGGCAGCGGCTGAGGGAAGCCAGCCCACCCCGGTTGAACGCACAAGAAGAACGGGCGCCGCACCCTTCAGGGCATCGAGTAGAAGACCCAGTAT
This sequence comes from Candidatus Fermentibacteraceae bacterium, assembly GCA_046485185.1. Taxonomy (GTDB): domain Bacteria; phylum Fermentibacterota; class Fermentibacteria; order Fermentibacterales; family JCC-6; genus UBA6080. Next base: position 32,494 of record JAWOHL010000072.1, read on the forward strand.
ACCGGGATACCTGCCGCAGCTCCTCATGAGATTGGTCGCCCCGGGGTTGCCCGAGCCCATCTTTCGAAGGTCGACCCCCATGAACCTGCCAATGAACCATGAGAAAGGTATGGATCCCGTCAGGAAAGCAGCCGTGATGAGAAGCGCCGGTGTCAATGGTCCCTCTTCCTGAGAACGATGTGCATGGGCACTCCCTTGAGGTTCAATTCCTTCCGGAACGAGTTCTCGATGTATTTGCGGTAGTTCTCGGGAACAAGGTCGGGACGGGTCAGGAAAAGAAGGAACGAAGGGGGCGACTGGCGAACCTGGGTGGCGTAGAAGAATTTCAGCTGCTTACCGCCCGGGGAGGGCGGAGCCACTTCCCGCACTATCTTCATAAGGAGCTGATTCACCTTGCTGGTGGTGAGTTTTACTGCCCTTCTCTCGGCGATCTGGCTTATGGTGGGCAGTATCCTCCCCACACCGTTCCCCTCAAGAGCGCTTATGAACATTAGAGGAATGTCGGCCGCGGGCGGGAAACGCTGCACGATGCTGTCGATCCAGAGGTTTCGGTCTATTCCGAGGTCGATCTTGTTCACACAGATGAGTACGCCTTTCCCCATCTCCCAGACCCGGTTCAGTATGCGGGCGTCCTGTCCCGTTGGGAACTCGGCCCCGTCGAGGATAACTACGCATACGTCAGCACTCTCAGCGCTGCGCCATGACCTGAGCGTGCTGTAGAACTCAACGTCCTCCATCTTGCGGCATTTGCGGCGGAGACCCGCGGTGTCGATGATGCGGAACGCGTGCTCTTTCCAGTTAACGATGGTATCGGTGGAATCACGGGTGGTTCCCGGGGCCGTGTTGACTATGGCCCTTTCCGAGTCGCACAGACGGTTCACCAGCGAACTTTTGCCGACGTTGGGGCGACCGATTACCGCCACCGACACACCCTCGAAATCCGGAACGGGCACCTCGGGAAGGAAGGGCAGAACGAAGTCGAGAAGATCCGCTACACCCAGACCATGCGCGGCGCTCACAGGCCACGGTTTGCCCAGACCGAGGGCGTTGAACTCGTGGACCATGTCTAGCCTGGCTGCCGTATCAACCTTGTTCACCGCAAGGATAACGGGAAGACCGCTCTTTCGAATGAGCCGGGATGCCTCCTCATCGTGGGGGTGCACGCCGGCCGTGCCGTCTGTAAGAAAGATCACCGCGTCAGCCTCGTCGACCGCGAACGCCACCTGCCGGCGGATGGCCTCCTGAAAGGGATCATCCTTGTCAGGCGAGAGCCCTCCGGTATCCACAAGGAGGAACCTTCTGCCGTTCCACTCGGCCAGGGCGAATTTTCTGTCTCTGGTTACGCCTGGGGCATTGTCTACTATTGCCCCCTGCCCACCGCATATCTTGTTAAAGAGTGAGGATTTCCCAACATTGACCCGGCCCACCACAGCCAGGGTAGGCAGCCTTTCGGCCATATCTTCCTCCCGTATGTTGGTTTCTATTATAACATGCGCGGAAGAAACCGCCCCTGCGGCTATCCATCGCGTCATATTATCGGTGGCGCACGGAGGTTACAATGGCTTTTTCCATCGGACCGTCAGAAAAGTTCCTGAAGCTGAGAGCACTTGGGGTTGCGGCAGGCGTGGGCATCCTCTTCGCCCTTCTTCTTCATACAGGCGCCATGCGCAACCTCGAGGCGGTGACCTACGACGCCAGGTGCCGCATGTCCCCAGCCCCCGAACTGGCCGACCCGGAAGTCATCATCATTGCCCTCAACGAATCATCGCTGGAATCCATGGACTGGCTTGGGTGGCCGTGGCCCAGGGAGATATGGGCCGATCTGGCGGGTTTCCTTGCCGACCAGGGAGCAAAGGCACTTTTCTTCGACATAACGTTCGAAACCTCTTCAATGTACGGGACTCTTGAAGACAGCCTTTTCGGGGCGCAGGCGTCCAGGCTTCCCACGGTCTTCATTTTGAACCTTTTTCTCGACTCGGCCGCGGCTCCCATCCCCGACAACGCGCTGATCCACCTGGAAACAGTTTCACAGCAGGGTCCCCTCTACCCTTCCGCCAGGTTCCCGGTCACCGAGATCGCCGCGGGCGCCACCGCTTTTGCCTCCCCACTGGTGCAGGCCGACCCGGACGGCGTTGTAAGACGAGTCCCGCTGTTCTTCCGTACCCCGGAAGGCATTATCCCCTCCCCCGGCTTCGCCCTCGCGTTGATAGCATCCGGGGAAACACCTTCCATCGCGGACGGAAGGCTGCATCTGGGCGGCGGCAGCGTACCCGTGTCCGATGACGGAATTTTCATCCCTCGGTTCATGGGACCCAGGGGCACCTACACGACGCTGGGGGCCGATGAGGTGTTCGAAATGATGATGGAGGGTGACGCCGGTTCTGTTTTCGATGACGCCGTAGTCCTCGTGGGCTACACCGCGGTCGATCTCTTCGACCTCAAACCCACCCCCTTCAGCGCCAACTACCCCGGGGTGGAGGTGCATGCCACGGTGTATGACAATTTGATGACCGGCAGGGGAATTGAGCGGCCCGCCCCACTGGTTCCCATCGCCGTCACGATCCTTCTCGCCCTGGCGATCGGAACGGTGATGCTTGTGGTGCCTTCCGTCGGTGGTTCAATAGCAGCCGGGGCTGTGCTGATAGTGGGATACTCTGGCGCCGTTTTCGTCCTTTTCAAGAACGGCGTCTGGATGGACGCGGCCGCTCCCCTCTCAGCGGGAGTGATTGCCCTTCTCTCCGGCGCGATCGAGGCCAGTTTCAGAGCGAACCGCCAGAAGAGGTTCCTGAGATCCGCCTTCGGCCAGTACCTTTCCCCGGAAGTTGTGGCACAGGTGGTAAAAGACCCGTCCGTCCTCACCCTCGGAGGGGAAAGAAGGGTGATGACCGCTTTCTTCAGCGACGTCCAGGGATTCACGAGCATCAGCGAGAAGCTCGAGCCTGAAGGTCTTGTCACCCTTCTCAACCACTACCTCACAGCCATGACCGACATCATCCTGAAGTGGGGCGGCACGGTTGACAAGTTCGAGGGCGACGCCATCGTGGCTTTCTGGGGTGCTCCGGTCCCGATGACCGACCACGCTGAAAGGGCATGCAGGGCCGCCATGGAATGCCAGGCCGCTCACAAAGCGTTGAACGAACAGATTGAGAAACTCGGGTTCCCGCGCCTGATAACCCGAATAGGGCTCTCGACCGGACCGATGGTCGTGGGCAACATGGGCAGCGAAAAACGCTTCGACTACACCATCATGGGCGACAGCGTGAACCTCGCCAGCAGGCTGGAAGGGGTGAACAAGGTCTACGGAACGAGGCTCCTGGTTTCCGGGAGCACAAGGGAGGCCGCCCCCGCGATCCAGTTCCTCATGCTCGATTCGGTGAGGGTGGTTGGCCAGACAAAACCCGTGGCCCTCTACACACCGTTCGAAGCTCTGCCGGACTGGAGCGCCTCGTACGAACAGGCCCTGGCAACGTACGCCAGTGGTGATTTCGCAGGGGCGCTTCCCATGTTCAGGGCGATCGACTTTCCGGCTGCGGCGAACATGGCAGCCCGTTGTGAGAATATGCTCCGCGAGGGGCCGCCCCTGCAGTGGGACGGCGTTTGGAACCTTTCATCAAAGTAACAGGAGAGGCAATGAAGCTGACAGTACTGATCCTGCTTGCGGCGACGCTACTGGCGTTCGCCGACGACATCGAGGTGGGAGGAATGGCCACGGTGAAAACACGTGACCAGAGCCTTTTCCCAAGGCCGGTGCATTACGCCCAGCCGATCACTACGGTGCCGTTCGGCACCGAGGTTACGGTAACAGGCTCCCAGGGCGCCTGGTTCAAGGTGGAGATACCCTCCGGTGAAGAAGGTTGGCTCCATTCAACATCACTCACCGGCGCCGTCCTCAGCCATGGAAGTTCTGGCGGTGAACAGGACCCGGACATGATAATGCTGGCGGGCCGGGGTTTCAACGCCGATGTTGAGGCGACCTACGCCCAGGGCAAAAGCCTCAGGTTCGACCTGGTGGACAGGATGGAGCAGATCAAGACATCTCCACAATCCGTGGGATCGTTCCTTGCTGCGGGATGGCTGATTCCCGCTGAAGAAGCCCCCGAGGGAGGAACACGATGACCATCCTTCTCATCTCGCTGCTTGCCTGGGGGATCGACATTCCCTCCGACATCACCGACATAATCGAGAGTGACGAAGTCACGAGCGCCGTTGCTGTCGTGGAGGCATTCCAGGATGCCAACCGTGAACTGACCGACACCGAGGAGTACTACCTGGGCCGTTCAGTCGCGGCTTACATGCTCACCAACTACACGCCGGACTGGCATGCAGGCAGGACAGGTTACCTGAACCTCCTCGGAACGGCCCTGGCGGGTTACTCGCCCAGACCGTTCACTTACGGTGGGTACCATTTCCTGCTCCTCGACTCACCCGAGGTCAACGCCATGGCCTGCCCCGGCGGACTCATCTTCATAACAGAAGGTCTTTCCGACCTTGCCGGGAACGAGGACCAGATGGCCGCCATCCTGGCCCACGAGATAGCTCATGTCGTTCTCGCGCATGGTGTGGGCGCCGTCAGCCGGGCAAAGATGACCGCCGCCTGGACAACGCTCGGCACCGAAGGCGCAAGACACCTCGGCGGTGACGACGTGCGGGAAATGGCTGAGAACTACGGCGACATAGTGTCCGAGATCACCGGGACAATAGTAACCACCGGTTACAGCCGCGATTCCGAGAGGGCTGCCGACAGCCTTGCCGTCCACATTCTTGCCGACGCCGGATACAGCCCCTCGGCGCTTGCACTTGTTCTTGACAGGATGGCTCTTCAGGGCGGTACCCAGGGCTTCTGGAAGACCCACCCCTCTCCTTCCGACAGGGCGGCATGGGTCAGGTCGATCATTCAGACCGGCAACCTTCCCGAACCGCCGGCAGAAGCGATAGCCCTCAGAGCCCGTAGATTCGCAGACGACTTCACGAACGCGCAGGATTCACCTGAGCAGACAACCCCTCCTCCCTCCCGGGGCAGTTCCAGCCAGGGCTCACGGGGGGAAGGCGGCCGGTAGTGACCAGCCTCCTTCCGTTCCTCGTTTCGGGCATCTGGAGCCTCGGGGCCATCATAGGGCATGACCCCGGGGCCTACACCCAGGGTCTCGAGATAAGAGGATCGGTTCTTTACGAGAGCACCGGCAGGTACGGACAGTCGAGCATCCGCCGGGTTGATCCGGCAACGGGTGAGGTCACCTTGATGACCAGGCTTCCCGACAGCCTCTTCGCCGAAGGCCTCACCCTGATTTCCGCTTCCAGGATGCTGGTACTGACCTGGAGGGAGAACCTTGTCCTCGTTGTAAACCCCGTAACGCTCCAGATCACCGAAACCCTCCCCTTCCAGGGCGAGGGCTGGGGGCTCTGCTATGACGGCACAAACGCTATCAGAAGCGATGGGACATCAACGCTTCATTTCCATGATCCCAAGACCATGGAAGTCAAAAACACCATCACGGTTGAGCTTTCCGGCGCCCCCCAGTCAAACCTTAACGAACTGGAGTACGCAAGGGGTTACATCTGGGCCAACCAATGGCTCTCCAGCAGAATTCTCACCATCGACCCCGGAACCGGCCAGGTGCTCTGCGTAACCGATTTCAGCTCCATCACCCCCCCCGGCGCGGGTGCGATGAACGGGATCGCCTACCTTCCCGAAACCGATCAGTTCCTCATCACCGGCAAAAACTGGCCCGTGATGTACACAGTTGACATCCTGTTCGACTGACAGTAGTTTTATTACTGAACCAAGGAGTGGTTTTCAGCTTCACAGGAGGTATCATGAAACGCGCCCTGATTCTCGTAATGCTATTGGCGGCATTGGTTTCGGCCAAATCAATCGTTCTCACACTCGACGCGCCCGACACCAACATCAGCGGTCTCGCCTGGGGTAACGACGCCCTCTGGGCCCTCGACGCAACCACCCGCTTCGTTCATCAGGTCAACCCCGCCACCGGCGCGATCATAAGCACCTTCTACTTCAACTACACCGAATCCATGACCCCCACCGGCCTCGCCTACAGCGAAACCCTCAACAGGGTCATCCCGGCCGGCTGGCTGGGTACCAACGGCTACGTATACCAATACACTCCCGACGGTACATTCATTACAAAAACCAGCATGTGCGGTGGTTGAGGCAACCCTGTCTCGTCGGTGACGGGACTTGAAGTCAAGGGCACCTACCTCTACCTCTCCTCCGTGAACCAGAACTCCTGCTACCGCTACGACCTTCCCAACGTTGTCAACAGGATCACTCACAGGTTCTACGTCGGCTACTCCCAGACCAAAGACATCGCCATCAACGCCGACAACAACATCTGGGTTGCAGCCAACCACGCCACCAACACCCTCAGGCTCTACAACGCCAGCAACCAGGTCATCGACTTCATCGAACCCTCCATGGTACCTTACGCCACGGGCGTAACGATGGACCCCGAAGGCTACCTCTGGGTCGCCGACCCCACCAACGACAAGATCTACAAGATTGACCTGTCAACCGGTGTGGCTGACGAGTCTTCCGCGGAAACCCAGGGCTTCTCCATCCGTGCCGGCTCCAACCCCTTCGTTGGCGCCGTAACCATCTTCATCGAGGGCACGCCCACCGCCACTGTGGAGCTCTTCGACATCTACGGACGAATGGTTGCTACCGGAACCACAACAGGCCACTGGATCTGGGACGGCACCATGAACGGCACTGTCGCTCCTTCGGGCACTTACCTTGCCATGGTTCGCTCCGAAGCCGGAACCGTTCAGACCCTGAACCTGATCAAGCTCTAGAATCAGTAACAACAGGGCCCCCACCCGGGGGCCCTTTCCATTGACACAAACCGTATCGTTACGATATTACCGACGCTTCGGCGCCTCGTTAGCTCAGTCGGTAGAGCGGGTGGCTGTTAACCACTAGGTCGGAGGTTCAAGTCCTTCACGAGGCGCCAAGCGTGTCTCCCAGCAAGGGTTCATCACCATTAAGGGGGGCACCCCCCGATCCTAAGCACATAGCGCTTTGACACGCAATCTGTAGTTCTCGAAGTTTCTGAAGCCGAAAGCCCTTCTGGAGATCATTTCCATCTTGTTGTGGAATCCTTCCGTAATCCCGTTGTTCCTTGTGTAGCGCCACATGCAGACTATCTCCTCGCTCCAGTCCGCAAGGGTCTTCCCGAGGGTGACCATGTTGTCAAAACCGCTGCTCCGCAGTTGATCTATCATCTCAAGCAACCTGGGGATCATCTCCCTGCAGGTCTGAGGACAACATGTCTTCCGCCGAAGCATCCAGCAGAGCTCCTGCTTGAAGTGATAGATCGCTCCAATCTCAGGGCTCTTCCTGAAATACTCTTCCAGGCGGCTCCGCTGCTCTTCGCTCAGCCTGTCCTCATGGCGACGCATCAGGGACAGGAGCCCCCTGTTCCTCGATGACACCCCATCCAACTGCCTCCAGGTCGCAAGGAAGTGATGGTTGATCAGCCTTATCACATGGAACCTGTCCGCAACTATCGTGGCGTTCGGGAAGTGTCTCTTAACAATGGCCCTGTAGGTTACTGACAGATCCATGCAGACGGTCCGCACCCGGTCCTTGCCGGTCAGTCGGTTGAAGTAGCCCTCAAGGGATGCCTCGGGCCTTCCCAGAACAACGTCGTACACCTTGTGATGCTTCAGGTCGCACAGCGTCGTGGCATACCCCCTGCGCCTTGTGAAGAAGTGCTCATCGATCCCCAACTCAGTCGGGCAGGGATCATTCATGCTCTCCGCCACCTTCTTCCTCAGAAGATCATGATACCAGCGCTCCACCGTCGCCGATCCTATCCGTTCCCTCTTGGCAAGGGTCTTACTGCAGATACCGTCCCTGTGATCGTTGATAACATGGCGGCGATACACTTCGGTGCTGCGCCGACGTGGCTGAATGCCCGGGAACCGCTGATTGAAGTAGCGCCCGCAGCTACGGCAAAGGTACTTGCGCCCCACCAGAAGAAGAACAGTCGACCGATCGCCGAAGTTGTAATGCCTCAACCTCCGAACGTAGCGCTCCTTCTTCCGAAGAAGATCACCTTGGCAGTGTGGACAGTACACCGGCCCAGTGTACTCCAACTCCACCAGTACGGGATTGCCCCCGGCAAATCCTCGTATCTTGTAATCCCGTAACCCGAGTATGATATTGTCCACGGGCATCCTGTCCTCCCAAGCTAGAGTGTTGTGTCACAAACAAACTATAGCTTAGGACGGGCAGGGTGCCCCCCTTTATGATGAAGAGCCCAAACTTTCCATTTCCGGTTAACACTTCAGACGCTCCAAGTGCATGATTACCATGCATTCCGATGCGCAGACCATTTTTGCCATCCCAGTAGACTTTTGCCAAAACCGATTCCAGCAGTTTTTTTCGTTCGAGCGGGTTCAGAACACGTATCGATGACGTGAATCTGTCCAGGACCGCAACCACTGCCTCGGTGACAACCCGGTTGCTGGAACACCCTGCAATCCTGCCTTCCAGGCCTGCGATGCTGGTCTCCAACTCCACTTTCCTCTTGCTGTGCTTCCCGAGTTCCTCAGCGATAAGTTTCTGGGCATCCCCGTCCACTTCCGCATGGCTGTAGATAAGCGTCCGAATCCTGTCGGACACCTTCCGGAGCGAGTTCTGCCTGGCCTTCAGCTCTTTCTTCAGCCTCGGAATATCGGCCGCAAGCCTCGCGTTGGCCTCGTCTATGATGGCAGTCAGAACCTCCCGCTTGAATGCCAGTTCTGTCAGCGTATCGATAACTGTCTTCTCTATCTTGTCCGCCGGGATGGTCCCCACGGAACACGCCTGGTTCGCGCAGGTGTACCAATGGTACCGTTTCTCCGCGGACTTCTTTGCGGACATTGCATTCATTTTCTCAAAGCACTCACCGCAGTGCAGCAGCCCGGAGAGCAGATACACGTGCCTCGTAGGAGCCACAGCGTTGTGTCCGGAGACCCTTCCCTTGTCCAGCAGGTCCTGAACCTCGTAGAACAACTCCTCGTCAAGGATCGGGTCCCAGCTTGCACGCCATCGTTCGAACGTTCAACGTTCGAACGTTGCCGCCCGACCCCAGGGGGGCGGAGGCGCAGAGGGGCGGAGGAGCGGAGGACGCCACTCCCCTCTGCCCCTTCTCCCCTCTGCCCCTTCTCCCCTCTGCCCCTTTTCCCCTCTGCCCCTTTTCCCCTCCTCCCCGGGAGGATGGGTGGGAACGTGCAACGTTCAAACGTTCCAACGTTTCAACGTTTCAACGATGTGCTAGAAGGGTCGGCCGATCCCGAGGTAGAACTTCGCCTTCTTCGAGCTGATGCCGACATTGGCCACCGGCCAGGAGACGTCCGCCCACAGCGGCCCGATCGGCGTCGACCACCGTACCCCGACCCCCGCGCCGATGGAGAGCTCGAGGTCGGCCTCGCTCCAGCTCTCCCACACCTGGCCGAGGTCGGCGAAGACCGCGGCCCGCAGACCTCCCCACACCGGCACGCGCAGCTCCTCGTTGAGGATGAAAAGGGCGCCGCCGCCGGCCGGCACGAGGCTGAAGTCGGCGCCGAAGGTCAGCGGCCCGACGCTGTTGAGGTCGAAGCCGCGAATCGAGCTCTGGCCCCCGGCGAAGAAACGCACTTCCCGGATCAGGTTCTGCCCCTTGAACGGTTCCGCGATGCCGAAGCGGGCGGTCTGCAGCCAGGTCGCTCCATTGAACGGCGTCACTGCGGTGCTGAAGTTGGTCAGCGAGCTCAGATAGTCGAAGTCGGAGCCGGTCGCCTGCCCGCTCCAGCCCAGGTCCGAGGTCAGCGCCCACCCGGTACGCGGGTCGAAGAGGTTGTCGAGGCGATCGATGACCGTTCTGACACCGAGCACGCCGAGGCCGATGGTCACGTCGACCGGGAAAGGGTTGAACTCGTCGGGCGCCTTCTCGTAGGTACGGGTGTCGGTCCAGCGGTAGTAGAGCCCGACGTCGGCATAGGAGGTGACTGCGTACTGCGCCTCGATCGAGGCCAGCAGCTCGTCCTGAGCCAGCAGGTCGGGCTGGTCCGGCGAGTCGCCCTGGGTGTAGCCGAGGGTGGAGATGAGGGAAATCCTGCCCCCCGGTACAGGAGGCAGCGTACCGACCATGAACACGAGCTGCTCGTTCCCGGCCCAGCTGCCCCGCAGACTGAGGCTCAGGCCGCGTCCGAGGAGGTTGCCGTCGCGCGCCCCGAAGGTCGCCGATGCGCCCGCCTCGGTGCTCCAACCGCCGCCGACCTCGAACACCCAGCGCTGCTTCTCGAAGACCTCGAACTCGAGGTCGGTCTGTGACGGTCCGACCGGAACGCTTCGGACCTCGAGCCGTTCCACGGGCGCGAAGTTGGCGATGTTCGAGGCCGATCGGTCGATCTCCCGATCGGTCACGACGTCACCCGGAGCGATGCCGAGCCCCTTCGCGAGCACGCGCGGACTGATGTCGCGATGGCCCGCGAATCGCACCTCGCGCAGCGTCCGCA
>JAWOHL010000029.1:0-41988 GCA_046485185.1 Candidatus Fermentibacteraceae bacterium
GGCCCCGACATCAGGGTCGAGGGAAGCCCCGAGGAAGCCGACTTTATCGTTCTCAGCCCCGGTGACAGAAGGTGGCTGGAGCTCGAGTTCACACCCATGGCGGCCCGGGTGAAGGCCGCCGAGTCCAGGGGCGTTCGGGTTGTCGGTGCCGACAGCTCAGCAACGATTGCGGGAAGGGTGTGCAGGTTGACCAGGGAGTAGCACCTGTCCAGTAATACCAGAAAATGGGGCGGAGGCTTCAAAACCTCCGCCCCTCTCTGTAACGCCCTTTCAACCATCATTTTACGGCGCGGGGGAACACTTCATCCGCATATGAGCTATTGTAGGTGAGGAGGGGTGAGCAAACACTGGAAAGGATGTTCATTGATGACCAGAGTTCTACTGCCCTTCCTGCTTCTTTTCACGGTAACAGTTCTTTCTGCCAACCCCGTTCAGGTCATGGAAGGCTTCATCGACGCCGTTTACAGGTACGACGCCGAAACGGTTTTCCAAATGCTCAGCGCCGAGAACCAGGCTTCACTTTCCATGATGTTGACCATGGCAAAAATGCAACCCGTGGCGGCGGCAGAGCAGATCAGCCGCTGGATTGGCAGGCAGTGCAGCAGCCAGGAGGTTTCCTGTCTGACTGAAACAAGCTTTGTCAGGGTCGTTCTTGATGGTCCGGTGCTTGTTTCCCAGCTTCCTGATAGAAACCGCATCATCTGCTCCATGGATTCCATGCGGGGCGACACGGCCATTGTGATGTGCGAGGTCGACCTGGCCTCGGGGGGAACGGAAGAAACATGCTTCGCCCTGGTTCTCGAGCAGGGTGAATGGAGAATCGGCCAGCCTTTCCTTTAGACCATCGCCGTCAGCAAACCGAGCACACCCATTATTATCAGCGACAGCCTCCTGAAGGCTTCCCCTCCCGATCTTCGCGCCAGAAGCGCTCCTGCCGTTGCGCCCAGCACGGTGAAAGGAAGCGCCATGGCTACGGAAGGCAGGGCCTCGGGGGTCAGCACGCCCATAGTGGAGTACGACAGCGCTCCGATAAGACCAAGAAGCAAAAAGTAAGCCGCAAGGCATGATCTGATGCCGTCTTTCCCCTCGCCGCTTGCGGAGAGCAGAAGGACCACGGGGGGGCCGCTGAAGGTTGCGAAGCCGTTGAGAAGCCCGCTTACCGCGCCGGCAGCCAGCAGCCCCGTGGTCGTTTTGCGCAGACCGACCCTGAGTTTCAGAAGCATTGCAGTTGATATGACAGCCACCCCGATCCCGATGGCGGTTTTTGCGGATTCGGCGGGGACCTCCTTGATCAGCCAGACCCCGACCGGGGTGAAGACAACGCCGGCGATGGCCAGGGGTGTGAGCCCCCTGAGGTCGAGATGCTTCCTGGTCGAGATGAGAAGCACGACGTTAAGCGCTATTCCGGTGACGCACAACATGGGGACGGCGGTTCCGGCAGGCATCATGAAAAGCAGAAGGGGCATTGCCAGCAGTGAATACCCGAAGCCGCAGAAGCCCTGAAGCGCCCCTGCCACGAACACGACCAGCAGCGGAAGCAGTGAGCTCAAAAGCGCTACTGCACCGAAGCGGGAACGAATGCAAGCTGGAACCTGTGGATCTCCACCGTGTCGTTCCCGTCGGTTGTCGCCTCGAGTGTGGCGAAGTCGTCAAGAACCCTGCCGGGAATCCTGTAGATCACATGGGGGCCTTGAAGCGGGGCTTCGGTGAATGTCTGCCGCCAGGTTACCCAGAGGGCATTGAATTCGTCGGGCTCCAATACTCCGTCACTCCATGAAGACACGATTCCACGGATCTGATCGGGGTTATCCAGGGGTTCCCAGGTGTGGCCCTCCCTTCTCGCAAGGGCCAGGAGCGCTGTCACAGCGTACTGAGCAGCACCTTCATGGTACCTGAGAAGCACACAGGGTACACCGGAGAACTCCACCCTCAGTGAGGGGTTTCCCCCCTCCACGACATAGGGCAGTATCCCCGGTTGCGGCAGGGTGCACTCGTAGAACAGGTACCTGTCACGGAAGAAACCCGAACCGATGTAGAGGGCATGCACATCGGACCAAAGCCATCCCCACTCCCACGCGGGCTCTCCGGGCCATGGGTTCCGGGTGCCCTCGTCAGAGATGTCCAGGTCGCTCCAGAACACGAAGTCACTGCCGGTTCCTCCCGCTTCGGGCTCGGGAAGAACAGCGGTCATTGTGCCTCCGGCCGAGGTTACCCGAACACTTGCCGTGCACGGGTCGCCATGGAAGTAGAGCACCGGCGCCTTGGCCTCGAGTGGCCAATCCTGCATGTCAACGGGGGATGAGGCCATTGAGAATCCGGTGTTGCGGTAAGACACCACACCCCACTCATGCACCGACAGGCCGGCTGCAAGAAGAAGCAGCAGAGCGGTCACTCGAGCCTCACAAGCCCCAGGAACAGCCTGTGGTACTCCACCGTGGCAATGTCGTAACGGTTTTCGAACGAGAGGTTGATGCTGCTGATGCTCTCGACGGTTTCAGGGGGGAGCGGGAAGAGAAGCCACCTCTCGCCGGACGGCCTTTCCCGGAAGAAAGGTTCCCAGGTGTTCCACAGTGCGGCGATCTCCTGTGACTTCAGGTTTCCACCCGCCCAGTCGCAAAGCTTCTCGTGGACATCGGTGCTTTCGAGGGGAAGCCTGAGTGCGTCGGTCAGAACCGGCAGGGGGATTATGGTGTAGACATGGACTTCCGATCCTTCGCCTGTGGTTATCAACAGCCCTTCGGGGGAGAAGAGCCCGGCCAGATGCCTTCCGTCTTCGACGACGGTGTTCATCCTGGCCTGGATGCCGTCAGGGATGAGGGTTTCGTAGTACAGGAACCGGTCGAGATAGTTGCCCGCTCCGTCGTAAAGGTCAAGACATGGCACATCCCGCCAGTGGTCCATGGCCCAGAGGAAGGGTGTGTTGTCTGGAACCCGGGGAGTGGGTGCCTCGTCGAAGGGCACGGGATTCCTGCCCTCGATCCGCCATGAAACAGCCTGCGGGGTCGCCCCCTCGAAACCCTGCGATGGCTCGGGGTAAGCCACCGACACAAAGCCCATTCCGGCCCTTGCGGTAAAGGTGCCGGAGAAAGGCGAACCGTGGAACCAGACCACCGGGGCGTCGACGCACACCATTCCGAAGGGGTCGAAGCCGTAGGTGTCGCCCGGGGCACCCGCGGCCTCGGTGCCGAAGGAGGTGAATGTGACCACACCCCACTCATGGACCCTGATCAGCGTTTCGTCAACCGGCACGACAACGGTGTCGGCAAGGAACGGAAGCAGAAGCGTAAGCATATCTTGGCCTTTCTTAAAGGGGAACCGCTGCGAGGATCAACCTTCTCACGCGGGTTGGGTACTGCGAGGGGCCTTCCGGGACGACCTCGATGGTGCTCAGGTTCGAGAGCAGGCTTTCCGGTATGGGGTACAGCAGAAGCCCCCGGGGGTAGCTCCCGCCTTCCGCGAAACCACCCGAGAACCACTCCGTCCAGGTGTTCCAGAGAGCGTCCACCTCCTCTATGTCGATCACGTTCCGTGACCACTGGCGAAGGGTGCGGTGGATGAGGTCGGGGGTCATGGTCACGAATGCTTCGTCGCCGGGGCCGGGTATATCTCCCAGCCTGCACTCGGCAAAACGGGGACCCGTTTCGGACCACGTCAGGACAATGGCAGGAACCTGTCCCCACTCTTCCGAAACGGGTTGCCCACCGTTGGAGCAGGGCAGAAAGCCCAGATCATCCGGTGTCGTCTCGTAGTAGAGGAAACCCTCGGTTGCGCAGGAAGTGGTCACCGTCATGCTTTCGCCTGTTCTCCACAGATGGTAGGGCCAGCGGGGGAGCGGGAAAGGGGAACGACGGTTTTCGATGGGGGCTGCCGTTTCCCTGAGGGAAGCGGCAGCAGAGTCGTAAGTGAACGAGCCGGTCCAGGAGCAGAAACCATTGCTGACACCCCCGTCGGAAGCCTCGGGGTAGATGTGAGAGAGCAGCCCGTTGTCGGTCCTTACCGTAACAGTGCCGGTGAACTCAGGGCCGTGGAAGTAGAGTACGGGCGCCCTCATCATCATCCCGTCGGGGTCGGACACCGGAACCGGGACGAAGGGAGAGCCAGAGAAGGAGAAGTCGGGGCCCGACCACGAAAGCACGCCCCATTCGTGAACGAAAATCGGCGGCAATTCCCTGTCCTCAGCGGAAGACAGGCCTGTTATGCATGCCGCCAGCACAGCGGTGGTTATCAGTCTCATGCGAACCTCCCTTTTATGTTCCCTGGTTTGATACGTTTTCGGGGCGCCGTTCATTCCTGACTCCCCGGAGGGGCGAGCCGGAATATGACCGGCGCGTGGTCGGAGGGCTTCTCCCATGTTCTGGGGACGATGCGGGTTTCCACCGAGTCGAAGAGGGGCATGGCCGACCTTGAAGCAAGGACAAGATCGAGGCGCATTCCCATGTTCCTCCTGAAGGCCCCCGCCCTGTAATCCCACCAGGTGTAGGCCTTCCCTGCGGGGTTGAACGCCCGAAAGGAATCGGTGAACCCGGCCTCGAGGAAGGCCCTGATCCTTTGTCTTTCAAGTGGATGGTAGCATACCGTTCCATCCTGTTCCTCTGGTGAATGGGTGTCGTCGGGGCCCGGCGCCACGTTGAAGTCACCAAGGGCAACCACAGGGTCGGAAAAGGATGAAGCCAGCGCCAGAAGCTCATCCAGCCAGCGCAGCTTGTTCTCGAAGGAGGGGAGGGATACGTCGCCGCCGTTGGGCACGTAGACGTTGAGGAACCTTATCCCCGCGAGGCGGAACGAAAGCAGTCTGGCCTGATCAGCCAGAAAACCCGACGGCAGTCCCCTGGAAACGTTCTCGAGAGGGGTCCGGCCAAGCACGGCAACTCCGTTGTATGTCTTCTGGCCGTGTGTTGTTGCGGTGTAGCCTAGTTCACTGAAAGGCTCTGAAGGGAACAGGTCGTCGGTGACCTTGGTTTCCTGAAGACACAGCACATCTACAGGGTCGGCCCGAAGCCAGTCCAGTACATGGGTCAGCCTGGCCCTCACCGAATTCACGTTCCAGGTGGCGCAGGTAAGAATCATCACCCCGTCCTTCCCTGTGGCCCGAAGTTCCGTGTTGAAGTAAAATACAACCCTGATGCCCGGAAGGAAGGGTGGAAGGTTGAAGGGAATACCAATGCGGTCAGGTCACTGGTGGGCGATGGCGACGATTCTCCTTGTTGCTTTCGGCCTCAGGTTCGCAACCGTTCTCCGGCATCCCGCTCCCGAGGGAGACGGCATTGCAGCCAACATCCTTCTGGCGGACAACCTGAACCGCGGACACGGCTTCACCACCTTCCTCAAATGGACCCTGTACGACCAGTCCATTTCGCACCTTCGACCCGAGGCGAACCGTCAGCCCATTCTTCCCGTGCTTCTCTCCGCAGTGTTCCGGGTCACGGGTCCGGGTATGAGACCCGCCCAGGCCCTGTCCCTGATGCTGGGTCTATTGTGTATTCTGGCTGTGTACATCTGGGCCGAAAGCGCTCTTGGCAGACGCACGGCCCTCCTGACAACGGCATTTCTGGCCGTGTCGCCACCCTTCATCTGGTTCAGCACCCAGCCCGATAGCCTTCTGCTTTACACAACCCTCGTCTTTGCCGCCATGCGGGTCGCCGGGGGCGGTGATCCGGGCTGGAAAAGGACAGCGCTGCTGGGAGCCATCTCGGGAGTTGCCTACCTCACAAGAACCCAGGGATTGGTGCTTGCGTTTTCATTGGGTCTGTGGGTGCTTCTTCGGGGAGGCAGGTCAAGGTTTCCCAAAGCATGCCTTTTTTCGGCGGTCTTCCTTCTTGCGGCCCTTCCGTGGTTCGCACGGAACGTTCGTGCCTTCGGGAGCCCCACCCACAGCCAGAACAGCCAGTTCGTCCTCAACGAGAACCACTGGTCGGCATGGAGCGTCAGAACAACCCCTCCCGGCCCGACCGACATGCTTGAGAACCAGGGGCTTTCGGCCTGCGTCTCTTTCGTTGTCAGGGGGGTGGCCAGGGTCCTTGAACCTTTCGGCCCGGGTTCATCCCACACGGGAGAACCGTTCGCCCAGCCCACCATGGCTGTGTTCGTGCTTTTTGCGGTCCTGGGTCTCGGGGATGCCGAGGCGAGACGAAGAATGCTTCTTCCCGCCCTGGTGGCTCTGCCCCTCATGGCGGCCCTTACGGTTCACCAGCACAGTGGGCGCTATCTGGCGCCGGTGTACGCCATGGTCACCGCTCTGGGTGTCGCAGGCGCCGTGCAACATGAAAACCGGACCAGGGGCCTGATGACGGGGTTTGTTCTTGTCAACGCACTGATCCTTATCCGTCCGCTCGGGGAGGTCCTTGTCCATGAAAACCGTGGAAGGGCCACTGAAGCCATGGAGGGCGCCCGATGGATCAGAGACAACGTTTCCGAGGGCACCTGGGTCGTTACGTACCCCAACGTGGAGCTTTATCACTGGGTTTACCGAAGACCAACGGTGACCTGGCCCAATGACTACGAGATGCTGCTCTGGCCCTTCCTCGAAGGGCATGGGGCCCGGTATCTTGTCGTGGACATTGACCTCCCGCAACTCAGACCATGGCTTTCGAGGCGATGGAGGAGGTCGCCGGACGGCAACAGCTGGGATGTACTTGATCCGCCGCCCTTCCTGACCCCGGTATGGAAAAGCGCCTCGGGGAACACGATCATCTACGAGTTCACCGGTGCGGTGCCCCCGGGGTTCATGGCGGTTGACAGCCTTCCACCCGACAACTTCAGGGCTCTGGGACCATAGGCGGGTTTTACGGGGTCTACCCTGCTGTCGGGCGCTTCGCTTCCCTGTAAAGCGTTCTTCTCTTCCCGGCGATTACTGTTCGAAGGTCCGCGTTCGACAGACCCGCGCCCGTGGTGTAGCTTTCAAGGAATTTCATTTCTTCCGGGCAGATCGTTCCATCTGCAAGGGCCATTCCCACCATCTCCGACAGGACAGCCTTCGCCTCGGTTCCGTCCTTCGCACCGGGCACGCCGGCGCCCTGTTCAAAGGCCGCGACCATGGCGGCCACCGATTCACGCCGGATTCCCCTGCCCGCGGCGAAGGCATCCAGAAGCGTGCGTTCCTCCTCACCGGGGGTGCCGTCCGCGAACATGGTCGCCACCATGGCCATCAGAACCATTTCAGGGTCCGCCGCCGGTGCTCCCGCTCTGCTTCTGAGCATGGATGCGGAGAAGGCTGAGATGTCTTCAAGGATCCACGCCCCCGAGCCATCGTTTAGAGGCCTGCCGCAGTACTCGCAGCTTCCGCTCGAACCGCCGCTGTAAGGAGCGCCGCAGCCGGGGCAGTGCGCCGAATGGAAGTCGTGCTCTTTCCTTGTGGCGACTTCGGGAAGGCGAGCCAGCGTGAAGACCTGGGGTCTTATGCTGCGGTCCCCCGCGCCCTTCACCTGCCCGGACCCGTTCCTGTAACGGCTCCAGGCCGACCATTTCACAAGGACACGCACCCTGTCCATGTCAGTTCCTGGAAGGATCTCGAGAACATCCACCGAGCCGACAGCGGCGTCGTGGAAGTACAGGTGCCAGTCTCCCTCGGCCGTCTGGTTGATGTTCCTTTTCAGGATGGGCAGGAACGATGTCGAAGCCACCTTGGCCATGGGGTCGGTGGATCCCTCGAAGTAGCTCGAAACGTACCTCCAGAAAACAACCGAAGCCGTGTCCGAAAGAGGCTGCAGGTTGAACCCGGGGTCCTTACCGGTCATCTCCACAAGCCCGGGTACGGTGCCGGGTGAGGCGGCCGGCTTCCATTCGCTCTCCTGAGTGATCTCGGTCAGGATCCAGTCGTAGGCCCCGCTTGTTATGTGAGCTCCGCAGTAGTTGCATTTGCCTGCGTCGCTGATATCAAGGGAAGCTCCGCAGTTGGGGCAGAACCCCTGAACGATGCCCCCCTTCCCCGGGGTTCGGGCGCCGGGCCTTCTCAAGAAGGTCCAGTATTCGTGGAATTCGCCGGTTGCGTTCGTTCTAAGTTTGCGGCCGTCGGAAAGAGAAACGTCGGTATCTTCAGCCCTGGCATGGATCTCGACGTGAACGGTCTGGAAACCCGTATCGAGATGTGCGCCGGCGACCCTCACGCCCAGAACCTCGAGGCCCTCCATCTTGTTCCTGTATCCCATGGCACGCTGCATCTCGAACTGAAGGTTGAACCTCTCCCGCACGCCGTCCGAGATGTAAGCCCTTACAGGGGAGAGGTCCTGACGGCTCCAGGCACTTTGAATCGCGGTGAAGGCGGTTCTCACCATCGTTTCGAAACCGGCCTCGGTGAAACCGGGGTCAGCCGTTTTAAGGAGGGCGAGGTCGGTGGCGCCCCTTGATGCCGCGGCCTCGCGACGGGCGGCGGATGTGCGGGCTATGTATTTCTCCTGCATTTTTTTACGTTTTTTGTTATACACTATGAGGGCGATGATGACCGCTGTTGTGAGCGGTATGCCTATGCATGGCTGCTCGATGCACAGCCTTATGAGGAAGTACACGAGGAACCCCAGGCCATCCCCCCCGCCATCGCCGCCGCTGCTCCTTCCGCCGCCGTAGCTCTGGCCGCCGCCCGCCCTGGCGAGCGCGCTTCCCGTGAGAAGGAGAAGCAGGGCAAGAACGGTGATGAAAACCGGGGTCAGGGAAACCGGTGTGCGCTCGAAACGCCTTTTCTTTGAAGGCATCTGTAACCCCCAAGGGTCTTTTGAATGTGCATGATCACCAGGGTGACGGGTTAGTCTATTCCCGGGAAGGCGGGTTGTCCATACCGGGTCGGGTTGGCTCGGGGCGAAAGCGGTACGAACCCTTACGTGCCGGGGTTCTCCCAATGGATCGAGCGACGCCGACGGCCGATGTTTGACACCGGGCTTCCATTGAACGATTATGCCCTTTTCCAGGTGTACCGGCCGAATGGCCATCGCGGGGGACGGCAGGAGATCGTCCGCCGAAAGGGAGGCTTGTGACACTCACATTCAGAAGGCGTATTCTGATAATCGTGTTCGCCACCATGGTGTCATGGCTTCTGGTGTGGTACACCCACAACCTGGTGGAGAGGTTGCGCAGATCGAACCGTATCGCAAACGAAACCATAGCGTGGTTCTGGGCGGGCATTCAGTACCCGCTCAGCTTCATCGCCGGGCGGGAGGGCCTGTCTGTCTGCACCGAGTGCGGAGCTTCCTTTCCCCTCGAGAGCATCCCCGATGATACCCACCTGTCGAGCTATTGCTCCGATTGCAGAAGGATCACCCGCTTCGTGGTCACGTCGGAGATCCCGGTCGAACAGAGGCGGGAAATACAGGCAATGGCCCGGCGTCTGTACGCTGACCTGGTCCACAGGCTCCCGTACTCCATCATCTTTACCGACATCACGGGTCACCCCCAGGTCGTGGACGGGAGGCCGGTGAGCGATCAGACCCCTGGCGACTCCCTCATAAAGTACAAGATCAGGATCGCGGCCCTCGACAGTATTAACTCCCCCATTCCCATCTCAGGCCCGGGCGGGACCGAATTGGGTCACCTCCATTACGGCACAGATCCCATCTTTCGTGAGATAGCCTGGATGCCCCTGCTCGAGCTGGGGTTCGTTGTTCTCATCGGCGGATTGATGTTCCTGTTCATGAGGGGAGAGAGGAAGCACGAAAGGGAGATGTCCTGGGTGGGGTTCGCACGGGAGACGGCTCATCAGATAAGCACCCCTCTTTCTTCCCTGATGGGCTGGCTCGAACTGATATCCGAGAACCCTGCGATCGAGTCCGATGCCGAAACTCTGGAAGCCATGAGGGCCATGAAGGCCGATGTGGCAAGGCTTCAGCAGATCACCCAGAGGTACGCCCACGTGGGAAGGAAGCCCAGGATGGAACCTGTGCAGGTCTCGGGCGTCATATGGGAGACGGTTTCGTATTTTTCGGAGAGACCGGGGCTTGTGGGCGGCGTATCGGTTGAGGTGGGAAGGCTTGTGGACGCGGTTGTGATGGGGAATGCCGTTCTTCTGGGATGGGTTCTCGAAAACCTCATCAAGAATTCGGTGGCTGCATGCTCCACGGGGGACAGCCCCGGCCGGGTCGAGGTCGTCTGCGAGTTCCCGGATGAAAGCCGTTCCCTTGTCGAGATACAGGTCAGTGACAATGGCAGGGGAATTCCACCGAAAGAGCAGGGCAAGGTTTTCAAACCGGGGTTCACCACCCGCAAAGGCGGCTGGGGGCTCGGTCTGCCCCTCTCGAAGCGGATCGTGGAGGAGTATCATCAGGGACGCATACAGATGCTTTCGAGCGTGCCGGGCAAGGGTACGACGTTTTCGGTTGTCCTTCCCGTGAACCAGAAGGAGAGCTGATCTTTGCTTAAAGTGCTCTGGGTGGATGACGAGATTAGCCATCTCCAGCCCCACATAAGGTTTCTGGAGAAGAGGGGCTACACTGTCTACACTGCTGAGAGCGGCCGGGATGCCCTCGATATCCTGAAAAGCCGAAGGGTCGACCTTGTCCTTCTCGACCAGATGATGGTGGGGATGGATGGACTCGAGACACTGAGGGAGATCCGTCGAAGTTACCGGGAGCTTCCGATAGTAATGGTTACCCAGAGCGAGGAAGAGGAACTCATGGACCGGGCGCTGACAGGTTCGGTCGCTGATTTTCTCACAAAACCCGTGAACCCCAGCCAGATCCTGCTGGTGGTGAAAAAACTTCTCACCACGGGGAAGCTGAAGCTTCAACAGGCCGCGATGGAGGTCATGCACGAAGCCGAGACCCTGAGGCTCTCCCGGGACCGTTCACTTTCGGACTGGACCCATCTCTACTCCAGCTGGATCGAGAAGGATATAAGCACACGGGGCCATCTGACGACCGACTTCGGCTCGTTTCAGGGCGTCGGTCTCGACCAGCTCCAGATCGATTTCTCCCGTTTCGTGGAAGAGAATTACCGTGACTGGATAGGGTTGAAGGATGGCCCGCTGATGTCCCACAACTTTCTGGAGAGGGTCGTGGTTCCAAGGCTCGATGAACCCGGAGAGCTTGTGGTGCTTGTCATCGACTGCATGCGGTACGATCAGTGGCTTCTCATGACCAGGGAGATAGAGCAGTGGTTTCACAGGGAGCCCGGTTTCATGCTCGCCGGTCTGCCCTCGGCAACTCCCTACAGCAGGAACTCCATTTTCAGCGGGCTCCTTCCCCGTGATATCAGCAGGTTCTACAGAAACGACTGGATCGAGGAGTACGGGTCGCCGGGCCTGAACAGGCACGAGCCGAGGTTCCTCGTGGACGCCCTGAAAAGGTATGGCTGGAACGGGGCGGAAGACGCCGTCTATCTCAAGGCATCCAACAAACGCGAGGGAGACAACATACGCAAGGGGCTCTCCCATTTCATCAAGAAGGGTTTTTTCGCCCTGGTCGTGAACTACATCGACCACCTCACCCACGGAAGAAGCGAGCTGGACCTGATCCGCGATCTGGCTCCCGATGTGGGGAGCTTTCGCAACCTTGCCGAGTCCTGGTTCAGAAGCTCGTTTCTACGGGATATGCTTCTCACACTTAGCGCCAGGGGCGCCACAGTAATCGTCACGAGCGATCACGGCAGCGTTCAGGCCGGTCGGATCGCCTGGGTCCGGGGAGCCAGGGGGATGTCGAGCAGTGTCAGATACAGGTTCGGGCTCTCGCTCTCGAGCGACCCCCGGCATGCCCTCGTTATAAAACAGCCCGCCCAGTGGGGTCTTCCCGACGAAAACCCCAGAAAGTCCTATGTTCTGGCCAGAGGCGATTACCTGCTCTTCCACGAGCACCTGGCCCGTGAAGACATGCACAATTTCAGGGGTTCTTTCCAGCACGGCGGGATCTCCCTGGACGAGATGATAGTACCATGCGATGTGCTGACCTCGAGAAAGAACATGTGACACAGCAGCGATTCATTCTGGACGAGCCGGGAATGCTGGACCTCGGCGGCAGGATTGCCGGGTCTCTCGGTCCGGGCGGAAGGGTTTTCCTCGTGGGTGACCTGGGTTCGGGAAAGACCACACTGGCCAGGGCCGTGATCAGGGCACTGGGCGTGTCCGGAGCCATTCCAAGCCCATCCTTCATACTGGACGCGGTATACACCCTTCCCCTCTTCGATGTTCACCACATGGATTTCTACCGGCTCGCGGGCAGTCGTGAAGAGCTCACGATGCTGGGTTTCGACGAGATACTGGATTCGTCCGCCGTTGTGATGGTTGAGTGGGCGGACCGCTTTCCGGACCTTGCCGACCTGCCCGGTCTGCACATAACGATCGGTTGTCTTGAGGATCCTTCACTGAGAGAGGTTGTGATTGCGCGGCGCATGGCTGGGGTTTGACACCGTTTTCGGCAACGGGGGCGCCGCGTTGGTGGCGGACCGGGTTGTCAGGGCGGTGGATAGAATACCCGGGGGAGTTCCCACCTCGGGAGGGTTGCTGCTTTCAATCGGGGCAGTCCTTCGCAGTGCGGGGATCGACGGAGATTCCCTCGAGGGTATCTCATTCACCATGGGTCCCGGCTCCTACACCGGGCTGAGGATTGCCGTGGCAACGGCCAGGGGTCTCTCCGCAGGGTGGGGAGTTCCGTTGAAGGGAGTTCCCACGCTGAGGCTCCTGTCTTACGGGGTCGATTCGAGCCAGCCGGTCCTGGCGGCGGTCAGGGCCAGGAACTGCGAAGTTTTTGCAGCTCTGTACGCGTCGTCCGACCCCTTCTCTCGCGAATTGTTGAGGGCAGGGGTGTACAGCGGAGCCGACATTGGTGGGCTGGCCGTGTCACACGGGGCGGTTGCAGTGGGGGCGGGCAGGTCCGAGATCAATGAACCCCGGCTTGCCTGGGTCCGCGAAACCCTGGATGCTCCAGATGCTTCTTCGTGCGCGGTTCTGGGCAGCATTCTGGCCAACGCCCAGGGTTTTGACCCGAACCCCGAGCCCCTTTACCTGAGGGGATTCATGCAGAAGGCGGATTCGCTTGACAGCTGAGCTGAGAAGGATCGGGACTGAAAGCCTGACGCTTGTCACATCGTTGGAGAAGGCCTGTTTCCCGGGTGATTTCTGGAGTCGCGCCACCCTGAGAGGCGTGCTTGCCCGCTGCTCCGACAGCGTCTCGGTGGGGGCGTTCGTACACGGCGAACTTGTCGGGTACGTTTCCGCCTCTCTGGAGGAGCCGTGGGAGGTTCACATGCTGTCACTGGCCGTGGCGCCGGGGTATCGTCGCCGTGGGATTGCTTCCCGGCTTGTTTCTTCGGTTCTGCACTGGGGGCGCATGAGGGGTTGCTCACGGGTGTTTCTCGAGGTGAGGGTGAGTTCCGATAGTGCCCGAGCCGCTTACGAACGGCTCGGTTTCAGCTGTGAAGGGACCTGGGACTGCTACTACGAAGACGGCGAGGCAGCGCTCGTGATGTCAAGTGAGCTGTTACCGGAGCCGGAAGTCGCCGGAATGGCCGCTGCGGTTCGAGACCTCCTCGACGGCAGGGTGCCCAGGGTCGGCGTTGTTCTGGGGTCGGGCATCGGCTGGCTCGCGGAGATGGATGAACCAGGGTTCTCCGTACCCTACGAGCTCATTCCGGGGATGTCGGGAAGCTCTGTGGAGGGTCATCAGGGCAGGCTGCTCGTTAACGGAGACGGAAGCACCGTCTACCTCATGGGCAGAAGGCACCATTACCAGGGGTATGGCGGTCGGCAGGTCGCCGCGCTGCCCTCTGCGCTTGCATCCCTTGGCGTTGATTCGTGGCTGCTGACGACCTCGGCAGGCGCAGTTGTTCCAGGCCTGAGAACCGGTGACGCGGTCGTCATAACCGACCATGTGAACCTTTCCGGGTGTATTCCCTCAACTCCGCGTCGCCCCGTGGGAACCTCGGTATATTCACGGCGCCTTGGGGCGGAAACCGTGGAACTGGGCTCTGAGATGGGAATCCCTGTTCGTGAGGGCGTTTTCGCCTGCGTGTCGGGTCCCGCCTACGAAACCGGCTCCGAGGTGAGCCTTCTAGCGGATTCCGGTGTGGACGTGGTGTCCATGTCCACCGTTCAGGAAGCCCTTGCTCTCGCATCCCAGGGTTGTGAGGTCATCGGGGTTGCGCTTGTCACAAACGATGTGGGATCGGGGGAGAGCGTAAATCATACAGAAGTGCTTCGGGCCCAGACCTCGGTGAGGTCCGCCCGGGGCGCTTTGCTGAGGAAACTCGTGGAAACACTGGTACAGGGATAATGAACTACTCGACGGCTGAGAGCTGGCTCTTCAGCAGAAGACGCCTTGGTATGAAGTACAACCTCGAAAGGATGCAGGCCCTGATGGATGCCCTGGGAAGGCCTCAGGAGGCATTCAGGACCGTACACGTGGTGGGAACCAACGGCAAGGGCAGCACAACGGCGGTGCTGGCCGCCCTGGGCCGGGGGTTGGGATTGAGGGTGGGGCACACTACCTCGCCACACCTTCTGAACTACAGGGAGCGGATCAACCTTGACGATGCCTGGATTCCCGAAGAGGAGGCCGCCCGATTCGTAACCGACCATCGCGCCCTGATACAGAAGTACTCGGCAACTTTCTTCGAGATCACAACGGCCATGGCGGCATGGTTTTTCGCCGGTAACGGCGCGGAATGGGTGATAGCCGAGGCCGGTCTGGGAGGGCGTCTCGACGCTACGCGGGTCTTTCGGGGCGAAGCAACGGTTTTCACAGGAGTACAGATTGAGCACAGCAGGATCCTTGGGTCTACCAGGGCTCTGATAGCCGCCGAAAAGGTTGCCGTCGCCGAGGCCGGAACACTCCTTGTGACCGCTTCGCAGACTCCGGACGTTGAATCGGTGGTGACCGGGACTGTTGACCGTCTGGGTCTCAGACGTGTCCAACCCTTTCCGGTCGACTGCGCACCCCTTCCGGGTCCTCATCAGAAACACAACGGCGGGTTGGCCCTTGCAGCGGCATCCGAGGTCTTCGGACACCCGTTTGACCAGGTCAGGGCGGTCTACGACGAACTCTGCACGAACGGACTCAAATGGCCTGGAAGGCTTGATGTCAGGGCAGGGTCACCAACCATCCTGTTTGACGTGGCTCACAACCCCGAGTCGATGGAAGCTCTGCTGGGCTTCGTCAAGGACTGGGGGAAGCCTGTTCCTTCCGTGATCGGCTTTCTTTCCGACAAGCCGTGGCAAACCATGGTGGAGATGGTTGCCGGCACCGTGAGCCCTGTTTTCGCCGTTACCCCCCTCTCAGAACGGATGCTTCCCGCGGATGAACTTGCGGAAGCCTTCAGGTCGGCGGGAGTCGAGTGCACCCCATTCGAGACGATAGAGGAAGCCCTTGCCGCCTGCCGCCGGTTCACCGGGAACGGAAAGATGATCGTAACAGGCAGCTTCTTTGTCGTCGGGGAGGCGATGCTGCAGGCGGAGCGGCACGGATGGGTGCGGCCCTGACTTTGTTTCGGGAAAATGGTAAATTACACGTTGAGCGTGAGTAATCGAACCGATCCGAATGGGGAAGGAAGGACTATGGCTTCCGCTAAGAAGAAGGCCGCCGCAACGGGTAAGAAAGACAGGGGAAGTATCGAAGAGGCCCCTCTCACAACCCTTAATTACCTCCTTTTCATTGCGGGACTGGTGGTTATAACTGCGGGCTGGTTCCTCCTCAGGGCCGGTCATGTTTCCATCTCTCCCATACTGCTCGTTCTGGGGTACTGCGTAATGATTCCCCTGGGGATAATAGTCCGTCCGGGGGGCGGGAACGGAAACAGTTGAAGAAGCGCTGTTCCGTATTCCTTTCTGTTCTTGCCGCCGCTTTTGCGTTTGTCATCGCATGCGGAGGCGGGAATTCCGGTGAATCACATGCTTCCGCGGCGTCCGTAACCCCTGAAGACACACTTTTTCAGCTGATCCACGGGGGGACGTTCGTGAATTCTTCAGGCGAGACCGTTCGCGTTGAAACCTTCAGCATAATGGTACACGAGGTTTCCAACAGGCTTTATGCCCACTTCGCCGGGGCCTCCCGGATCGAACTGCCGCCCGACCCCTGCTTCCCCGGAATTGCGAACAACATCGCCGAGCAGCCCGACCATCCCGTTGTGAACATCAGCCCCTCCGAAGCCGCCGAGTTCGCGTCATCCATGAACCTTCGGCTGCCCACCCGGAACGAATGGGAGTACGTCGCCTCACAGGGGCTTACAGGAGTCATAGCGAACCAGTACCCATGGGGCGGCCTGCCCCCCACCGAGGCCGGGGGAATAACCGGAAACTACCTCGCCCACGATGACTGGCTTCAACGTGACGCCGACGGCTACGCCTACACATCCCCCTGCGGCTCTTTTCCCCTGTCCCGGGCGGGTATTGCCGACCTTGGCGGTAACGTCGCCGAGATGGTCCACGATGACTCGGTCTGGGTTCTCAAGGGCGGAAGCTGGGCTCAGGGAGAGGACGCCATGACCCTGGGCTGGAGCAGGGAGTTCGCGTCGGGTGACCGATGTTGGTACGCCGGCTTCAGGCTTGCAAGATAACTGGGGGTGAGCAACTTTGGCTCACCCCCTTGCTTTTGGTGGGCGAAGAGGGACTTGAACCCCCGGCATCCTGCTTGTAAGGCAGGCACTCTAGCCAGCTGAGTTATTCGCCCGCAGCGGCTCGCATACTAAGGCCACGAACCCTCGGCGTCAAGGAAGGAAAAATGTCTCCTAACAGCTTCTGCAGCATATCCCAGGCTTACAGGAGGCAGATCTACACCGACCTTGCCGCTCAGCCGGACGACGGGGAAGTCAAAGTCATAACCCAACAGGCCGGGGTTCTCTCCCTCGTGGCAGTTTCAGCCCGGGATTGGGCAGGGCTTGCATCGATAGTCATCGGCGAGCTTCATCACCTGGGCTGGAACCTCGATTTCATCGACGGTTTTGCCCACGAAGTGGAGGGCGCGCGCCAGGGCGTGATCATCGCCGGTATCCGCACCCCGGACGAAGAGAAGAGGAACACATTCAACAGTGACGCCGCGAAACTTGAAGCCCTTTTGAAGAAGCTGGCGGTTGGCCGCGAGGGCACCATGAGCCTTCTCAGCCGGGCGGCGGAGCGCATCGAGATCTATGAGGCGGTGCGGGAGGAACTCGAGGCCATGTACCGGGGGGAGATCCCCAGGGATATCTCCGCAGCCAAGGGTGAACTCGTGCTCTTCATCAGCGCCAGAAGCGATCAGTACCTTGGGGAGAGGAAGGCCTCCGACCTGGCCTGGATGGTCAAGACCAACAACGACCTCATCAGGAAGGTCCGCCGAAGCCGGGGAAGGGCAGCCTTCAAGGTCAAAAACCTCAGGACCGAATCGGAACACCTGACCGGTATCAACCTTGTGGGCTACGAGCGGGACATTTCGTTCCAGAACCTTCTAACCGCCCTGAGCTACGCATGGCCCGGCTCAACCATCAGACATCAGAGGCGGTACACCACACCCGACGGCATCGTTTCGGTGCGGGTGGAGATGTCCGGTCCCTCAGGGCTTCCCGCCACGCGACAGGAGATGATCTGCATAACTTCCACCCTTAACAGCCTGCTGGTTTCGAACCGTCTTGAGAGACTTGTCCGCATCCACAGGTACGGCGGCCGTGAGAACTATGCAAGGGCGCTGATCCCCCTTCTGATGAAGGAGTGCCGTGAAACAGGCATCAACCAGGCCTACCTCGCCCTCGAAACGACCGAGACGTTTGCCGCCAAACTGAAGCTTCTGGTGGTGACCCTTGGCAGCAGCGATTCACACGAGCATGACAACAGGGTTCTGAACATGGTGGACAAGATCAACGAGAAGACCGGGCTGTCCGTTGCAAGTTTCAAGAGCCCTTCCAATTACGGCGACATATGGGTGGATGTGATCGACATCACCGTTCAGCGCAGCGTATTCATGGACATGGAGGACGCCTACCTCGCCGTGAAGTCGGGAATACGCGAAGCCTACGGGAAATTCAGGGACTTCGATCAGGGTATGAGGCTCAACGACGTTAAACAGCTCGACATCGTGAAGGGAATTCTTCGTGATATTCCGGACGGGCTTGTAACCGACTTTTACTACCGCCTCGAGGACTTCCTGCGGGCTTCGGTTTCATCCGAGGAGCTTGCCCAGCATATTCAGCTGGCCTTTGAAACCATACGCCGGATAATCCAGGATGCCTCGGGAGTGGAGAAACCGGTCTGGGTTGACGTGGAAACGGATGGCCGCCGGGAGGCCACCATCATCTGCTGCGGAGGCAAGGGGGAAGTTCAGGGCTTCCGGGGCTTTCTCGATGTAGTCCGCGACTACAAGGTAACGGCGAGCATGATCGAGTGGTCAGGGGCCACTGCGTTACTGCTTCGTCTTCAGAGCGGGGGACAAGCCCTTGAAGCGGAAGCCCGCGAAAGGGTACTCGAGTTGCTGGAGGAAAGGCTCAGAAATGATCGGGACAGATGAACAGGTGAAGCGCACCGAGATGTTCCAGCGCTGGATGGAGAAGAGGGGCCGCATTCAGAAGAGCATCGCGTTGCTTCTGGTATTGCCCCTGATCCTTTTAGCCCTTGCGGCGGCTGTGTTCTGGTTTCAGTATTACCTGCCGGTCCCCCTGATCGCCACACTGGGGGTTCTCGGGGTCGCCGCCGCCGTGTTCCTGCTGTGTGTCATACTCGCGCTGGTCAAACTGAAGAAACTGTCCGAGGGCGACAGGCTGATGTGGAAGATGAAGCTCACCGACGACCCGGAAAGCTCTTGACATGCATCACTGTCCGTAACTATTCTTCCGGCTCTCGATGGCGGTGTAGCTCAGTTGGTAGAGCAGCGGAATCATAATCCGCGGGTCAGGGGTTCAAATCCCTTCGCCGCTACCATCTCCGCAGGCAGCCCTCCCCGGGCTGCCTTTTTTCAGGGGACGGACTAAGATTGTTTAGTTTGTTGCGCTAAAATGTTGGCCACCATGGCCATACATCTCGTCAACCGAAATGCGGCCTGCTCATTCTTCATAATGTTGTGCCGCATTTTCTTAAGCGCACAAACTAAACAATCTTAGTCCGTCCCCTTATATTGCAGTGTGGACACAGTTGAAAGAGTGTTTCTGGGCACGGTTAAGCGGGAAAGCCTGATCCCGAATGGGGCGGGAGTTACCGCTGCGGTTTCGGGTGGGGCTGATTCCATGGCAATGCTTTACCTGCTGCACAGGTTCGCCCCGGCCAGGAAGTGGAACATCGAGGTCCTTCACATCGATCACGGGATACGGGCTTCTTCGGGGGAAGATGCGGCATTTGTGGCGGAGGCCTGTGAAAGGCTCGTGGTTCCATGCCGGATAGAGAAGCCCGAAGCAGTGTCCTGTGGATCACTTGAAAGCGGATGGAGCCTTGTCAGGCACCGTCTTTACGTTGAGAGCGGCAAGGTAGTGGCCGTCGCCCACACCAGGAGCGACAGGGCGGAAACGCTTCTTTTGAGGCTTGTGGAGGGCTCCGGTCTCAGGGGGCTGGGGGGAATGGACTACCACGGCCGAGGCCCTGTGGTGAGGCCCATGCTCGACCTTCACCGTGACCAGGTCAGGGAATTCCTCTCGGAGAGACGGCTGCCGTGGCGGGAGGATGTTACGAACCAGGATCAGTCAGCGGCACGGAACAGGATCAGGGCTTCGGTGATGCCGGTTCTGGAGGAGCACTTTCCGGAGGCTGCTGACGGCCTTTCAAGGTCATCCGCCGTGCTTGCGGCCTGGAGGGACCTTCAGGCCGTTGTTGCCGAAGCCGCCCGTAACCCGATGCCCCGAGCCGAGTACACCTCTCTCCCCGAAGTGATGAGGCTTTCGGTTCTGTGGTCACTGGCGGGGCAGCCGAGGTCCGGGGCGGATGAACTCTTCAAAACCGATGCGTGGGTCGTTTCCGGCGGCACAGGGGAACACATTCTTCCCGGGGGGCATTTACTTCTGGCAGGTTCCGACGCCCTTTCAGTGAAGCCAAAAAAAGGCAGGTACTATTGAACACCCTGATAACCGCCGAAGAGATAAAAACGCGTACGGCTCAACTGGGCGGGGAGCTGAGCTGCATCTACCGAGACAGCGAGGTCGTGGTGATTCCGGTGCTGAAGGGATCCTTCGTCTTCGCCGCTGACCTGGTCAGGGCCATGACATGCAGGGTCACCGTGGATTTCATAGGGGCCGCCAGTTACGGAGCCAGCACGGCCTCGTCGGGAGAGGTCAGGGTGACCCATGACACGACCGTTCCCCTTGCCGGGAAACAGGTGCTGCTCGTGGAGGATATTGTAGACACAGGCCTTACGCTGGCGTATATTCAAAAATTGATCATGTCAAGATCACCTGCCGACCTTCGCACTGTCGCACTTCTCGACAAACCATCAAGGAGGCGGGTGGAGGTCGGGCTTTACAGGGCTCTCTTTGAGATCCCTGACCGTTTTGTTGTGGGCTACGGCCTGGACGGCCCGGGTGGGCTGTACCGAAATCTGCCATACGTGGCTGTTCTTCAATGAAAGGTCCCTGATGGACATAAATCGAGGGAACGGAAAGAAACCCGACGACAACCAGCCGCCGCCAGTTGCCGGATGCTCCCTGAAAACCATCACGCTCTGGCTGCTGCTCGGTCTGATGGCGTACGCCCTCGTGTTCGTGATGAATCGCGGCAGCGACACGGCGGACATCACCTATTCACAGTTGATGAACTTCTCAGAAAGGGGCAGCGTCAGTTCGGCCATCCTTTACACCGGTGGGCTGGTCGAAGGTGAATTCCGCTCTCCCCAGACAGTTGAAGGCGTGGAATACCTGAAATTCAAGAGCTTCATCCCCTTCGAAGACCAGGCCGCCATCGCAGCCCTCACCGAAAGCGGGGTCATGGTGGAGGGGAAGCCGCCCAAGGTGGATTTCTTCACGTTCCTCTTCAACCTTGGTCCCATGCTGCTTCTTCTTGTGTTCTGGCTCTTCATCATGCGGAACGCCATGGGCGGAGGGAAGGTCTTCAGCTTCGGGAAGAGCCGCGCCAGGGCGGTGGGCGCCGACCGTCCCAAGACCACCTTCGAGGATGTTGCGGGTTGCGACGAGGCCAAACTCGAGCTGGAGGAGATCGTCGAGTTCCTCAGGGAGCCCGCGAAGTTCCAGAGGCTGGGCGGTAAGGTACCCAGGGGCGTCATACTGATGGGTTCCCCCGGTACGGGCAAAACCCTTCTGGCCAGGGCTGTTGCCGGCGAGGCGAAGGTTCCGTTCTTCTCACTGAGCGGAAGCGACTTCGTTGAGATGTTCGTGGGCGTTGGCGCGAGCAGGGTGCGCGACCTCTTCGTGCAGGCCAAGGCGAAATCTCCCGCAATCATCTTCATCGATGAGATCGACGCCGTTGGAAGGCACAGGGGCTCCGGGCTCGGCGGCGGCCATGACGAGCGGGAGCAGACCCTGAACGCACTTCTTGTGGAAATGGACGGCTTCGAGTCCAACCAGGCCGTCATCGTGATGGCGGCCACGAACCGGCCCGATGTTCTGGACCCCGCACTTCTCAGACCTGGCAGGTTCGACCGCCGGGTGGTGGTGAACCTTCCGGACATCAAGGGCCGCACAGCGATCCTTGGTGTTCACACCGCGAAGAAACCCCTGGACAAGGACGTGGAGCTGGAGAAGATAGCGCGCAGAACACCAGGGTTCAGCGGGGCCGACCTCGAAAGCCTTGCCAACGAAGCCGCCCTGAAGGCTGCCAGGCGGGGCGTAAAGACGATTCACCAGGTGGATTTCGAGTACGCCGCGGACCGGATACTTATGGGCGTTGAACGGCACACCCTTGTTATGAACACCGAGGAAAAAGAGTTGACGGCATACCACGAGAGCGGCCACGCCATAGTCAACATCTTCGTTCCCCATTCGGACCCCGTGCACAAGGTCACCATCGTCCCCCGGGACAGGGCGCTGGGTCTCACCAGCTTCCTCCCCCGCGACGACAGGCACAACTACTCCTTCGAGTTCCTGCTGAGCATGCTGGCCAGGGCCATGGGCGGAAGGGCCGCGGAGAGAATCTTCCTGAACACCAGGAGCACAGGCGCCGGGAACGATCTGATGCAGGCGACAGACCTCGCCCGAAGAATGGTGTGCGAATGGGGCATGAGCCCGGTCGTGGGTCCCGTCGTCCTGCATGACCAGACGGGCCCAATCTTCCTGGGAAGGGACATGACCCGGATAAAGGACTTCAGTGACGACACGGCGCGCATGGTCGACGTCGAGGTCAAAAGGCTTCTGGACGAAGCCTACGTGAAGGCCGAGAAGATCCTCGAAGAAAATCGCGACATAGTTGAAAGACTGTCCGTTCTGCTGCTCGAGAAGGAAACCCTGGGCGCCGAGGAGATCGGTGTGCTGTTCGCCGAGCTCAGACCCGGGATGGAGTACCCCGGGCTGGACCTTGAACCCAGGGAACCGAAGGAACCGGAAGGCGATGCTGGCGATGCAGGATCCGAAGAAGATAGCTGAAGGCGTCCGCCTCCTTCTCGAAGGCATAGGTGAAGACCCTGACCGGCCCGGTCTCAAAGACACGCCGGCCCGGGTGGCCCAGTCCATGTCCGAGCTTTGCCGGGGGCTGGTGGGAGGGGCAAGAAAGCCCATTTCCACCATGTGCGTCGCGGACCAGAACGAGATGATAATAGTGAAGGACATCAGCTTCGCCTCCCTGTGCGAGCACCACCTCCTGCCGTTTTTGGGCCGCTGCGACGTTGTCTACATTCCGGCCGACGACAGGATCGCGGGCCTCGGCTCCATCGTGCAACTTGTGGAAACCCTATCCGCAAGACCCACCATACAGGAGAGGCTCACCACTGAGATCGCGGACACTCTCATGACCGAGATAGGCGCCAAGGGGGTCATGGTGGTCATGGAGGCCGAGCACATGTGCCTGGCCATGAGGGGGGTCAAGAAGCGGGATTCCCGAATAGTAACAAGCGCCATGCGGGGTCATCTTCGCAGACCGGAAACGAGAAGCGAAGCCCTGTCCCTCATCGGCAGGAGAACGCGGGGATCGTGATGCAACAGGTCCGCCCCGTTCTCCTTGAAAGCCGCCGGCACTGGCTCGGGGCTATGGAAGAACTGGGGTGCGACCCCGAGGCGTGGCTCAGGGTAAGGGAAAGATCCGACGTCGTGGCGCTTCTCACCGGACCGATCCGATCCCCCGCGGCCTCGATACTCAAACAGGCAATGCTGGCCGCGGGGGCCGATGCCTTGGTTCACAGGCTCGTTCTGACCTGCGGCGTCCCGGAGAGCGCTGTTCTCATCTACGGCCCGCCAAAGAACGTGAGGGCCGGATGCGATTCTCTGAGGGGGCAGCCCTTCGGTCTGGACCAGGTCGCGGACGAGATACTCGGTTTCCTTCAGGTTCCCGACGCCCCCGACACGATCGTCCTGGGCGACAAGTCTCTGACATTCGGCCCCATGCCTCTTTTCATGGGTGTTCTGAACTTCACGCCGGATTCATTCAGCGACGGCGGACAGTGGCAGGACCCGGCGAAAGCCGTTGAACATGGTCTTGCGATGCATGAGCAGGGCGCTTCAATAGTCGACGTGGGAGGTGAATCCACAAGACCCGGCTCCCGGCCCACATCACGGGATGAGCAGCTCGAAAGGGTCATTCCGGTCATAAGCGGCCTCAGCCGCAAATCGGATGTGCTCATCAGTGTGGACACTGTCGAACCCGAGGTAGCCCGGGCGGCCCTTGCGGCAGGTGCCCGGATCATCAACTCCGTGAACGGTATGGAAAGCAGGGGAATGGCGGAACTTGCCGCGGAAACCGGAGCGGGCGTAATAGTGATGCACATGCGGGGCGATCCCGCCACCATGCAGCAGAACCCACGGTACTCCCACGCCCCGTCCGAGATCGCCCTGTACCTTCTGAACAGGGTGAACGAGCTGGTCGAGGCGGGGGTCGAGCGAAGCAGGATAATGGTCGATCCCGGCATTGGCTTCGGCAAACGCCCCTGGGACAACCTTGGGTTGATTAATTCGGCACCATGGCTTCGAAGGGTTACCGGTTGCCGGATTGTCCTGGGTCACTCCCGGAAGAGCTTTCTTGGTCTGCTGAGCGGCGAGACCGAACCTGCCCGGCGCGACTCGGCCTCGGCGCTCGTCTCGGCACTTTCCGCTGACAGGGTGGACATCCTGCGTGTACACAATGTGAAGCAGTGCTCAAACGCGGTGTCAGCCGCCCTCGAAGGGATTGCGCCGTGAGCTTCAACCTTCTGGGAAGCCCTTTTCTCAGTTTCTTCTGGCTTACGCAGGTGTTCGATATCCTCTTTCTGTCGGTCATCGTCTTTTTCCTTCTGAAGTCCATCTGGAACCAGCCCGCCATGAGGGTCGTGATAGCGGTGGCCGTTTTCGTGATACTGGCCGTTGTTCTTCAACAGATGCGTTTTCACGCCATGGGCAGGATCCTCGAAGAGGCGGCCAAGATACTTCCGGTGGCCTTGATAGTGATCTTCCACGAAGAGATAAAAGACCTTCTCAGCAGGTTCGGCCGCCTCCTTCAGGAGATGGAGTTCCTCAACAGGAGCAAGCCGGGCCAGATACAGGACGTGTTTATCGAGAACCTCGTTATCACCTGCGCCACGTTGAGCCACAAGGGCATGGGCGCACTGATCGTCATCGAGAGGGGCGAAGACCTGACCCGGTTCTGCAGCGACTACCACCCCCTTCCCGGTATCGAATTCGTCCCCATCCTCGTAGAGGCGATCCTGACATCCCCCGGCCCCCTTCACGACGGGGCCATGGTAATACGGGACAAGAAGATAGTCATGGCCCACGCTTTTTTGCCCATGCACGTCGGACTGGAAGGTTTTGGCGGCAGGCACCGCGCCGGACTCGGCATAAGTGAGCGAACCGATGCAATAGCCGTGCTTGTGAGCGAGGAGACCGGCGCATGCAGGCTTGCCATCAAGGGCGGGCTTTCCGCCTCGCTCAGCGACAGGGGCCTGAAAAGGCGGCTCTACAACTTGTTCTATCCGAACCAGAGCGGAAGGAAGCACGAGCGTGAGGGCACTTAAGGATAGGCTTTCAGCCCTTATCGCCCTGGTCGTGAGCGAAGAGACCCATGGTCTTCCTGTGGAGTGGGGGGACAGGCTGAGCGAAGCCGTCCCGTTCCGCCAGCTCTGGCACCTCTCACTTCTTTCCTGCGCTTCAGCCCAGTGGTGCGGCGCCCCACCGGAAAAGGGGCTGCCGGCATCCGCAGCAGTTCTTTTCCTGGCGGGGGCAACTGCATCGCACGGGGTCCCGGCGGTCGGGGTCAGCATACCGTGTCTGGAAGACTACGATGCAGGAGGACCTCCCGAAGCCGGCCGGATCCTTGCAGGCGACGCCCTTCTGCCTCTTGCGGTGAAAGTCATCTGCGGGCTCGATGCCCCGGGTTCACTGGTCCTTGCCGATCTGCTTCTGAAAAGCGCCTCGGAGATGCTGGACGCCATGAGTTTCGGCAGGCATGCCGACATGACCGGAAGATGGGCAGGAAGGCTTGCCGGCCTTGCGGCCAGGATGGGCGCGGTTGCATCGGGAGCGCCTGCCTTCTCCGCTGAAACTGCTGCTCTGGCTGGGATGGAGATCGGCAAAGCCGCCGCGATCCTGAACCTTTCGCCCTCCAGGGACGGGAAGCACGAGGCCGAGACCATGCTGAAGGATGCCATGGGTTCCCTGAAACCCGTGAACGCAGGGCTTTTCGGCGAGATCTGCGGTTTTGTCTCAGCTCTGGGCACAGGAGAGTCGGACAGCCTGTTCTTCGGTTTCGAGCCCGATTAGAGCATATCCTGCGGATCCACGTCCACCGTCATTCGAACACCGCCGTGGTTTTCCTTCAAGAAGGCTTCTTCGGCATGCTTCACAGCAGCGGCGACGGTTCTGTGCCCTGCTGCCGTGATCAGAATGCTCCACCGGAACTGGTCACCGATGCGCGCAAGGGCCGCCGGGCAAGGCCCCCTGAGCTGGATACCCGCCGGGAAAGCCAATGCGTCCCCGACCCGGGACGCGGCGCTCTCGACCCTGGCGCTGTCCGGCCCCAGGAACAGGAGCCTCAGCATTCGTGTGAACGGGGGGAGGGCGAGCGCCTTGCGGACCGAAAGCTCTCCCCGGGCGAAGCCTTGATAATCATGGACGCATGCTGAGCTGATGGCCGGGTCATCCGGACAGCCCGTCTGGATGAGGACCTCGCCCGGGGAGTTCCCCCGGCCCGCCCTTCCCGCTGCCTGCAGAAGCAGGGAGAACACCCTTTCCGCGCTTCGGAAATCGGGCAGCGACAGCCCCATCTCCGCGTTGACCACCCCCACCAGGGTGACGTTGGGAAAGTCGTGCCCCTTCGCCACCATCTGGGTGCCCAGGAGAATGTCGGCCCCGCCCTGTCTGAATCTGTCGAGTATCATTCTGTGTGAGGACTTGCCACGGGTCGTGTCCGTGTCCATGCGGAGCACCCTTGTACCGGGGAGCTGCTTCGCCAGGACTTCCTCCACCTTCTGTATTCCCGGGCCTGTTCTGACGAACCTTTCAGCCCCGCAAACGGGACACGGCCCCCCCGCGGCTTTCCAGTGTGAGCAGTGATGGCATCTGAGCAGCTCGCCCCGTTTGTGGTACGTCATGGCGATGCCGCAGTGGGGGCACTTTTCGGTATGGCCGCAGTGGAAACACATCTGTATCGGGGAATGGCCGCGACGGTTCACCAGCAGGATCACCTGTCCCCCCCGGCTGGTGTGCTTCCCGATGGCTGAGAGAAGCGCGTCGGTCACAAGCCTGTTTTCCATATCCCTGGTGTCTACGAGCCTGATCTTCGGAAGCGCAGCCCCGCCCACCCTGTCAGGCAGGGTCAGAAGCGTGTACCTGCCCGTTAAGGCGTTCTGAAAACTCTCCATGGAGGGCGATGCCGAGCCCAGGATGACCGGAACTGACAGCATGGAGCCAAGAAGGACCGCCATGTCCCGGGCGTTGTAGAAGGGAAGCTCGCCCTGTTTGTAGCTTCCGTCGTGCTCCTCGTCAACCACTATCACCCCGGGCGCCGGGAGAGGTGCGAAAAGGGCGCTTCTCGCTCCGATGACTATCGGACGCAGACCACGGCGGACCATGTTCCAGGCGTCCAGCCTCTCGCCACGGGACAGCCCGCTGTGAAGTACCGCGACCTTTCCCGGGAACCTTGAGTTGAACCTGTTTACGAGCTGCGGTGTCAGGCTGATCTCGGGAACCAGTACCAGCGCCTGCCGCCCTTCGGTCATCACCCTGTCTATCACGCGGAGGTAAACCTCGGTCTTTCCGCTTCCAGTTATGCCGTGGAGCAGGAATGTTCCCCCGCCCGCCGAGGTGACCGCGTCAACCGCGGCCCGCTGGGCCGGTGTGAGCGCCGGTGCGGGGTGTGCCTCGGTGGGAAGCCCCAGAAGGGGATCGCGGGAAACCTCACGCTTCCGTTCCGACAGCAGCCCCTGCAACACCAGCCTGTTGAGCGACTCGCGGGAGGCTCTGCACTCTGCGAGAAGCCATGACCTTGAAACAGGTTCCATGGCGGAAGCGATCCTCACCAGAATGTCGGCCTGCTTCGGCGCCCTGCCCCTTATGGCCTGGGCGGCCCTGACGAGTTCCCCGGGTTTCACCCTGGCCTCAACTACCGTTTCGAACTTTTGCGGAGGGAGGGATCCCGGACGATGGAGAAGCAGCGCCAGCCCCTTCGCGGCATCGGCAAAAAGCGTGGCTTCGAAAGGATAACCGGGGGGGGCTGAGGCCTTCAGCGAATCGTACGAGTGGATCCCGGGTTTCCGGCAAAGCTCCATGAGCCCGGCTCCCTCGGACACAGCCAGAACGCGAACGGCGGTTCCCTGCATTCCTGGTGGAAACCCGCACGCCGCGCACAACCCCGGTGGAGCGAAATAGTACTCGGCCATCCACCGAAGAAGACGCAGCACCCAGGATGGCGGGAGGGGGTGGGGATCGAGCCGCTCGAGAAGGGGTTTCAGGGCCCTGTCGGCCTGCTGAGCCAAATCCTCGGACCAGACCATGCCCACTACCCTTGCTCCGCCGAACTCCACCGCAACCCTGCACCCGGTCAGCGTCCCGCCGTCGAGGCATGGGGGGACCGAGTAGGTGAAGGTTCCCCAGACCGGCCTTGGAACGGCTACTTCCACGGTTCGGGGCGTTGTCATGCCAGTCTGTTCATCCCCTCGAGGACCCTCGAACGGGCCTCGCCCGTGGAGAGAGGAAGCGGCGGAAGGGTGGGAAAAACGCCGTCTTCGTAAAGCACCAGCCCGCCGCAGGTGAGTTTTTTCACACGGTCCCGCCACGGCAGCTCGACGATGTACCGCCACGGGTCTTCGCACGAGCAAAGCTCATCGGTCTCCTGTTGTGAGATCATGAGTTCGACTGAATCATCCTCCATCGCGAAACCGAAGAATTCGGCCGATTCACGGGATGCCATGGAGAACCACTTCTTACCGGTGACCTTTTCCGGACCGGCCTTCAACGATGCCAGGCCCATGGCCAGCCGCAGGTCCGACGAGGCGGCGAGGCCGTTGTTGCACGCCCCTCCGTCGCTGCCGACAAGAACAGTGATCCCGGACCCGAGCATTTCCGGCACATCGGCTATTCCGCTTCCGAGCTTCAGGTTCGCCCACGGGCAATGGGCCACGGCCGTGCCGGTGCAGGCCAGCGCCTCGATTTCGCCGGGCATGAGGTGAACGCAGTGGGCAAGGACCGTTCGGCCTCCCAGGAAGCCGAGTTCCCGAAGAAGGTGGACGTTTCCGCCCGCAGCCCGGATGGCCGGGTCATCCATCTCCCCCGCGGCCTCGGAGCTGTGGGTGGAGCGGTGGATGGATGCGTCCTCACCCGCAAGCCAGCCCCAGAGCTCATCGGAACATGACAGGACGAACCGTGGTGTGAAGGCGTATCCCAGCCGGTCTCCGCACATCTTCCTGACGCGTGCGGACTCTTCCTGCAGCCAGGAAAGGGGCTTCGCCAGGAAGGACGGCCCCCTGTCCATGAGGGCGTTGCCCAGCAATGCCCTGGCGCCGCTTTCACGGAGGAGTCGCGCCGTGACGGAGGAGTGTTCGACAGATCCCATGTCCAGAAGACCGCAGCAGCCCGACGAGAAGAGCTCTCTGAGCCCCAGGATCACTGAAACCGCCATGCTATCGGGAGTGTGGGAGGCCTCGAGCGGCCAGATGCGCTCGGTGAGCCAGGACAGAAGCCGTCGGGACTCGGCCATTCCCCGGAAAAGGGTCTGACACAGATGAACATGGCCCTGAACCAGAGGCGGACACACCAGCCTGCCACGTTCGATACGCCATTCCATTATTACCTCCCTCGGGGAAAACATACCCGCATTCCGGGCCGAATCACAGGTGGGAACCACACCGGTGTGTTTGTATATCACCTGAAGCAAAAAGCGAAGGGAGAATCCGATCTTGAACGCGGCACTTCTTGTTCTCGGCATCATGGGCATGGATGTAAGTTCTACTGTTCTGCCCAACGGCCTTCAGGTTTTCACCGCCCGTGACGATACCGCACCCGTTGTGACAATATGTGTGGCGGTGAAGACGGGCGCGACCTGCGAAACCGCCCTGACCAACGGTCTGGCGCACTTTTACGAGCACATGTTCTTCAAGGGCAACTCGGCTCTTCCCGACCAGACCGCGTACAACGAGAGGCTCAGAACGCTTGGGATAGTCAGGAACGGCACCACCTCGGATGAAGTGGTACGCTACTACATCACGCTCGAGTCAGCCCTTTTCCGGGAGGGCATGGAGTTCATGAGGGACGCCATGGTGACCCCCCTTTTCGACCAGGTGGAGATGGAACGCGAGCGGGCCGTGATAACCGATGAATACCTGAGGAATGCCTCATCCCCATGGTGGGGTTACTGGAAAGCGGTGGAGAACACGGTCTACCCGGAACCCTGGAGGGGCAACACCATTGGAAACCTCGAGGTGATCCAGTCCGCCTCTCCGGAAGTGATGCGGATGTTTCAGGAGAAGTACTACACAGCCGACAACTCGGCGCTGTTCATCCTGGGAGACATCGATGAAGAAACGGCCGTGAGTGAGGCCGCACGGGTGTTCGGTTCGTGGCGCTCCGGCGGTTCGAGTGATTACGACGCACTGGGTATTGCGATTCGGATAGACAGGGACACTACGGTACGGGTTCAGGGCCCCGGGGGAGTTGGACAGATCAGGATAATGATGATGGGTCCAACCATCGCAGGGTACAGATCGGCAACCTACGCCGGGGATGTTTGGGGAGGCTACCTCAGCCTCGCCAGCAGAAGGTTCCAGCGTAACCTTGTCACCGACGGCCCCTTCTCACAGGTGTACGGAAGCTACTACACCCAGAGGTTCTCCCCCGCCGTAACCTTTGGAGGCACCATTGCCCCCGAGAGGCTCGAAGAGGGCCTGGAGCTGATGAACGCCGAGATAGAGGCCATGACCGTCCCGGGGTACTTCGACGAGGAGGGGCTGGCCATGGCCAGGGAGCTTCTCAGCAGGGACAGGCGCCTTTCCAGGGAGTCTTCCCGTGAACTGGCCATCGAAACCCTGCCCTTCTGGTGGGTTCAGGGCAACGGGCTCGAGTACTATCAGACTTATGAGGACAGCATTGCGGTCACCGGGCATGCCCGGGTCGTGGAATTCGTTGAAAGGTACGTCACCGGCGCCCCAAGGGCCGTTTTTCTGGTGACGCCGGAAAGGGGAGCGCTGTGATCGGGGCACTTCTGGGTTCGATCCTGGTCCTCCTTCCCGGGAATGTGACAACTTTCAACCTCGACAACGGGATAGGGGTCATCACCCGAACGATCCCCGGAGAGGTGGAAGGGCTGTCGGTCTTCATAATCGGCGGGACCAGACTGAGGGATGCCGAAACACAGGGGCTCGAAGCCCTGGCGCTCGAAGCCGCGATGGCTGGCGGGGGTGAGTTTCCCGGTGAGAGGTGGCGCGAGGTCATGGATCGGACCCGGGCCGAATTGACGGGAAGTTACAACTACGATTTCAGCAGGCTTCACCTGCGCTGCCTGACCGAGGACATGCCCATTCTGATATCGGGCATCCTGCAGTGCCTGACCGAGCCCGAGTTGTCGGAAACATCAGTGGAAAGGGTTAGAAGACACGCGATCGCCCAGTTGAGCGTGGAAATGGTCGAGCCGGATGACAGGGTATGGCTTGTGGCCAACGAGGGGTTCATGCCGGCCGGTCACCCCTACCTTCTTCGGCCCGATGGCACATTGGAAGCAGTGGGTTCGTTCACGGCTGATCAGATGCGCGGCCTTCTGGAAGAGAGGGTCCGCGGGGGCAACATCCTCATAACCCATGCGGGCCCCACTGAA
Source organism: Candidatus Fermentibacteraceae bacterium (assembly GCA_046485185.1). GTDB lineage: Bacteria > Fermentibacterota > Fermentibacteria > Fermentibacterales > JCC-6 > UBA6080. The sequence continues at coordinate 31,229 of JAWOHL010000029.1, forward strand.
CCGGAAGAACTGAGAAGCATGCTCGAGGGTGGTTTCGGCGGGCTTCCCCCGGGTGGCGTTGAACCGGCGGCCGTCGCGCTTCTGGGAGCATCACGTGACACAATGGTGGTCAGGGAGATGGACGCCACCACTACCTATGCGGTGGTCAAGTTCAAAGCGCCTCCCGCGGGTCATCCCGACCTTCCCGCGTTCCAGGCGGCGATGATGGTGGCCGACGAGCTGATCTGGCAGGTCCTCAGGACCGACAACGCCCTCACGTACGCCGCGGGTGCAGGTGTGACCACTACTTACGCCCGGAACTGGGGCTACATGTACGTCACCACATCAAGCCCCCATCTGGCCTGTTCGCTTCTGACGGAAGTGTTGCGCACCGTTGCGCTTGGAGAGGTGGACCCTGAGATGATGCGTGGCGTCGTGCGCACCCAGGTGACGCTGGACGGTATCAGGGCGCAGACCATGGACACGCAGTGCTGGCTCATGGGGGCGGGCGCCATCTCCGCCGGCCACTGGAGCACCCTTTTCGACGCTGCACAGCGGTTCGGGAACCTCACCCCGTCCGACATCTCTTCAGCCGTCAGAAGATGGGCCGACACCGCGGCCTGGGGCATCATCACCGGCAGCGCCGCCGATCTGGACATTACAGGCCCGATCCCCCTGGGCATCCACCCCATGAACGCGCAGGGGCTTGTCACACTTGAAGGAACCATCGAGGTCCTCTTCCCCGGCTCCCGTTCGGAAACCCTCCTGCTCACGGATGACCTCACGGGGGGTTCGTACGCCCTGGTGGGAGACAGGGCGCGCAGGCTGATCGCTGAAGGCGCGACCCGGGCGTCGGTTCTGGGGGTGCTTTCCCACGAGGGCTGGTCGGTCCGGGAGGAACTGCCCAGGATCATGGTTAGAGAGGTCAGGGAGGGGCTCTGATGGAAAAAAGGGAAGTTGTGATAATCGGTGCCGGGACCGCCGGCCTCACGGCCCTTTCGCAGGTCAGGAAGCGCACCGGTGACTTCGTAATGATAAACCACGGCCCCTATGGCACCACGTGCGCCAGGGTGGGGTGCATGCCCTCGAAGGCCCTCATCGAAGCCGCCGGTATCCGCCACAAGACCAGGCTCCACGGTGAGATGGGGCTGAAACCTTGCGAAGAGCCGGAAGTCTACGGCAGGAAGGTCATGGAGAGGGTAAGAAGGCTTCGGGACCAGTTCGTGAAGGGTGTTCTCGAGGCAACGGATGGCCTGGGTGAGAAAAACATCCAGGGAAGGGCAGTCATCCTCGAACCCGACCTGGTGGAAGTGAACGGCAGAAGGATAAGGGCACGGAACATCATCGTGGCCCCCGGCTCCGCCCCCGTGATCCCTGCCCCATGGGCGCGGTTTTCGGGCCACATGCTGACAAGCGATACTCTCTTCGAGATAGAAGACCTTCCCGAAAGCCTGGCCGTGATCGGTCTGGGTGCCATCGGCCTTGAGATGGCCCAGGCCATGAGCCGGCTGGGCGTGAGGGTGGAGGGGTTCGACGCGGCCCCCGCCATCGCCGGCATAACCGATCCCCTGGTCTCGGAGAGGGCGGTCGGGATCCTCGGCCGTGAGTTTCCCGTACACCTGGAAACCAAAGTCGAAATCGAACAGAGCGGCGAACATGTCACAGTCGGCGGCACACCCTTCCGGAAGATCCTTGTGGCCGTGGGAAGAAAACCCAACATAGAGGGACTGGGGCTTGAGAACCTGGGTGTTCAACTGGACGCGCGCGGGCTTCCCGGGGTCAACCCGCTTACCATGCAGGTGGAGAACCTCAGGGTGTTCCTGGCGGGTGATGCCAACGGAAGGGCGCCCGTGCTCCACGAGGCCGCTGACGACGGCTTCATCGCGGGAAGGAACGCCTTTGAGGAAACCCCCCGTGAGTACTGCCGGAGGGTCAGGCTGGGCATAGTGTTCACCAGCCCGGACATCGCAGTGGCGGGAGTGCGTTACGGCGAGATCAAGAAGGAAAGCACCGCTGTGGGCGAGGTCGACTTCAGCGGACAGGGCAGGGCGATAACGGCAGGTGAGAACCACGGTTTTCTAAGGGTTTACGCCGACATCGACACCGGGCTCATCCTGGGTTCGGAAATGGTTGCCCCGCACGGCGAGCACATGGCACATCTGCTCGCATGGGCGATCCAGCAGAAACTCACGGTTTCGGAGGCACTGCGGATGCCCTTCTACCACCCTGTGGTGGAGGAGGGCCTTCGGGGAGCCCTGAGGAACGCCGCGGCACGAATGAAGACCCGCCCGGACGAGATAGGCCTTTGCCCGGGGCTTCCGGTGGAGTAGAAAACAAGCACAGAAATCGATCTTGCGCTTAAGGGTGAATACCTTTGGAAGAAAACTTACTCTTCAGCTTTAATGCGACTGCGTTACCGGATGAAACTGTTATCCTGATTCTATTTTAGTCCAAGAACACAGTCCTTATTTTTACCTTTCCGGGTAATCTGTAAATGTCGAAATCAGAACCTATGCTCATTATTTGTCTTACACCAGTTTGTTCTGCGGCAATGACAAGCGTTGCGTCGGCAAAATCCATTGGTCTGTCACTGTACTTCTTTGTCAGTCCAATTATCCTGCTTACATCTCTCTGGCTGATCTCCTGAAGGATCACTCCTTCTTTCATGATCCACTCAAGGAAGTCAATCTGTGCGTTCACACTGAAGTCGAGCATGTGCGTAACTTCAGTTACTACTGCCGTAGTTGTAATGAACTTGTATTTTGCTTCTTTTATGAAATCGACAATTCTATCGTGATACTTATCATCTCTATCAAATAGAGCGATTAATGGGCCGGCATCAACCAGAATGAAGTCTGGCATTGATTCTACGCTTGATTCTGGTTTTGTAAGTAACGGATAAACTCCCATCTCCACTACCGTATTTCCCGAAGTACTCCTCACCAAGTTCGTATGAATCCTTCCCGGAGTCTTCATGATGGAAGAATCTCTCCAGGGCTTCCAGGATGATCTCCGTTTTTGTCCTGTTTTTCTCACGGGCTAGAATTTCCAGTTTCTGCTCCAACTCGAATGGCAAACGAACAGTCGTCATAACTGCCTCCCTGTAATACACACTGTAATACAGATTGGTTGTCTTGTCAAGAGCCCATCTCGTGCGCATTTACGAGTCCGCAGAACAGTGATTCCAAAGATAGATCCCTTCATCGGAAGTGCTGAGAAAGCGTATCTCAAATACCGTCATCCTTGAAAACCGGACATGTTCCGGCTTTTTGCTCAGGCCCCCTGAACCTCTTCTGCCTTGCAGAAAAGCCACGCCGGGCGTCATATTCCCGCTTCCAGTCTTTGCCATGGAATGAGGTTTTTTCATGTCCCCCGCGCGAGCGAAGAAAGCCGACAGAACAAGCCTGAAGCTTATCTACGGCAGGATACTCAAGCATAAAAAGGCGCTGTTCCTGGGCATTATTGCCCTGGTGGGCGTTGACGGCCTTCAGCTTGTGGTTCCGCTCATCTTCCGCAGGGTGATAGACGCTCTGGCAGCGGGAGACGTTACCAGCGGCTTCATCTGGAAGATGGGGCTGGCCGTGGTCGCGGTTTCACTGGGTATGGCGGTATGCAGGTTCTTCTGGCGGTGGTTCATCGTGGGGGCAAGCCACAGGATCGACCGCGACCTTCGAAGCGAGTTCTACACCCATCTGCAGGCCCTTCCCGCCGAATACTTCGACAAGACAAAGGTGGGCGATGTCATGGCTCACGCCACCAACGACATCAACGCGGTCCGCATGGCCTGCGGAATGGCCACCATAGCCAGCTTCGACGCCATTTTCATGAGCGCCGCCAGCATAATCATGCTTATCACGATCGACTGGAAGCTCACCCTTGTCACCATGATACCGCTTCCCCTCATCGCGTTGATGGTCACGCGCTTCTCGGGAATGATCCACGACCGGTTCGACAAGGTCCAGATGGCGTTCAGCGAGCTTTCCGAGAAAGCTCAGGAAGCTTTCAGCGGGATCAGGGTCGTGAAGGCCTACGGCGACGAGGAATCCGAAAACGGCCTGTTCGATGCGAAGGCCAGGCTGAACATGGACCAGAACATCCACCTGGCAAGGGTATGGGGCTTCTTTCAACCATTGGTGGCCACACTGGCCCTGGCGGGCAGCGCCATTTTGCTGGCCGCGGGTGGCCGGATGGTCATCGGCGGCACCATCAGTCTGGGCCAGTTCGTGGCCTTTTCAAGCTACCTCGCCATGCTCACCTGGCCCATGATGGCAATCGGTTTCGTGGTGAACATGCTTCAGAGGGGCGCCGCAAGCATGGCCAGGCTCATGCGCATAATCAACACCGTGCCGTCCATAACCGACGGCGACGACACCACTGTTCCCGAACCCCTCATCGAGGTTCGCAACCTCACCTTCGCCTACCCCGAAACGGACACGAACGTTCTGGAAGAAGTTGGGTTCACGCTTGAAAGCGGGAAAACTCTTGGCATAGTGGGGCGCACCGGGAGCGGAAAGACCACTCTGGTCGAGCTTCTGATGCGGCTCTACGATCCTCCCCGGGGGACGGTTTTCGTAGGCGGCAGGGACGTGGCGGAACTGAAACTGCACAACCTCAGAGGTCTTTTCGGCTACGTTCCACAGGAGACCTTCCTGTTCGCCATGACCATAGGCGAGAACATCGCGTTCGGAGCCGGCCCTCTTCCGGCGGAGAGGGTACGCGAGCTTGCGGAAACAGTTGACATCGCGTCGGAGATAGAGGGTTTCCCTCAGGGCTTCGACACCGTGGTGGGGGAACGGGGCGTAACGCTTTCGGGAGGCCAGAAGCAGAGGGTGGCCATCGCCAGGGCTCTGGCTACAAACCCAGGCATCCTGGTTCTCGACGACAGCCTCAGTGCGGTCGACACCGAGACGGAAGACGTCATCCTGAAAGCCGTGAAGCGAAAGACCCGGAACATCACGACCATCATCATCTCCCACAGGATAAGCACCGTGCAGCACGCCGACCTGGTACTGGTGATGGAGCGGGGAAGGATCGTGGAGAAGGGAACCCACGAACAACTGCTCTCGAAGGACGGTTTCTACACCGAGCTATACAGGATGCAGCAGCTCGAAGCCGAGGCCCGGAAGACCTCCGGGGGGGGTGACAACTGATGCCGCCGCACGGAAACCCTTTCGTTGACGACGCCATGGAGGGCAAGGCCTACGACGGCGCAATGGTGAAGCGCCTGATGCACTACGTGAAACCCCACAAGAAGCTTGTTATCCTGGCCTTGTTGTTCATGCTGGTTTCATCCGCGGTCGACCTTCTTCTTCCCTATCTGACCAAGACCGCCATCGACAAGTACCTGGCCAAGCTCTACCAGGTCTACACGGCGGAGCCCGCGATGTGCGACAGCGTTGCCGCCCTGGGTTCGGCCCCGGGTGATTTCATACGGATCAGCCCCGATACGGTGCTTGTCAGAAAGGCCGCGCTCGACGGCCTCGACCCCGACGTCTCCCATGATGTGCGGGAAGACGCGAGGCTTTTGCAGGAGACCTACTACATTTTCAGAGCCGCTGATTTCACCGGTGACGCGGGCTTTGTCAGCGGGCAATGGTGGCTGGTGAGGGAGACCGATCTCCGCCGGGTCCCTCCCCGCGTTCTGTTCGATCTTCGGGACGACGACCTGAAGGGCATCGCCCGGCTTACCTGGATTCTGGGCGGGCTGATCCTCATCAGTCTGGTGTGTGGCTACGGTCACATGATGACGCTCGTCATAGCCGGCCAGAGGGCGATGTACGACCTTCGCAGCAAGTTGTTCAAACACATCCAGACCCTCAGCCTCGACTTCTTCACGGGCAACCCCACGGGGCGCCTGGTGACTCGCGTGGCCAACGATATCGAGGCACTCAACGAGATGTTCAGCTCGGTGCTGGTGAACTTCTTCAAAGACGTTCTCCTGCTTTTCGGGACGGCGGCCATCCTTTTCTTCATGAACTGGCGGCTGGCGCTTCTCTCACTTCTCGTTATGCCACTGTTCACCCTGGTAAGCATCTTCTTCAGAAGAATGACCAGGAAGGCCTACCGCGATGTTCGAAAGTTCCTGGCAAAGCTCAATTCCCACCTGGCCGAAGACCTCAGCGGCGTGAAGGTGGTGCAGGTGTTCCGCCAGGAGAAGGCCCGCAGGGACCAGTTCCTCGACACCAATGACAAGTACTTCCAGTCCAACATGAAACAGCTCGTGCTGTTCGGGGTGTTCAGACCCATGATCGAGGTCATCGCCCAGCTCGGAACCACCATAGTGCTGGTCTACGGCGGACTCAGCGTAATGCAGGGCGCGCTCACGCTCGGAGCCCTGGTGGCCTTCCTCAGCTATGTGCGCCAGATGTTCCGCCCACTGCAGGACATGAGCGAGAAGTACAACATCATGCAGAGCGCCATGGCCGCCAGCGAGCGGGTGTTCGGAATTCTCGACACCGTTCCCGCGATCATCGACGCACCCGACGCCGAGCCCCCCCGCTCTCTCACCGGTCTTGTCGAGTTCAGTGACGTAACATTCGGTTACAATCCCGACCAGTCGGTCCTCAGGAATGTCAGTTTTACCGTTAGTCCGGGCGAGAGCGTGGCGCTCGTGGGCCCCACGGGCGCCGGAAAGACTTCGGTCATAAGCCTTCTTACAAGGTTCTGGGACGTGAGCCGGGGCAGCATCCTGCTTGACGGTGTCGAGATCGGAAAGCACTCGGTTGAAACACTGCGGAAGAACATTGCCATCGTCCTCCAGGACGCCTTCATCTTCAGCCGCAGCGTGGCTGACAACATCAGACTGGGGTCGGACATCGGTCTTGACCGGATCAGGGAAGCGGCGGAGATGGTTCAGGCCGCCGATTTCATCGAGAGGCTTCCGGACGGCTACGATACGGTCATGGCCGAACGGGGGGCCACGCTTTCCACAGGTCAGAAACAGCTGATCTGTTTCGCCAGGGCCCTTGTCCACGATCCGAAGATACTGGTGCTGGACGAGGCCACCAGCAGTGTGGACCCCTCGACCGAGAAACTAATCCAGAGAGCCATCGAGGTTCTAATGAGGGGCCGCACGAGCCTCATCGTAGCACACCGGTTGAGCACCGTGCAGCAGTGCGGGAAGATTCTTGTGTTCGACAACGGAAGGATACTGGAAAGGGGCAGCCACCAGGAGCTTCTTGCAAAGAGGGGTATTTACTATAACCTTTACCTTCTTCAGTGGGGCAGGATGAACAATGATGACTCCACCCCCACAAGTGTCTACCGGAGGCATTGACCATGAAAAGAACCGCCCTGACAATCCTCGCCGTGCTTGCCGTTGCCGGCTGCAACTCTCCCCAAACCGCGACACCCGAACCCCGGCAGGGCGCAGGCAGCAGCGAGATCGAGCTTTCCGGGGGAGCGTCGGTCGTTGTCATCAAGGATGACCTTACGGCAACGACGACGTTCATTCTTGAGGGCATATCCCTCGAGACCGATGGCATGAGCCTTGTATTCCAGCCCGAGGTCATATGGAACAGCGAGGGACAGCCCTCGGCCAGGATCAGGTTCGAAGGCACAATCTACGGCCCCCGATGGTCCGCGACGATCCCGCAGGACCAGACGGTCCTTCCCGTGATCACCGGGACAGTTTTTATCCGGCTGATAGGAGACAGGGCCTCGGTGTCGTTCTTCCGCGAGCATGCCCTTGAGTTTGCCGACAACGTACCGGGCTCAGCGGACCCGTACCGGTTTCAGGCCCTTTTCAGCCTCGAACCCCCGGTAATGAAGAACATCCTGGCGGCCGACGAGTTTATCCTGGTGGGAGAAAACCCCGAGTGGAGGCTTCAGCTCGGTGATTCCCAGAAGGACGCCTGCCGCAGGTTCCTCGACATTTCCCTCGGCAACGACTCGGCGGTTTACACAGATACCGTCAGATGAGACGACTGGCGTTCCTGCTTCCCTTTCTGCTTCTTTTCGGGTGCGGTAACGACCCCACGGGGGTTCTGCCCCCCACGCCATCGGCTCTTTCTGCCACCGTTCTGGAAAGCGGCGCCGTACACCTGAGCTGGAGCCAGTGCCCCGACCCCGACTTCGAATCCTACACCATCTGGAGGTCCGGTAACCCCGGTATCGCGCAAAACCCTTCCCAGGCCATTGCGGTCTTCTCCGGAATGGACGTGCTGTCGATGGTCTTCACGGACACAACGGCCAGCCCCGGGCAGTACTCGTATTACGCGCTCGAAACCAGGAACGTATCGGGGCTGAAAGCATGGAGCAACGAGGCTGCAGTGTTTGTTCCCGAGTCAGACCCCGTGCTGACCGTGTTCTTCATCGATCCCACCTGGGGAAGCCTGTCCGGAGACGCGATCCTGGTGAGGACCCCCGGCGGGAGGAACTACCTGATCGACGGCGGAAGCTCGGTGCCGCAGTGGAGCTGTGGAACCGACGTCATCATCCCCCTGCTGGACAGCCTGGGCGTAAGCCATCTCGACGGCATTGTGGCGACACACCCGCACTCCGACCACATAGGCGGCCTTATCGACATTCTGGGAACGGTTTCCGTCGACAGGGTGTGGGATTGCGGCTGGCCAGGCGAGGCCAGCGACCTGTACGAGCAGTTCCTGGATGAAGTGAACGCGTGCGGAGCCCAGTACACAGTTGCCCGAAGGGGCATGACCCTCGACTGGGGGCATGAGTTGACGGTAAAGGTCCTTCACCCCACCAGCAGCCTTGGAAGCGGATCGATGAACAACGCCTCCATTGTGCTGATGCTGTCGTTCGGCGAGGTGAGCGTTCTTCTCGCGGGCGACCTCGAGACCGAGGGCGGTGAGGAGAGCGTCATGGCAGCTTTCAACCCGTCCGAACTCAGGGCCAGTGTTTTGAAAGTTGGTCACCACGGTTCGAGCGACGCCACGGGCTACCCGTGGCTCGAGGCCGTGCAGCCCCGGTACGGTGTCATCGAGGTCGGAGCCGGCAACCCGTACGGGCACCCGCACCCTGAACTCCTGAGCAGGCTTTCCGCTTCCGGAACAACCGTCTACAGGACCGACCTGAACGGAACCGTCAGGATCGAAACCGACGGCCAGACCGTAATCGTCTTCCCCTGAACAGCCCACCTGGCGTATAATCGCGGCAGCAGACAAGGGGGACTGGCTCTGTTGAAGCTTCGGGGCAGACAGATCGGACGGCTTCTCGCAGCGCTTCCCGAGCTTTTCCCCGTTCTTCCATTCATAGTGATTGTCGTAACAGTCATGGCCCGGGGCGTGCCCGACCACCCGTCTTCGGGCGACGCCTCACTTCTCGAGCTCTCAACGCGGTGGCTTTTCTCACACCGGATCCTCCTCGGCCCCTATTCCCGTTTCGTCTTCTTCCATCCCGGACCTTTGTACTTCTTTCTCCGGTTTCCTCTTTACGCCCTGTTCCAGTGGAGTTCTTCGAGCTTCCTTCTGACCACGGCGATCCTGGGCGGGCTGTCGGTGTTCGGAGTCCGTGCCGTGATCAGGCGGTGCTCACCTCCTGGCGGGGCACTGATCTTCAGTGCCGTCATGGGAGCCTTTCTCGTGGTAACCGGCCCGGCCCTGTGGTTTTCGGAATGGAACCCCCTGGTGATCGCCCTTCCCCTTCTTTTCTTCTTCACGTGCACTGCTGCCATTGGCGCGGGTTGCACGGGTTTCACCCTGCCCGCCGTGATCGCGGGCTCATTCGCCGCCCAGACCCACATGGGGTCCATACCGGCCATCGTCCTGACGGCCGCCGCCGCACTGGTGCTTCGACGATTCACCGGAATCACATGCAGACGCCGTTCCGAAGCAGCCGCCACCCGCGTGAAATGGCTGTTTCCCGCGGCTGTGCTCCTGCTTTTATGGGCGCCGCCCCTGTACGAGGAGATAGCCTCGGCTCCCCAGGGAAACATCACCCGGATCGTGGTTTTCATGACCGAAACACTTCCCGAACACGGTTTCTCCTTGGTCTATCACGACTGGAGCCTCGCCGTGACGGGTTTCGAACTCGATCTGCTTCGTGCCCCCCTTCACGGGCTGGGAGCCCTGGACGCCGCCGTAGTCGCCCTGCCGATCATTCGGGCGGTTCTGCTGGCCCTGGCCTTTCTGGCCATGAGAAAGAGGGAGGGAGGGCGTTTTGCCGCATCCTTCTCCCTTCTCTGTCTCCTCCTCCACGGGGCTTCACTGTATTCCGGCACACAGATCAGGGGGGAGAGGCTGGTCTACCTCTTCGAGTGGATGCGTGTTCTTGCACCCCTTTCCATCGGAGCCCTTCTGCTTTCGCTCTTCCAGTACAGGCAGTGGGGCGTCACAATCCGAAGGTCCGCCGCTGTGTTCGCCTCGGCCCTGGCGCTCTACACATCAGTGCTGTCGGCGACAGATGCCGGCGGCTTCCTCACTCCCCCCTCGGAACAGTCCGGCGGCAACGACATGGCGGTTAGGGAGCTTTCCGGTCAGCTGCTGAACTGGCTCTCGAGTCAGCCCGAAGCGTACAACTCGCTGGTGCTGCGGACTCCGGGTTTGTGGCCCGTGCTGACCGGGCTTGCGAACAGCCTTGACAAACACGGCTACATGGTCGGAATGGATGGGATCTACGCCATCAGGGTTCCGCCAGCCCCTGAAGGAGTGCCGGTAAGGGTTGTCCTGTTCGGCAGAAGCACCGATCCCTCAACCGGGATCCCGGGAACGATCGCATCGTACGAAGGAATGGTGGTGGTTATCCCGCCGGAATGACCCTCCCTCAGGTCGCTTCCCTGCTGCGCTTCTCTTCGTACATCATGCGGTCGGCCCTGGAGATGG
>JAWOHL010000048.1:0-6358 GCA_046485185.1 Candidatus Fermentibacteraceae bacterium
AATGGGTTCACTTGGTGATATACTAGCCATGTTGCCCGCGGGAATGCGCCCCGCCGAGGCCGACATGTACACGGCTTCCTTCGGCAGGATGGAGGCCATAATAGGTTGCATGACCCCTCAGGAAAGGCGCAGAGCCGAGGTGATAAACGGCAGCCGCAGGAAGAGAATTGCCATGGGAAGCGGAACCCGGGTCTCGGAGGTGAACCGGCTCCTCTCCCAGTTCAGGGATATGAAGAAGATGATGAAGAGGATGAAATCCATGAAAAGATCCGGGATCCGCGGAGGGTTGCCGGGTCTGTTTCGCTGACCCTACACGGAGGTGACTTTTGGTCAGAATCAGACTGAGAAGAATGGGAAGCGCAAAGCAGCCCTTCTACAGAATAGTGGCGGCTGACGCCAGAAAAGCCCAGGGGGGGAGTTTCATCGACATCCTGGGTTACTACGACCCCCTGAAGCAGCCCCTCGAACTCAAGGTTGACGAAGAAAAGGTGTTCAAATGGCTGGGCGACGGCGCTCAGGTCAGCGAAGGCGTTCTCAGCCTTCTGAAGCGCACGGGAACCATGGCCAAGTGGAACATGAAAAAAGCCGGCGAGGAGGCAGCCCCTCCCGAGGTTGTGCATATCAAGGGAGATAAGAGAACCTCGCAGGTTTAAGCATATTCGACCCACACCCGAAACCGGAGGATTCACATGAAGGATCTCGTTGAGCACATTGCCAAGACACTTGTGGCAGACCCAGAAGGCGTGAGCGTTGAGGTCAAGACCGATGAAGAGGGCGTTACCGTTTACGAGCTCAGGGTCCAGGAAGCTGACCTCGGGCGCGTGATCGGCAAAGAGGGACGGATCGCCAAGGCGATGCGGATGATAGTTCGGTCCGCCGCTGCAAGAAACGGCGAAAAGGCCACCATAGAGATCATTGACTGATTCGGGCCTGGTCTGCTACGGTTTTTTCGAAAAACCACAGGGACTTTCTGGCAGGCTGGTTCTCAGGGTTTTCGTAATGGGTCGTGCTGCGGCCCTCTCCCCTGGAACCGTTCTTCACTGCGGTGAGCGTGAGCTTCATGTTCTAGCTTCCCGCGAGAAGGATCAGGTGTCGGTTACGGTGGAGATCGTGGGCGTTCTTTCAGGGGAAGACGCCCTGGCTCTGAAGGGTGAAGAGGTTTTCGTCCATCCGGGGCAGGTGACGGGTCCGGGTTTTCCCTTGCCGGTTTATCTGTTTCAGGGCTTTGAAGTGCTTTCCCGCGGGCGGAGGTTCCCGGTCCTTGAAGTCGAGTGGAACCCCGTGAACCCACAGGTGGTTCTCAGCGGCCCGAAAGGGCCCTTCCTGGCACCGATGAACCTGTTGGCCCTGGGAAATGTCGACTACGAAGCTCGTGAGATTCTGGCCGAGCTTCCGGAGGGCCTGGAGGATCTGTGAAAGCCGCGGTGGCAACCGTTTTCCCCGAACTTTTCACCACCTTCCTGGAAACCGGGGTGGTGGGCAGGGCAGTCAAGAACGGAATTGTCACTGTTTCGGTTCTGGATATCAGGGACCACCCGGTTGATCCCAGGGGTTCCGTTGATGATTACCAGTTCGGCGGAGGCGCGGGCATGATAATGAGACCCGAGCCCCTCTTCGAAACCCTCGAATCGCTGGACTGGCACCGGGATGCAAGGGTCATCCTGCTCAGCCCCCAGGGGCGCAGGCTTGACACCGGGCTTACCCGGGAGCTTGCGGGAGAGGAAAGGATCGTTCTCTTCTGCGGGCGTTACGGCGGGCTGGACGAGAGGTTCCGGCAGGCGGTGACCGATGAGGTCTGTGTGGGGGATACGGTCGTGAGCGGAGGCGAGATCCCCGCCATGTTCCTCCTCGACGCGGTGTTCCGGTGGATTCCCGGGGTTCTGGGAAGGTACGAATCGGCGGAAAGCGACAGCTTCGCCACAGGGCTTCTCGATTACCCCCGGTACACCAGACCCGCTGAGTTCCGGGGGATGAAGGTGCCCGATGTCCTCCTCTCGGGGAACCACAGGGAGATCATCTCCTTTCGGTACAGGGCAGCACTTGAGAAAACCCGGCTCGTTAGGCCGGAATTGCTTGAAGACGGTTTGAGTGACAAGGACAGGGAACAGAGGTTCGGCGAAGTGATGCACCGGGCCGACCGTGCGAAGGAGTAGAAATGGATCAGCTGATGCGGAGCGTAGAGAGCTCCCAGATAAAAACCCACCTGCCGGATTTCCGTCCCGGTGACACCGTGAAGGTGAACTTCCAGGTCAAGGAAGGCGACAAGGTGAGGATCCAGGTCTTCCAGGGCGTTGTCATCTCCCGCAGGGGAAGCGGCACCGGCGAGACCTTCATGGTCAGGAAGATCTCAGGCGGCGTGGGCGTTGAAAGGGTTTTCCCCGTTCACTCCCCCAAGATCGACAGCCTCGAGATAGTCAGGGCCGGCAAGGTAAGAAGGGCCAAGCTCTTCTACCTCAGGGAAAAGACAGGCAAGGCATCCAGGATCAAGGAAAAGCGTTCGTTCCAGTCCTGATGCCGCGTTCCCGTGAGTGAGCTTTTTGCATACGATTCCGGTTTCAGGGCCCTTCACGGGTCCTTCGCCGGAGTCGACGAAGCGGGAAGGGGTCCCCTCGCGGGGCCCCTTGTCGCATGCGCGGTCGTACTTCCCGAAGGCTTCGTCCTTCCCGGCCTGGCCGACAGCAAGGTTCTGACCGACTCCAGAAGAAGGGTTCTGGCCCCCGCCATCCGTGAGAACGCCACGGCCCTTGGCACCGGCGTGGTGAGTGCGGGTGAGATCGACCGGATGGGAATGGCCATGGCCCTGAAACTTGCGTTTCACAGGGCGATGGACCCCGTTGCCCCGGCCTGTGCCGTTTTCCTCGTGGACGGCAACCCGGTGTCGGGCCTTTCGCACCCCTGCACCTTTCTGGTCAGGGGCGATTCAAAAAGCGCTTCAGTTGCCGCTGCGGGCGTTGTTGCGAAGGTCACGCGCGACGACATGCTCCTGAAACTCCACGAGAAGTACCCGCTGTACGGTTTTTCCGGGCACAAGGGTTACGGTTCCCCTGCCCACATCGACGCCATCCGAAGGTACGGCCCGTGCCCCGAACACAGGATGTCTTTTGCTCCCCTCAAGTTCGAGACGGGGAACGGGCTCTTTCAAGACGCGCCACCCAACGCCGGGCGCCTGGCCGAGGGTTTCGCTGTGGACTGGCTGCAGGGAGCGGGGTGGAGCATCAGGGAGCGGAACTGGCGCACCAGGAACGGCGAGATCGACATCATCGCCGTTCGGGACGGGACCGCGGCCTTCGTCGAGGTGAAGCACGCCGTCAAAGGCAGTGAGCACCTGGCCCTTGCCAAGGTGGACAACCTTCGCAGAAGACGCATCACCGCGTCGGCCTCCGAATGGCTTTCCGTGTCCGGCTTCAGGGGCGACTGCAGGTTCGATGTGCTTCTCGTGACGGGCTACCCCGGAACCTTTGCAGTTGAAGTGTTCGAGAATGCCTTCCAGGGGTGAACCTGAATGCCGGGCTTTCCCCTTGTCGAAAGATCGGTTAAATTCGCACCTCAACATTCATTGATATTCGAAGCACCAACAGGGATGCAGCACCATGATTCTGATATTCCTGATCGCAGAGTTCCTGTCAGTCAACCCTTCGTCTGGATCAGTCGACGGCCTTTACCTCGATTTTCCAGCCCCTTCAACGGTAAGCTGCCGCGGATTTACATCTTATGAGATCGACGGCTGTTCCGGGATGGACGACGTTCACCTGCCTGTTCGCTATGTCCGCCTTCCCATCGAGCCTGGAACGACCCCGCAGGTCCGTGTCGAGGTCACGGGAACTCGCATTCTTGGCCCGTCAGCGGGAGTTGCGTCGTCGTTCTTCACCGAAGACGGAACCGAGGCCTTTCGTGAAGCCTCCTCCTTTCTCCTTCCCGATCAGTGGAGCAGGGTGGTCCAGTACGGCACCTGGAGGCGGGCCGGTTTCGTCGAGGTCGCGCTCTACCCGGTCACTGCCCGTGGCGGAGAGCTCCTTTGCGCCTCCGGCATGCGGGTGGTCATCGAGGGGCAGGGCGCTTCTTCATCGCGCAGGGTCCCGGGCCATCAGGGCCTTCTCTACGATCTTTTTTTCGAAACCGGTAACGGTTACACCCTCGAGCCCCGGTCCCGCATGGGCTCAAGCCCCTTCTGGGGCAGGCCGTGGGCCCGCATTCAGGTCGACACGGCCGGTGTGTTCCAGGTCACGGGTGAGCATTTGCCCCAGGCCGTAGGAATGCCCTCCTCATCGTTCAGCATGTACTGCGGCCTTGGGCGCGGCATGAACGAGGACACCCCGTGGAACAACTCGTTCGAGCCCATACCCGTTCCGGTCCTTGTCGAGGACGGGGGGGACGGCGTGTTCGACGGTTCGGACCGGGTCCTCTTCTACGGCAGGGGTCTTTCGTGGTGGGACGACAGGATAGGTTTCGACGGGCTTCATTTCAACGGACAGTACGACTCGCTGAACACGTACTGGCTCACCTGGGGAGAGGCGGGCGGGCCTTTCATGGAGGTGCGGGACTGCTCCATAACGGGTGCTCCGTCGGCCACCGACCATTACCTGGGCAGGCACCATCTCGAGAAGAACTACATCCGCGAAACTTCGGTATGGGATTACTGGTCCTGGTCCCGTCTTGCCGGCAGCCACACCCAGACCGCCAACCTCAACTTCGACACCCAGGGCGCCACGGGGCCCGGCCAGGTGAGGGTCGGTCTGGTGCTTTCCGCCGGACAGGCAAAGGTCACGGCCATTCTAAACGGCGTCACCCAGGGCGACACGTTGCTTGCCTCGACCGGCAGGCACATACTCACGTTCGGTGTGTCAGGCTTCAAGAACGCGGGGAACAGCCTTGGAATAAGGTTCTCGCAGGTTTCGGGCTCTTACACCGTGAACTTCGACTGGGTGTCGGTATTCCCCGAGAAGAGCTTTTCTTCGTCCTCCACGGCCATGGAGGTTCCGCTGGTCTTTTCCATTCCCATAGGGGAGAGGCGCAGGGTTGACTGGGCCCAGAACCTCGACCAGGCGCGGGCATTCCTTGTGAACGGCGACGACCTGATCCATGCGCTCGACCTTCCCGGCGGCAACGCCTTCGAGGTCGAGGTTCCGTACGGGTGGCGCATGCCCGTAATGTACATGTACCCCACGGGCAGCCTTCCCGAGCCTTACTCCGTCACCCCGGCGTCTCCGGGGCGCATCCGCGGCACGCTTTCGGGGGGCGATATCATAGTTTTCTACCCTGACGAGTTCGAGCCCGACATGCCCCTTCTCGACCGGCCCGACGGGCGCAGCCGGGTGTTCGTGTCTCTCACCGAGGTATGGGACGAGTTCAACGGCGGTGTGCGTGACCCGCAGGCCGTGAGGGCCATGCTTGACTGGGTGATGCAAACGTGGGACCCGCTGCCCACCGAGGTCGTGCTTGTTGGCGCCGGGCACTTCGATCCCAGACATTTCCTCTACTCCCAGCCATGCCCCATGGATGTTCTGGTGACCCGTCTTTCTGACGAGGGTGTCAGCGATGACCGGTACGGAGTGGTGTCGGGTTCCGCTGAACCGCAGTTCGGCGTATCCCGTCTTCTGGCGTCCAACCGTTCCGAGCTTCAGATCCTCGCTCAGCGTGCGCTTGACTACTTCACACTTGCCGCGTCGGGCGAGTGGCAGTCCGAGGTGATCGCAGCGGCCGACGACGAGATGCACCTGGGCGAATACTGGGAAGACGAGCATACGGTACAATCGGAAAGCATTATTGCTTCGCTTCCCGGCAGGTTCTTCGTTGACCGCCAGTACGGGATATTCCACACCTGGAACGACGCGGACAAGAAGCCCGAGTGGCGGCAGTCGTTCATAGACGCATGGTCACGCGGGGCACTGGTGCTTTTCTTCATGGGTCACGGCAGTTACGACCAGATCGCCGACGAAGGGCGCTTCTACCTCGAGGACTGGGCTCAGCTTGAAAACGGGGCCAGGCTTCCCTACGCCTTCTTCGGCTCGTGCGACGTCGGGATGTTCCAGTACCCCGGCCGCAAGTGCATTTCGGGCGAGGTCACGCTGCCCCCCTCGGGCGGGGCCATCACCTCACTGGGCGCTTCGCTTAAAACGCAGGGCTATAACAACCGGGATATGCTGAAAAGCATCTTTTCGGTTCTGCTGACGAGCCCGGACCTTTCCATGAGCGAAGCCACGTTCATGGGGAAGATCAACCATAGCGGGGGCGAAGACGCCTACTACATCATGTTCGGCGACGGCTCACTCGGTCTCGCCCTTCCCGACAGCGGCATCACCCATTCGTTCCCGGTGATGCGCACCGGCGAGATGACGACCTTCGAAGGCGCCCTCACCGG
>JAWOHL010000089.1:0-71484 GCA_046485185.1 Candidatus Fermentibacteraceae bacterium
CGTCACCGTCTCGAGTATCCCGGCCGTGATGCTGTCGCCGACTTCCCGGCACCTGGCGAGAAAGCCGTTGTAAACGCTGATCGTATCTTCCTCGAGGCTGGAATCGAACCCGAAGATCACCTCGACTTCCTGTCCGTGCTTAACCTTGGCGGCCCTGTCCGTAAGGGGCTCGCCGCCCAGCTCCTTGATCCTCTCCG
Source organism: Candidatus Fermentibacteraceae bacterium (assembly GCA_046485185.1). Lineage (GTDB taxonomy): Bacteria > Fermentibacterota > Fermentibacteria > Fermentibacterales > JCC-6 > UBA6080. Next base: position 198 of record JAWOHL010000089.1, read on the forward strand.
CGAACATCTCAGCGTGCCGCATCTCATCGATGGCGATGAGCTTCACTTTACCCGCGGGCAGGCCGTAGTCCATGTCGTCGAGGTTGTAGTGCTGGTTCATGTACTGCGCGATGGCGTGAAGCTCCATGGCCCTGGCCCTGTTCAGAAGGCCGATGATCTCGGTTTTTTCTACACGGGTCATTACAGGCTCCCTTGCTGCTCACCGGAAACGGTGACTCGGAACAGGGAGAGGGGACCCTGACTTCGCGGCAGGGCGATCCTCTCCAACGTGTAACGCTTTTCAAGACAGTCCATCAGATCGACATCGGCTATCATGTCGCTGCCCCTGCCGATCAGGGTGTTGCCAGTGCCGAAAAGCGGCCCCCTGGCAAGCCGGGGGTCGTTGGCGAGAAGAATGAAATCGGTTCCCCAGGTGCCCACCAGGGAATCGGTGTTGCAGAGCAGGTAGGCTACGAGATCTTCGGGTTCGAAGTATATGAGCCACCCCGAAGTGTGTCTCTCCATGTGAGGGTGGATGAGCTCCACTTCGGAAAACCCCTGTTCATCGAGGTGGTACTGGACGCACAACAGGGAATGGGTGTCGAGGTAGGCCACAAGCCGTCCGTTCCCCGAAAGCGCTGCTTCACCGGCGATCCTTGCGGCCTCGCGAAAATCACGGTCGAACGTGCAGCGCTGTGGAAGTGTGGACCTTGTCACGAAGGGTACGCACATCACAAGGGACAGGACCGGTACGAAAACCCTCAGAACCCTTCTCAGCGCCCCTGCCCCGGAGATGCCCGCGGCAACCATTGCGGCGAACACGGGATAGGCCAGGGAAAAGTGCCTGGCGCTCGGTCTGAGGAAACTCACCGGCACCAGGATGAAAAGGAAAAGGATAATGCCCCCGAAGCCCGGATACCGCCGGCCGAGAAACGCCGACAAGAGCATGAGTCCCAGAAGCAGAAAACCCGAGACGACCCACAGGGAAAGCGTTCCCAGAGAAAAGAGGCTGAACCGGAACGCGCCGTTTCCCGCCGCGAACCGGAGCAGGGTACCTGCCATGGAAAAGGGCGCACCAAGGACCCTCTGGGTTGGGCTTGCCAGTTCGAACATCTGAAAATCCCCGCTCTCGCCCCCGGGGCTGAACCTGTGGAACTGCCGGACCATGTTGGGTGCCCACGGCGAAAAAGCCGCAAGAACCAGAGCGGCGAGGATCAAAGCGTGAAACCGCCTTTTAAGCCGGAAAAGGACCACCATCGCCGCAGCCACCGCGAGCCACGCGAAATGAAGGGTCCAGACCCCCGCCACGCAGGCAGCGGCAAGCGCTACGAACCCAGCGGTCGTGAACTTTCGGGCAAGCGCTTTCAGGGCCAGCAGGATACCCATGCCCACCAGGGCCAAAAGGCCGTACATCCTCAACTCGACGGCCAGGTGCAGCAGGAAGGGGCTGGTGGCGAGCACGAGGTATCCGTACGGTGGAAACCTCCTGCAGCCCAGAAAAACAAGAATGCCGACGGGAATGAAGGCGAAGAGCCTCAGGACGGGAAGGCTTGCCCCGAAGGCGCGGATCCAGAGCCAGAGCAGCACATGATAGCCGGGCACGTGGCTTTCACGGGCCACGGTATCAACCATCTGTGTGAAGGCGCCCCGGGCCAGCGCGACGGTCAGGGCTTCATCGCCTGTGAGGCTTTTCTGGAAGGACAGGGCGGAAAGAACCGCCATGAGTGCCACCGCCGCAAGGCAGACGGCAAACCCGGCCGGTCTGTCGGTCATGGGTTCCCCTATCGATATGAGCGTCATGTTCCGGATTATAACAGGGACAATCCGAGAGGGAACAATCAGTCCTCCACAACGTTCTTCCTGAAAAGCTTCCTGGCTTCCGACCAGCCTCCAGAATCCCAACCGGTCGCGGGGTCGAAACACCGGGCCGCCAAGGCACCCATCTCCATCGCGTGGTGCGTGTTGTCATGAACGAAGAGCCCCTGCCTGCCAAGGGTCACCAGCCCGGTAAGCTGCGTAAGCCAGCGGTCGACTTCCCCGAAGTGCCTGTGCCACCCTGCGGGGTAGGAAGGGTAAGCCTCGGTGATCCTGCGGGTGAAGAAGGCCTTCACCCCGGAAACTGAGAGACCGGATGAGTTCAGGCCGTGAAGGGCGATGCCGAGTATCTCGCTGTCATCCATCGACCAGAGGGGGTCGGTCCGAAAGCAGGGGATCTCGAGACAAAGACCTGTTGAACCGGGTGATTCCCGGCTTTCATCGTAGTTCTGCCGCTCCGACATTCTGGAGAAGCGGGTTTCAGGGCCAGGGAAGTAATGGGCGTCGTACACCGAAAACTGCCGTGAGTCCAGCACGACATAACAAAGCACCATGCAGCGGTACGAGAGCGATGAGGCCGCGGCCCTCACCACCCCGGGCACCGGCACGGTCAGGGCTGGCACAAGGTCGGTGACGGGGATAGTGGAGAAAACGAAATCGGCGGGCAGCACAGCGTCTTCGTGCCCCCTGGTGTACTCGACCAGTCCCGCTGCGCCGGGGGTCGAAGGGGTAACGGTTCGGACCACCGCGCCAGTCAGAAGCTTTCCTCCCATGGATTCAACGTTTCGGGCCGCCGCGGTGAAGATCGACCCGAACCCGCCAAGGGGGTAGTGGAACGACCGTCTGTCGATCCCCGACCGTGATGCGGGAACGAGTTTCTTGAACATGCCGCCCAGGGTTCCCGCCGATACCCTTCTGCGGGCCTGCTCGCCGTCCAGCAAATTCGGGGCAAGCCCCCAGAGTTTTTCGGCGTAGGGGAAGTAGAACCTGCGGCAGATCGTTCTACCGAGTCCCGCCATCATCACATCCCCGAAGGTTGCACCGGCCCCGGGCCGACGCCGGAATGGCGCGGTCAAGCCGTCAAAAACAACGCCGATGGCAAAGGAAGGTGGAAGGTGCCGCGCCATGTCGGCCGGAGACAGGGGAAATCCGAGAAACCTTCCCTCGAGCAGGATCCTGCCGTTCCGGGGCCTCGTGAGAAGGTTTACACCCAGAAGCCCCCTCACATCCCCGATCATTCCGGGGGATGCCGCCGGGTGCAGCCTGTGGCTGCCCAGGTCCCAGGTCAGCCCGTGAGCTTTGAAGCTTCCGGCTATACCGCCCGGAAACTCTTCCCTTTCAATGATCGTGACACCCAGCCCCGGGTGCAGGCGAAGAAGATGGAGGGCTGTCCAGAGGCCCGAAGGGCCGCCGCCCAGTATCACAACACGCTTCGGTTCAATCACACTGAAGCCTGCTTCTGCCAGGGCGTATGAACCTCCTGTAGTCATCCGACGAGATGTAGAGGTCGTACCACATTGTGAGGTTGAGGAGCCCCCAGAGGGCCCGACCGTTGTCCCTCCTGCCCTCCTGATGGCTGTTCCAGAGTTCAAGGAGCCCTGCCCTCGCAAGAAGGCCGGAGTCGAGGATACTGGAATCGAAAAGACAGTCGTGGGCGAACTCCTTCATCTCGCTGCGGAACCATTTGGAATAAGGCATCTCCAGGCCAACCTTCTTCTTGGCGATCACCCTGGCGGGAAGGATCCCCTCCATTGCCTTCCGGAGAAGGTTCTTCTTCCTCATGCCCGGCAGCCTCAGTTTATCGGGCACCGTGGCCATGAACCGGTAGAGCTCCGTGTCGGTGAAGGGCACCCTGGCTTCGATTGAGTGGGCCATTGTCATCCTGTCGTTCTTTATCATCAGGTCGTTCGGAAGATGGCACATGGTGTCGATGCGAAGTATTCTGGCAAGCTCGGTTTCACCGCGGCACGCTTCGTAGACTGCAGTGAAGAACGAATCGGACGACGGGTGTTTCAGCGAGGCGCCCGGAAAGACACTGAGCCGCTCATCCCCCGTAAGTACGGCCCGCCACGCGAAGTGGGACTCAGGAACGCCAAGTTCGGAACCCGAGGCGAACCGCTTGGCCTTGAACTCAAAACTGAGCTTGCTGTTGGACACCGGCAGGGCATTGACCGCAGGTGCGATCAGGAAGCGCCTGAGAAAGCCTGGAACGAACCGGCGGTAGAACATGCGGGCTTTCATTGCTGCGTGTGTGTCGTAGCCCGCGAACAGTTCGTCGCCCCCCTCTCCCGAGAGGAGCACCGTGACAAGCGGGGACGCCTCACCGGCGAGAAGCCAGGTGGGGATCGCCGAGCCGTCGGCGTATGGCTCGTCTATGTGGGCAAGGTATCCGGGAAGCAGGGCCTCGACCTTTTGGGGAGTCACGCGGATCTCATGGTGGATAGTGCCCTGGGTTTCGGCCACGAGCCTGGCATAGGAGGATTCATCGAAGCTGGGCTCATCAAACGCCAGGGAAAAGGTGTGGAAACCCGCCCCGCCCCTGGCCTTTACCATCAGGGCTGTCAGGGCGCTCGAGTCCATCCCGCCGGACAGCATGACCCCCACGGGAACATCGCTTATGAGCTGTCTTTTCACCGACTCCCGCAGCAGCCTGAGTGACTCTTTCACGGCGGTGTTCTCGTCCATGCCGTTGTCCGGACTGCTCCTGAAGTCGAAAAAACACCACCGGGCAGTCACCCCTGAACCGGGTTTGATCTCGATGGCGGTCCCGGGTGAAAGCTCGCTTACGCCCCGGAAAGGGGTGAGCGTCCCGGGGATGTAATTGCACCCCAGATAGTGGAACAGGGCCTCGGGGTCAGCCTCCCTCACGAAAGCCGGCGCCTGCAGCAGGCATTTTATCTCGGAGGCGAACCAGAAGCCACCGTTGTGTTCCATATGGAAAAGGGGCTTGATGCCGAAAGGGTCACGGGCCAGAAGCAGTATGTCACGCCGGGAGTCCCAGATGGCCAGCGAGAACATCCCGTTGAGATGCCTTAGAAAGTCGGCGCCCAGTTTCTCGTAGAGATGCAGCAGGACTTCGGTGTCGGTCCGGGAGCGGAAACGGAAATCATGCTCGAGCCCGAAATCACGCCTGAGTTCATTAAAGTTGTACACCTCGCCGTTGTAGGCGATCCACACACTGCCGTCTTCGTTGGACATGGGCTGGCGACCCGCGGCGGAAAGGTCGATGACGCTGAGCCGGCGATGGGCGAGGCCGCATGGGCCGACCCACTGCAGCCCGTCGTCGTCAGGGCCACGGTGGGAAAGGACCCGTGACATTGCCTGAAGCGCGTCACCGGTTTCAGGAGACCTGTCGCAGGGACTTCCCAGAAGGACTCCCGCAAAACCGCACAACGGCGCTACCGCCTTACTGCCAGGGCCTCGGCGACCATGCCCACAAGAAGGACCTGCAGGCTGGAAACCAGAAAGATCACCGTTGTTGTGGAAATGACCGGGTAACTTGCGAGGTCGGGCGTGAAACCAACCTTGCCGACGGCGATCACAAAATCGAGAGCGAGTTTGAAAAGACCAAGGACGAAGAGGGTCATGGATGCCGGGAGGAACACCTTGAGGGGTCTGAAAAGCACGGCAAGCCTGAACACAAGCATGAGGAAGTTGGGGAAGTGGCCTGGCCTTATCTTTGAAGAACCCTCACGGGTATGGTAGTCGATGGGGATGAAGCGCACCGTGATGCCGTCACAGAGGGAGGCAACGGTTATTGTTGTGGTGAAGGAAAAGCCGTCGGGAAGAAGGTTGAGGTAACGCAACGCGAGGCTTCGCGTGAACACCCTGAGCCCCGAGTTGAGGTCGGGTATCCGCGTTCCGGTGAGACGGTTGGCGAGCTTGTTCAGAACCCACTTGGCCGGTCTGCGTGCGAAGGGGATACGCACCGTGCCCCCTGTCCGGCTGCCCACGACCATCTCGGCGCCGGGCATGGCATTGAGGAGGTCGGGGAGGCGGTCGACCGGGTAGGTGCCGTCGGCGTCGATGATGGCGATCATGTCGGATGAAGCGTTGCGGATACCCGTTTTCAGCGACGCGCCGTAGCCCAGGTTCATTTCGTGGCTCAACACCCCGATACCGGTGGACAGGGCCAGACGCCCCGTGGCATCGGTCGATCCGTCATTCACAACAATGATCTCGCCGTCGATGCCGCACCGGCACAGCGTGTCACGTACCCGCTCAACTGTGGATACTATCGACTGCTCTTCGTTGAAAGCGGGGATTATCACCGAAAGGTTCAAGTGGCTCCTTTAAAGAACAAGCGGGCTACTTCTTCAGCCTTCCGAGGGTTACGAAAAGACCCCAGAGACCTGCGAGGCCCACCAGGACATAGATGATTCTGGCAATGCTGTAATCCAGTTTGAGAATGTCCTGGATGAGGTCCTTCTCGATCGCTCCCACGAGTCCCCAGTTGATGCCGCCCACGATCAGCAGGATCAGGGCTATGTAATCGACGAAACAGGCTTTTTTCACAGCCATGTCACACCCTCCCTTACGTTAGAATACGTTCTGATTATAACCAATGACTACCGAGCACCCAGTATTCCGAGGTTCGCCTCAAGCGCTCCGCCCTGCAGCAGGTCTTCCATGGCCCCGGCGGCATGCTCGGGTTCGAGGCCCGGGATCAGGCCGCTGCGAAGCACTTCAGCCAGCAGGGCCGTGTTCTGCATCCGGGAATCCGGCAGGTCGTCACGGAACACCCTGACCACCCGGATACCCCGGCGCCGGCACTCTTCATGCAGTGCTTCAGTGGAGACCTCCGGCACCGTGCCGTTCCTGACCTCGAAGGGCTGCCAGACAGCGTCGTAGTACGCAAGCGCCCCTCCGTCACGGAGATACCCACTCACTGCCCTCAGGGCTTCGTGGCGCTCGAGCGCAAGGACGAGGTCCGCCTCGCCCGGTGCTATCAGGGGAGAGAACTCACCGCTGCCTGTCCTGATCTGGGAATTGACCACCCCGCCCCGCTGGGCAAGACCGTGGGTGTCCACTCCCCTGACTTCCATGCCGGCCCCTGAAAGGGCCCTCAGCAAGACCTCGCTGAGAAGGCCGATTCCCTGTCCGCCCACGCCGGTCATGTGAATGTTCATCGGGGCTCCTTCCCGGGCGCAACGGCGCCTATGGCTTCGGAGGGGCACGTCTGGATGCACGAGCCGTCACCGATGCACAGGTCGGTGTTGGTTGTGACCCGGCCTGTCCCGCTGTCCCTCTTGAAGGAAGGGCAGCCGAACCTGTCGATGCACTCCCTTGCCAGTGTGCACCTGTCCTGTGAAACCTCAACGTGTCTCTGGACAAAACCGGGCTTTCTGCGCTGCTCGCGTGAGAACTTGAGCATGCACGGGTGCTTCGCGATGACCACGCTGAGCCCGGGAGACTCCAGCGCCTTCCCAACCGCCAGGGTCAGTGCTTTCTGGTTGTAGGTATCCACCTCGGAGATGTTTTGAATGCCAAGCCCTTCCAGAACCTTGCGGATGGGGATCTTTTCAGTCGGGTCGTTGAAGTTGCGTCCGGTCCCGGGGTGTTCCTGATGGCCTGTCATGGCCGTTGTACCGTTCTCCATCACGATAAGGGTGAGCCTGTGGTTGTTGAAGAGGGCGTTTATCACACCGGGAATGCCCGCGTGGAAGAATGTTGAGTCTCCAAGGAAGGCGACCACCCTCCTTTCGGGGTTGAACAGGGATAAGCCCTGCCCGATACCCGTTGATGCCCCCATCGACATAAGCAGGCGCCCTATCTCATGGGGGGGCAAAAACCCGAGCGTGTGGCAGCCGATGTCGGCAACGGTGATGTCGCTTTTTCGCAGCGCCTTGCCGATGGCGAAGAACGCGCTCCGGTGGCCGCAGCCCGGGCACATCTGGGGAAACCTGACGGGAGCCTCCAGGTTGCCGGTCAGGGTGACGCGAGCATCGACCAAATCGGGCCAGAGCCTGTGGAGTATCTCGCGCACCCTTCCCGGAGTGAACTCGCCTATCCAGTCTTCGGTGCACTCCTTTCCCAGTACACGGGTGGAGAGACCGGAATCGTGCGCCACGGCTTTCACTGACTGCTCTATGAAGTCATCCAGTTCCTCAAGGACAAGCACTTCATCATGCGCTCGAAGAAACCCGGAGATCCCTTCCCGTGAAAGCGGGTGCACCATTCCCAGCTTGAGGATGTCAGGCTTCCTGTCCGCCCCCGCCAGGGCGTCCAGAATCGACAGGAACGGAAGCCCGGCGGTGATGATTCCCCGCTTCGGGTTGCCGTTTTCCATAACCCTGTCGAGACCCGGTTCGTGTGAGGCCTTCAGCCGTTCAATGGCCCTCTTCTTCATCCGTGCAACCATTGCTCCTATCGGAATGTGGCTTCCCCCCGAACCGTCGAACACGGGTGTGTCATCCCACGGAGGGTTTGACCAGCCGTCGAAGGAGACCATCTCTTTGGCGTGGCACACGTGGGTGGTCATTCTGAGCATGACTGCCATGCGGTGCTTTCGGGCCATGGACACCGCTTTGAGAAGGAAAGCGTAGGCCTCGGATGGCGTGGCCGGTTCAAGCACAGGGGTGTAGCTCATCCTGGCCAGATGCCTGTTGTCCTGCTCGTTCTGGGATGAGTGGGCTCCGGGGTCATCCCCAACGATCACCACCAGTCCGCCGGGGATGTCCATGTGGTTGAGCTGAACGAAGGTGTCCGACGCCACGTTGAGCCCCACGCTCTTGAAGAACACCACCGAGGGCCGTCCGTTCACGGCGGCGCCGTATGCGACCTCCACCGCCACCTTCTCGTTGACGCAGAATTCGAAGTGGAAGGGGCGTCTATCCTTCTGGATGGAGGCGATGGCGGTTGCGATCTCGGGAGTGGGCGAGCCAGGGTACGAGGTGACCACCCGGACACCAGCCTCGACCATGCCTCTCACCAGGGCGGTGTTGCCCATTACCAGCTCCCGGAACGGGCTTTCGCCCAGAAGCATCTCCCCAAGCTTTTTCACGAGGGCCTTCCTTTCCTGCGTAATGTCAATGCAAACTTGATAATGCACAATCGCGGCCGCAGTGAAAAGCACTGCTTCGCAACGAAAGGAAGATTGGCTCAGCCGTTGAACAGGTTTAGAGAATCGAAGCTTGCGTCGGTGGTCAGGTTCACCCCAAGCCTTCTGAACCCTTCCTCGTCCCCCGGCACGGGAATGTGCGTGATGTGGACTTCGGCTCCCGCGAGCAGGGGGAGCCGCTCCAGTGCCTCAAGGGTTGCGGGGCTGTTGGTGGCGCTGATTCCCAGGGCGATCAGAACCTCGTCGAGGGTAAGACAGGTTCTGGGACCGCCGAGGGTTTCCTTCAGCTTCCTTATCGATGCGATCGTTTCGGGCGTGAGAAGGTGTATCCGGTCAGGAATACCGGCGAGGCGCTTTATGGCGTTTATTACCACGGCGCTGGCCGCGGTCATCAGATCGGAGTTCCGCCCGGTGAGGATCGAACCGTCCCGAAGCTCGATGGCCGCCCCTGTTCTCGGAACGCCGGAAGGGTAATCGGCCGCCGCGGCCCTTGCGGGCAGAACCACCGAGCGGTACTCGGGCGATATGCCGTGATCATTCAGTAGAAGCTCGACCTTCTGAAGCGTTTTCTCTTCCACAAGGCCCATCACGAACTCACACCGGTACCTGAAGTACCTCCTGACCATCTCCTGTTTGGATGCCTCCCTCACTGCTTCATCTGAAACTATCCCGAAACCCGCCCTGTTGACACCCATGTCGGTGGGCGAGGCATAGGGGGACCTGGACCCGGTTATCTTCTCGAGGATCCTGCGCAGGAGGGGGAAAGCCTCGACATCGCGGTTGTAGTTCACCACAGGGGTCCCGTAGGCTTCCAGATGATAGGGATCGATCATGTTCACATCGCCTAGTTCCGCAGTTGCGGCCTCGTAAGCCGCGTTCACCGGGTGCGAAAGTGGAAGGTTGAAGATCGGGAAGGTCTCGAATTTGGCGTACCCCGAGTTCACACCCCGACGATGGTCGTGGTAGAGCTGGGAAAGACAGGTGGCGAGTTTTCCGCTGCCCGGTCCGGGTCCGGTCACCACCACCAGGGGTTTGGTTGCCTGTATGTAATCGTTCCTGCCGTAACCTTCGGGGCTGACCACCAGGTCGGTGTCGGTGGGATAACCCCTGGTGAAGGGGTGGGCGTAAACCCGCACTCCGCTGCGCTCCAGACGGTTCCTGAACACGTCTGCTGCGGGTTGCTCGGCGTATCGGGTTATCACAACGCCGCATACAGAAAGATCCAGGCGCCTAAGGTCGTCGATGAGCCTCATGGCATCGGCATCGTAGCTGATCCCGAAATCCCCCCTCATCTTGCGTTTCTCTATGTCGCCCGCGTAGATGCACAGGATGATCTCGGCCCGGTCACTGAGTTCCTGAAGAAGCCTGATCTTCACGTTGGGATCGTACCCGGGAAGGACCCTCGAAGCGTGCAGGTCGTACATCAGCTTGCCGCCGAACTCAAGGTACAGCCTTCCCGAGAACTGGGCGAGACGGGACGCTATGGCTCCGGTCTGCTCCGACAGGTACTTCCCGTTGTCGAAACCCAAAGTTTCCCGCACGTTGCCCCCCCAAAAGAGTGCGGCTCCGGGCACAGCACGGAACCGCACGGTCGGACCGGAACGATCAGAGGGTCCTGGGACCCCCGTAAAGATTGCTTATGAGCTGTTCTGCGAGTTTCACGCTGAACTCCTGCCGGTCAAACCCGGCGTAGATCTCGGGGTTCCACTTGATCCGGATGCAGACGTCGCCCCTCTGGATAAGCATTCCCACTGTAACCTCGTCGATACCGCCGCCCATTGTGCCGAGGATCGCCCTGTCCCAGAGGTCGCCTTCCACCTCGACGCTGTCGTTGACATAACCGCTCACCCTGTCGAAATTGGCGGTACCGTCGAACGTGTAGACCAGGAAGTTGATCTTGCTTCCCGGGCGCTCAGAGCCCTCGCGGTTGGCGTCGAACCAGCTGAGCTGCGGCTTACCCGCGGCTGCGTCGCTGAGGGGTTCGTGCCAGGTGTCATATCCCGTGACGCCAACCAAAGCCTCGATCTCGGCTGTGCTCATGGCGTCAGCCATCTCCCACCCGTCGGGGAGGACAATGGTGTCACTGAGTTCAACGGTCTGGGGTTCCGCATCTTCCGGCGTCTCAGCGGCTGGTTCGGGGGTCGGCTGTTCGCCGCACCCTGACAATAACATCACCGTTGCGGCGATCAGTAATGCTGTAGCTTTTCTTTCCATAAATACCCTCCTTTATCACGGAATTCCGGTCATCTCACCGGACAATCACGGTGCGAATATAGCGTGACCTGAGTTCGAAACCGAATCATTCACCGAGGAAGACCCGCTGCTCGACCGGGTACACCGTTCCCAGTTCGCGGAAGTACTCTGCCACGATCTCGGCGTCGATAAAGCCGGTGTCGATACCCGGAACGCCAGAGAGGGAACCGTACCCGTCTCCCCCTCCCGACACGAAGCTGTTGGTCACCAGTCGGTATGTGGCTTCGGTATCGAGCGGCGCGTAGCCACCTGTGGGAACAGCCACTTCAACCGATGTCACACGACTGCCGGAAGGGGCGCCGCGAGACGCTGTGTACCTCATCCCGGCGACGTAGGGGAAAGTGCCGTCGGACAGGCCCAGGTCGAAAATACTCGAAAGGGCTTCCTCAAGAAGGTCTTTGACCTGTCGTCCGCTCAAATCCAGAACCGTCATCGTGTTTCCGAAGGGAAGGAGCGTGTAGACCGTACCAATCGTTATCTCTCCCCTTGGAACATCGATCCGGACGCCCCCGGCGTTCTGCAGGGCGATGTCGGCCCCAGTTCCCAGCCGGTTCGCCTTCCAGAGCATGGCGTCGCATACGATGGGAGCGATCACGCTGCCCATGGGAAGGCTTCCCCCCGGCACCCTGACATTGGGAAGGTCGTCTTCTGCAATGGCCACGAACTCGCTCTGGAAATCCTGGAGGACCGAGGCGTACCCTTCCACCATCTCGCTGACGAGGGGATCGGGTTCCGTCCGCCGCAGCCCCGGAGTTCCGCGGGTGTCTTCGGTGGTGAGGATCAGCGGTGAGCCGCTCCAGTCAACCACCCTTCCGTCCGGGTCGAAATCAACGATCAGGTTTCCCAGCATTGCTCCGTAGCGCCAGGCAGTGACGATGAGAACGTTCTCTCCGTCCGGACCCGTGACGACCGTCGGGTAATCACCCTCGGAAACAAGCCCCAGGTGTTCGAACCGCCCCAGGACAGTGTGGGTGTGACCACCCACGATCACATCCACCCCGGGCAGGGATTCCGCGAGCCTGATGTCCTGCGGGTAGCCCAGGTGGGAAAGTACCACCACCTTGTCGATCCCCATGAGAGAAAGTGCTTCGACCGCGCTGCGCCCGGATTCGAGGGCGGACAACGCCACGGTCTGATCGGAGGGGCTCGAAACGCTGCAAAGCTCTTCCGTGATCAGCCCGATGACGCCTATCCTCTCCCCGCCCGTCGAAAGGACGGTAAAGGGCGCAACCCGCCCGGCGAGAAGGGTGTCGTCCCCCACCGAAATGTTGGCGCAGACTACCGGGAAGAGCACTTCGTCGAGAAGCAGGGACAGCCCTTCGCTTCCACGGTCGAACTCGTGGTTGCCCAGGGCCATGGCATCGAGCCCCATGGCGTTGTACACCGCCGCGTCGGCCCTGCCGCCGTAAACCGTGTAGAAAAGCGTGCCCTGCACCAGGTCGCCCGCATGAAGGAAGAGCACGTTCCCCTCCTCATGCTTCGCGCGCCTGACCTCAGCCGCGATGAGCGCCACTCCACCGGCGTCAGTCCTTCCCAACCCCCCCGCGCTGTCGGGAAGGACACGCAGTGATACCGGGAGGAGGTTGGAGTGGGTGTCGTTGAGGTGGAGGATGTTCAGTGTGAAATTGCCGGCAGCCCGCGAAGTTCCGGACAAAAGAAGCAGGACTGCCGCCAGGACGCCCCTTGATACCATTTGGTCCCCCCCGTTATTTGAATCAGTCAGATTTCCGGCCAGAACCTGTTCTCGAACCAGATGCTCTCCATCAGGGCTCTATCCATGTCGGCCAGGGTCTCGAGATGTCCGTGCTCCCAATCGGCAAGCCAGTTGAACAGGTCCTTCCCGCTCTCAGTCCCTGCTTCGGATGCCTTTTCCCTGTAGTACCTCTCCGCAGACGCCTCCATGGCCATCGCAGCGGAAATGGCTGCAGCCTCGAAGCCGGAGGCGTCAATTTCCGATATCACTTTCCGGGTCAGGACCTCTCCCGAGATGTCAGAGGCCTCTCCCAGCGTGGTAACCGCCGCAAGAGACCCATCCCGCACCAATGAGGAGTAGTGGAGGGAGAGGGCTTCTTCGTGACGCTTCTCCTCTTCTGCCATTGTTGAGAAGACTTCCCTTACACCCTCAGATTTAGTTGTTGACGCTACTTTTGAATAAAAAGCCCATCCTCGTCTTTCGAGAAGGATTGCCCCCTTTACGGCTTCGATGGCCTCGGCACTCATCACTGCCTCCCTTCGTTTTGAACCCTTGCCATATAGTGAACAGGATCACCCCAGTCGTCAACCGCCACCACCCTGCCCGCCATCTCGACCCGCCTTTTCAGGCAGTTCAGGCAGTCCTCCCTGTTCTCATCGGTGCACGGTTTCCCATCGTAAAGCAGGTAATCCTTCCGGAATTCTCCCGGTGTGACCGATGGCATCACAACGTTCGCCCCCCATGAAAGGCCCTTCTCCCTTCCCGTGGCATCGAGAGCCTGGAGAGCCGTGGTCGCAGCGATGTTGGTGGTGACGGTGAGAAGCCTGGTCAACCCGATCATCAGAAGGGAGAGCCTCATGCGCTCGCTGTCTGGAAGGATCGTATCGTGCCCCATGGGAGTTCCGTGGTGGGGAATGAACGGTCCCATCCCGAACATGTCGAAGCCGTTGTCCCTGTAGAAAAGAAGGTCGTCCGCCAGCATTTCGGGGGTCTGTCCCGGCAGACCGATCATGACACCGGTGCCCACTGCGAAACCCTCCTCCCGAAGGATACGGAGGCAGGTGAGCCTGCTCTCCATTGTCTGCTCACCGGGATGGATACTGCGGAAAAGACCCGGATTGGTGGTCTCGATCCGCAGGAGGTAACGGTGGGCGCCCGCCTTTCTGAACCGCCGCAATGTCTCCCGTGACTGCTCACCCACGCACAGTGTGATGCCAAGCCCCTCCGGAAGCCCTGGGGAAACCGTCCGGCTTTTCACCATAAGCACGGCTTCCTCCACGAAATCCGCGAAAGCCGGGTCGGTCCTCTCGCCGGACTGCAGCACGATCGACCCGAAACCGGCCTCGGCGCACCACCGGGCTGCTTCGGTGATCTGTGCGAGAGATGCGGTGTACCTCTTCAGGGTGTGGTTGCCCCGCCGTATTCCGCAGTACAGGCAGTCGAGCGAGCAGATGTTCGAGAATTCGATCAGCCCCCGGTAGTAGACCAGGTTGCCGAGCGTTGCGAGAGTCAGGTCTTCGGCGTGGCGCCTCACGGCTTCCAGGTCCCCGGGGTTCCGGGTTTGAAGCAGGGATATGATCCCCTCCCGGGTGAGGTCGTTCATTGCAGGCTCCGGTATGCAGCAAGTGCATCCGGGAAAGGCCCGAGGGCCCTTTCGAATATCCCAAGGCTGTACGCGATGGTCAGCCCGTAGTTGGTTATTGGCACTCCTGCGGCCTCGGCACGCTGGATACGGGTGAGCATGGTCCTGCGGTTGAACATGCATGCCCCGCAGTGTATCACGAGACGGAACGAACTCAGGTCTGCGGGGAAATCCGACCCCCTCTGGAAAACGAATTCGAGGTCACCCCCCACGTACCGTCCAAGCCAGTCCGGTATCTTCACAGTGCCTATGTCTTCGCCTATGGGGTGATGGGTGCAGGCCTCGGCCACAAGGACCCGGTCTCCCGGCCTGAGCCGGTCGATGGCGGCAGCGCCCGCAACCATCGAGGAAAGATCGCCCTGGAACCTTGCGAACAGTATTGAGAAGGATGTGAGCAGGATGTCTTCGGGTGTCCCGGCCGAAACCCTGCGGAAGGCCTGGCTGTCGGTAACGACTATCGCCGGTTTCTCCCGGAGATTGCCCAGAGCCTTCGCGAGCTCGCCGTCCTGGGTCACCACGGCCATGCAGCCGTGGTCAAGGAGGTCCCGTATGGTCTGTACCTGGGGAAGGATTATCCTGCCCTTCGGCGCCTCCTTGTCGATGGGGATCACGAGAACGGCTGTGCCGCCCGGGGGCAGCAGGTCGGACACTATGGCCGGTCTGTTCACGAAATCGTCGGGCGCCATGCGGATGAGGGCTTCCCGAAGGTCATCCACGCCATCGCCGGTAACAGCTGAAACAGCCACCCATGAGAGTTTCCTCTTCTCCATTTCCACGCGGAAAGCGTCCGACATCGGGCTGCCGTCGGTCTTGCTGCGAACCACGATGACAGGTATCCCCGATCCGCGGAAATCATCGGCAAGCTGCTCTTCCCAGCCACCCCACAGGTCCGTGTCGGTGACTATGACCGCCAGGTCGGTCCCCTCCATGACGCCGCGGGTACGCTCTACCCTCTGGGCGCCCAGCTCCCCTTCGTCGTCCAGCCCGGCGGTATCCGTGAAGATCACCGGCCCCAGGGGGAGAAGTTCCATGGCCTTCTTGACCGGATCGGTGGTGGTGCCCGGTGTATCCGAGACTATGGAAACGCGGTGCCCCGCCAGAACGTTCACGATGCTTGACTTCCCGACGTTCCTCCTGCCGAAGATGCTTATGTGCAGCCTGAAGGACCGGGGGGAAGAACCGGCTTTAGCAGTAGACGTCACGTTTTCCCTCCCTCACGGCCCTGAGCATGGCTTCGGTCCTCTCACTTGCCTCAGGTGTCATGTTTTCAATGAAACCGCTTATGCAGCGTTCGCCGGTCACCCTTGTCTCAGGGTCCGCGTAGTCAATAAGGTACTCCATGAACGTGCTGGCAGCGTTCGGATCACAGTGCATCCTGATTTCCCCGGGTTTGGCCAGGTCCATGAAGTCCTTCCCGGTCCTGCCCAGACGGTAGCATCCCGTACAGAAACTGGGGACGTAACCCATTGAGGCAACGTCACGGATGACTTCGTTCAGGGGTCTGTGATCCCCCAGACTGAACTGGCTGCCGTCCTCGCCGTGCTCCCCCTCGGCATACCCGCCCGGGTTCGTGCGGCTGCCCGCCGAGATCTGGCTCACGCCCAGGGCAAAGGTTTCCCGGCGCATGTGCGGGGTTTCCCTGGTCGACATGATTATCCCCGTGTAGGGAACGGCAAGGCGGAGGATGGCCACGATCTTTCTGAAATCGACGTCGGTCACCGCATGGGGGGGGTGCGCCGCGATGTCGGAGCCGGTGGCAGGTTCCAGCCTTGGGACGCTTATGGTGTGCGGTCCCACCCCGAACCTGTCCTCGATGTGCCGGATGTGCTGAAGCAGTGCCTGCAACTCCCACGCCCAGGGGCTGAGACCGAAGAGCACCCCGATCCCTACATCGTCGATACCGGCCTCCATGGCCCTGTCTATCGCGGTGATACGCCAGCCGTAGTCCCTTTTCTTCCCGCCTGTGTGAACCCTGCCGTAGACAGCGGGATGGTAGGTCTCCTGAAACAGCTGGTACGTGCCGATCCCTGTCTTTTTCAGCTCCGAGAACTCGGTGGAGGTCAGCGGGGCGACGTTGACGTTGATGCGCCGGATCCCTCCCTTGCCGGATTTGACGCCATACACCGTGGCGATGCTTTTCAGAACGTACCCGAACCCTTCACGCGGATAGGACTCTCCCGCCACGAGCAACACCCTTTTGTGCCCCTGGTCAACCAGTATGGCGGTTTCACGGGCTATCTCATCCTGGGTCAGGGCCCGCCTCACGATTTCGGGGTTGGACGCCCTGAAGGCGCAGTAGAGGCACTCGTTACCGCACAGGTTCGATATGTACATCGGGGCGAAAATGACCAGTCTTTTTCCGTAAATGGTCTCCTTCACCTTCTTCGCCGCGTCGTAAAGCTCCTGCAGGAGCCCGGGGTCGGATACCGAAGCAAGGCAGGCCACGTCTTCAGGGGAGAGTCCCTTCATCTCCAGACCACGGGAAACCACTTCCCTGAATCTGCTGACTTCCGGAGCCTTGCTACCCGAGAGGAGAGATTCGATCCTTTCGGGGTTTATCACGGGAACTGCACAGGGATCCATAGAACATCTCCAGTCGGTGTTACTGCCGTGCCGCTCGAGCGGAATGTGATGCCGGAATATAGTAACAATTCCTGTTACGGATGTTGCTTTTTAACGGGACCGTCTCCAGGCAACTGCGTAAAGACCGTCCACACCGGATTCGGGCGGGAATGAAGACATCGAGCCATCCCGTAAAAGAGCCTCAGGCAATGGTAAGGAAAGCCTTTCAAAGACGGGATGCACAGCATCGAAGCTCCTGGCAAGAAACTCGTTTTCTTCGGGTTCGAGGCTGCAAGTGCTGTAAAAAAGCGCTCCTCCGGGAAGAACATGCTCCGAGGCGCTGTGAAGGAGGTTTTCCTGTACTTTCCGAAGCGCTTCCAGCGTGGCCGTTGACCAGCGCCACCTTGCTCCGGGGCGCCTGCGAAAAACACCCGTGTTCGAACAGGGCGCGTCAACGAACACTTTGTGAAAACCTCCCCGGAAAGGGAGTTCCCGTCCGTCCCCCACTACCGGGAACGCATGGGTCCACTCCAGCCTGCGCCTGTTCTCCAGCCATTTTCCCATCCTCTTCAAGGAAAGGTCAAGACTGACAAGAACGGTTTCCTGCTGATGCGCCGTCTTGCCGCCCGGGGCTGCCCCTATCTCAAGAGCCGACTCCCCCGGCATGTTTCGAAACACTCTTGCAACGATCGCCGCCGCTTCATCCTGTACAAAGACGCCTGGTGGCGGAATGGGAATGCCCCGGTCAAACCTCCTGTAACCCTCAAGGAAAAGCCCCTGCTCACCGGGTGGCTGTTCTCCGAATGCAAAACCTCCAAGCACCGGAGGTTCATTGTTCCAGCGAAGAAGGTCGGCAGTTCTTTTCAGCCCGAACCGGTCGGACCATCTTCGGACCAGCTCGGCAGGGTGTGACCATCGGATATGCAGGGGAAGGTCGGGTTCCTCACCCTCGGATGACAACCGTCTCAGAACGGCGTTCACAAGACCCCTGGCACCCTGGTTCCCGGCGAGTTTCACGGTCTCCGAGACCGCGGCGTGGACCGGTGTGCCCAGGACAAGAAGCTGGACGGCTCCCAGCCTGAGAACGGCCAGCATTCTGCTGTCGAGTTTCTGCATCGGTCTTGTGAGAAAACGGGCCAGGTTGTGGTCAAGCCTGGCCCTCCAGACGGTGGTTTCCCTTACAAGCCTGAGGGCGAAGGCCTCATCACGGGAGGAAAGCTCGAACGACGTTTCCCGAATACCCAGAAGGACCTCGAGGGCTTTCCTTCTGGGATCGGAACTAACGAAGGGCAGCGAGGTTCTCAACCTTCTTGAGGTCGGGGAAAACCATCCTGAGGTTCCGCTCCACGCTGTGCTGAAGCGTGAGGGCCGCGAATGCGCAGCCGCTGCAGGCTCCCTGAAGCTCGACTTTGACGGTTCCGTCCTCGAGTGACACGAACCTGATGTCGCCGCCGTCACCCTGGAGCATTGGTCTGATCTTCTCGAGTTCGGCGCGGACATTCTCTTCTGTCAGGGGAAGTGTACCGGGCATTTCGGTTCCTTTCTCATCGAACCTGGGCGAGAACCAGTGAAACGATGGTCATGAGTTTTATGAGGATGTTAAGCGAGGGGCCGCTCGTGTCCTTGAACGGGTCTCCAATGGTGTCTCCCGTCACCGAGCACTCGTGGCACGCTGAACCCTTGCCCCCCATGTGCCCAGCCTCGATGTACTTCTTCGCGTTGTCCCAGGCGCCCCCCGAATTGCTCATGAAGATCGCCAGGAGAACACCGGTCACGATGGCGCCGGCGAGAAGACCGCCCAGGGTTTCAGGGCCGTTATCGCCGAACCCGAAGAAAACCGCGACTGGAACGGCCACGGCCAGCAAACCCGGAAGGATCATCTCGGTAAGGGCAGCCCTGGTGGCGATGTCGACACACTTCTCCGTATCGGGCTCGGCCTCTCCCTCCATCAGTCCCTTGATCTCACGGAACTGCCGTCTTACTTCCGTCACCATCTTCATCGCCGCCCTGCCCACGGACCTGAGGGTGATGGACGCGAAGAGGAAGGGCAGCAGCCCCCCGAGCAACAGGCCGGCGACAACGTGAGGGCTCAAAAGGTCGATCATGGAGAGCCTTGCCGCCTGCGCGTACGCAGTAAAAAGGGCAAGGGCAGTGAGGGCGGCGCTTCCGATCGCAAAACCCTTTCCCATTGCAGCTGTCGTATTTCCCAGAGCGTCAAGCTTGTCGGTTCTGCGGCGCACCTCTTCGGAAAGACCCGCCATGCTTGCTATTCCGCCCGCGTTGTCGGCCACGGGGCCGTATGCGTCAACTGACATCGTCATGCCAACGTTCATAAGCATTCCCAGCGCCGCGATGGCGATGCCGTAAATGCCGGCGAAGTGATGGCTGGCGAGTATGGCTGCGGCGATGAGGACCATGGGCACCAGGGTTGATTCCATCCCAACAGCCAGCCCCTCGATGACCGTGGTGGCCGTTCCCGTGGATGTGGCTTCAGCTATCTTCCGGACCGGGGCTGCGCTTGTGTAGTACTCGGTTACCAGACCGATCACCGTACCCACCAGCACTCCGCTGGTCATGGCCCAGAAAACACCCGGCACGAGCCCTGCACGAATGATGAAGAAGCCGCCCAGCAAAACGCTGAGACCTGCGCTCACGAAGGTTCCGTTCCGAAGGACCGATTGCGGTGACTGCTTTCTGAGTATTTTCACGAACAAAGCCCCTACGAGGCTGGCGATGGTTCCGAGCGCCGCGAGGATCAGGGGAAGGCCGACGAGAGTCTGGCGGCCCACATGCCCGGCGTCGTGTCCCGCTGCGGAAAAGAGCCTGTTCAGTTGCCCGGAGCCCAGGCTGAGGGCGAGGATGATGGCGGCGATGATGCACCCCACGTAGGACTCGAAAAGGTCGGCACCCATGCCGGCCACGTCGCCCACGTTGTCCCCGACGTTGTCGGCGATCACTGCGGGGTTCCGGGGATCGTCCTCGGGAATTCCCGCCTCGATCTTGCCCACCAGATCAGCGCCGACATCGGCGCTCTTCGTGAATATGCCTCCCCCCACCCTGGCGAAGAGGGCTATGCTGCTGGCTCCCATCCCGAAGCCGGCAATGCTCTCGAGTGACACCGAAACCCCCAGGATGCCGGAGACGAACCCGCGGACCGACTCGACGTCATGGAATGCCAGGAAGAAAACGCTGACACCCAGAAGCCCGAAACCGGCCACCGCAAAACCCATTATGCTGCCGGAATCGAATGCTGCGGCAAGTGCATTCGAAAGGCTCTCCCGTGCGGCGTTGGCGGTTCTGACATTGCCTGTGGTGGCGGCCTTCATGCCGACGTAGCCCGCCAGCATACTGAGAAGGGCGCCGGCCACGAACGCCAGAGAGGTTGCTCTGTTAACGAAAAAGAAAAGAAGAAGGGCCACAAGCACTACAAAAACCATGAGAATGCGGTACTGGGTTTTCAGGTAAGCCATCGCGCCGGTTCTTATGAAACCGGCGATCTTCTGCATCAGTTCGTTGCCCGGGGCGTACTTTGCGAGCCTGGCGTACACTAGCGCAGCCACCACCAGAGTGGCGACGGCGACAACTGGGGCCAGGTACGTAAAAACTGCGCCTGCCTGCATTCATACCTCCGAAGAAACCGTTGTTACAAAACCTTTTGTCAAGCCAAGCATTTCTAACCTATTGCCATTCGGGGGTCAAGTTTCGAAGGGCCTCGCGTGAAGGACCGTGGCCCGGGTTCCACTCAAGAGCCTTCCCGAACCAGAAAACGGCTCCCTCCCGGTCGCCGTCCTCGAGGTCCATCACACCAAGGTTGTAAAGGGCATCGGTGCCGTTCAGGTCTACCCCGTCAATCCTGATGGATGCCCTCTCCCATGACTGCATGAAAAGGGATCGGGCTTCCCGCCGGTTCCCCGAGGAATAGTTTGCCATTCCGTCGTGAAAGGGCATGTTCACTCCGCTGGTTTCTACCGCCGGTCCGGTCAGGACTGCGAGACCCACGCCCAGGGCGGCTCCCAGGGGAGCTGTCAGAACACCCCTTTTCCAGACCCTGAGGAACCTTGGCACCATGAAAAGCAGCACGAAGGGTATCAGGGGAAGTCTGAACCTGGCGGTGATGAAGAAAGGGGCAAGCCCGACCGCCAGGGTCAGAACCCATGCCAGAGCCCTTTTTTCAAACTCCCCCGCTCTTCCCGCCAAGAGCGCACCGGGAAGCAACAGCCAGAGCAGCAGCCCGGGAAGCGTGAAGGGCGGGCCGGTGACCAGAACCCCGGCCAGCGGAGAGATGCGGCCCATATAGTAGGCATCGTAGTTGCAGGGGATCTCAACGGGGCTCAGCAGGAACAGGGCCTTCCTTAAAAGCAGGACCAGTGAGCCAATGGGGCGGGAAACAACGTGCCGCATTGTGGAACGGGTCCAGTAAGAGGATACCGTGGATGGAGTTGCGTCAGCGGAGAGGGGGGCGAGGCTCGCCGCCCAGACATTGTCCACATACGGCAGTTCACCGGAAGGCTCCCTGCGGCCAGTGGGGGCGAAGGCGGTTACCCCGTCCGCATCCGGGCCCGAACCCACGAAAAAGTTGATCCCCCCCTGGCTGGAGATGACAGTGCCGGGGTCTCCGGAAAACACGTTCACTGCCCAGACGGCAACCACGGGTATGAACCATGCCGCCCATGACCGTACCCGGGGCCGGAAGAGCAGGATGCTTACCGGCAGAAGCAGAACCGCTCCAGGCCTGGCGATGCACGAAAGCCCCAACAGGAACCATGGCGCGGGAGAATCCGACCTTCTGCAGAGGGCGAGGAAAGAGGCGCACAGCAGAAACATGTAGAGCGGCTCGATCAGCATGAAACCCTGGTACAAAAGAGCGGTTCCCCAGAGCGCCCATACGGCAGCGATGAGAAAGGCAGCGCAGCGTGAGGTGAAGGCAAGCCCCGTCCGGTGGAGCAGAACCACAGTCCCGGCGCCGAGGGCCATTGACAGGAGCGCCCCGCTCACGGCCCCCGAGCCGAAAAGACCGAACCAGCCGCCCAGAAGCCAGGGGTACAGCGGCGCCCTGAAATAAGGGGCGTAGATAAACAGGTCGCCATCCGAGACAGCTTCGGCCCAGAGCATATGCCATCGGGCATCCACCACAGGGTAGCGCCCGAGGGGGGAGCCCAGGATCGGAAGGTTCACCCCTGCCCAGGCCGCAAGGAAGACCAGAAGAACGAGCGTGGTGTCCGGCAGCCCGCTTTTCATTCACCGATGAGAGCTGTTGTGGAATGTCCGGCGAGGGTCGGCACTATGACCACCCTCTCCACAAGTCCGGCGCCCACCACCTCATCCGCCCTGTAATCCCCCCCCTTGACGAGAATGTGCGGTCTGAGAACCCGGATGAGTTCGAGCGGTGTGTCCTCGGAAAAGGGCACGACGAAATCCACGAAGCGAAGGGCTGAAAGAACAGCGGCCCTTGCCTCGAGGGGTGTTCGGGGTCTCAGATCGCCCTTCAGCCTTTTCACGGAAGAATCGCTGTTGAGCCCCACGAACAGAAAATCCCCCAGGACCGCGGCCCGGGAGAGAACGAGGATATGCCCGGGATGTAGAAGGTCGAAGCATCCGTTCGTGAAAACAACGGTGCAACCTGCTTTCCTGATGAGGGAGCACCGGCGTTCTGCCTCAGCCCTGTCGAGTATCCTCCCGGCGTCACTCATGAAGCCTGGCCTCTCTGAGTATGTCTTCAGGAGTCACGGCGTATACCCCCGGTTCCGCGCAGACCGCTGCGGCTGCGTAGTTGGCCATCACCGCCGCCCTGACCGGCGGTACACCGGAAGCATAGGCAAGCCCCATCACCGCGATGACCGCGTCACCCGCCCCTGAGACGTCGAAGACATGCCTTGCGGCGGTGGACTGGACAAGGGGGGTCTCCCCGCCTTTTACGCTGAGTATCGATCCTCCCGCTCCGAGGGTTAAAAGGACTGCCTGGGCGTCGAGAACCCGGATTATCATCCCGCACGCCGTTTGAAGCTCTTCGGTCGTGGCGTCGTCGAGCTCACGCCCCAGCATTGCGGATGCCTCGCGGAGATTGGGTTTGATGAGACTGACCCCTTTGTAAAGCATGATATTCCTGAACTTGGGGTCGGCCAGGACGGGAATTCCCCTGTCCCTGGACTCATCGATTATCCAGGGTATGTTGAAATCCCCCAGGAAACCCTTGTCGTAGTCTTCAAAGATCACCGCCGTCACGCTCGAAAGGGCCGCCAGTATCCCGGCATTCTCCAGTGAGCCCTTTTCCCGTCTGCAGGGAATTGTTGATTCCCTGTCGATCCTTATGAGCTGGTATCCCCGTGAGATCACCCTGGTTTTCCGGGTCGTGGGTCTGTCGCGGTCCACGGTGACACACGAGACATCTACACCCTTTCGGGCGAGGAGGTCGGTAAGGATCTCACCGTCAGGGTCATCCCCAACAGTACCCGCAATGAACGGTCTGCCCCCGAGCGAAAGAACGTTGAGCGCAACATTGGCGGCCCCCCCCGGCGCGAATCTCTCTCCCGCACCGTCAAGGGCCACAACCGGAACCGGAGCCTCGGGAGATATCCTGTCAACCCTCCCCTCGAGGTAATGGTCAAGCACGAGATCCCCGAGAACCAGCACCCTGGCGTCCCGGAAAGCAAGAAGTTCATCGGTATACAAACAGCCCTCCCAACGGGTTAACCCCGGTTGCACAGCCGCCCTTGCAGCGGGTTGACCCCGGTTGCGCAGCAGTGCATAAGATACTGTTCATTTCTGCCACAGGAGGGAATAATGCAAAACCAGCCCCCACGAATCAACATACGGGCCGAGAAGGCTTCGGGGGTCTACGCGAACATCGCCATCGTCAACACATCCCAGGCCGAGTTCGTACTTGATTTCGCACGGATAATGCCCGGGCTCCCCGCCGCTGAACTGGAGTGCCGGGTCATCATGTCACCACACAGGATCAAAGGCTTCATCGGCGCCCTGAAAGCGCAGGTGGACATGTATGAAAAAAGGTTCGGCCCTCTGGAGGATTCAGTTGAATCAGCGGGATCAATCGGTTTCCAGGTTCCTCAAACCCCTGAGGTCAAAGCCGTCCAGTAGCACCGTCGTCAGGTGGGGTCTCTCACTGACGGTGGCGGTGTTCATCTGGCTTTTCTCAATCAGGGGGGTCGAGTTCACGGTCAGCCTTCCCGTAGAAGTCACTTATGCCACAGGCGAAGACGCAGTAGTACTCGGTAACCCACCGGAAAGCATCATGGTCGAATTCGAGGCCGACGGCTTGAGCATGCTGGGTTTTCAGCTCATCGGAAAACCCGATGGGCTGAGCATGGTCGTGGACCTCAGGGGTTTTTCCCCGGACAGCCCCGGGATCACGAAACAGATCATCCTCAAAGACGACCTCTTCGAAAGCCTGCCCCTGATGGTTCGCGCTGAAGCATTCGAGCCTTCACTGATCGAGTTTTCCCTTGACAGGGTCGGCAGCAGGGTGCTTCCGGTAGCCGTGGTTTCCGGGCCCGTCCCCGCCAGGTACATGAGCACCTCGCTCAGGAAGTCCCACGTGAGGGTCACGGGGCCCGCATCAGTGCTTTTATCCATCGACAGCGTTCACACAGAGCCCGTTTCGTCTGCTGTCCGAATGGAACAGCAGACGGCGCTTGCGCTTCCCGGCGGTGTATATTCCGACGAGACAGCCGCAGTGACACACCTTCGAAATCCCGTGCCGGTTGTTCCCGGGGTTCGAAGGGCGTATTGACACGGGTTGAAAGGGGTCGGTAAATTACCAAGAATGTCCGCAGTGCAACATTAACTGAAACACCAATCGGGGGGTTCTCAAGCCATGGGATCTAGAGTTCTTGTGAGGGTCATCATTGTTCTGCTCGCCGCGATTCTCATATTCCGGATCCACCAGCGTGTTGAAGCATACCGCATCCCCCGCGAAAACTGCCGGGAACAGATGTACGGGCTGGCCAGGGCCAATGTTCAGCACATGCTGGAACACGAAGGTATTTCCGCCCCTGACATTGATTCGCTTCTCTCCTTCGCAGGTCTTCCCGATTCGACTGGTGTCTGCCCCACCCTGTGGGGCCAGAGCTTCACAGACTCCACATACCATTTCGATCCCAAGCTTTCACTCGGAACCCAGTTCGCCATCTCCTGCCCCAACCATGACCGTCACGGTGGCGTCACCGGTGGTCTCGTGGAAAAGGACTACCCCGATTCCCTTTTCTGCGAGGCAGACTGGATGCCCACGTTCATCCGCGTCAGCTTCCCCGAGTACGCGCACATTCGGCGTACCGAGGTCTCCCGTTCGGTGCTTGTCAGGGTCGGAGAAGAGCAGGCATCGCACATATACAACAGATACCCCGTCTCGCTCCGTCCCACCCAGGTGCAAAACCTTGGGATCGACATCTCCGCTGAAAGCGATCCACTCGGCGGTGAATACGTATTCGAGATCCTGCCCGACACCGTTTACACGTTCTGGGAGAGGCCGAGGGCATCGGGAAGGGCCAGAGGGCAGTCCATTAATATCCAGACCTGGCGCTTCGTGGGTTACTCCACCTCAAACCCGGATACATCAAGGGTCGAGATCTACTTCAAACACCCGCTCCGTTTTCCCAGCCTCGCGGAAAACGCACTTCCCGGCGACCGCGACATGCTAACCATAATCCGCTACTGGGACAGGTCCGCACTGGGAACCCTCAGGGTCGAAACCCGGGAAATGGACCTCCTCGACCAGCCCACATGGGAATTCCTCATGGCCAACAGGGAAAACCTCGAAGCGGTACCCGCGGAGAACTGATCCTCACGGCCAAAGTGAAGCGGGGGGAACTCTTTCCCTCCGCTTCGTGTATAGTTGGGGTGTAAACCGTGTCTTACCGAAACCCATCCAATTTTCATTCCAGCGCCGTACTGAAAGGTGGCAAGTGGTGAAGTACTTTGACAAGACCGAACAGAAGGCTGCTTCGGTTGAAAATCAGTACCTGTTCACGATAGCGGTTTCCAAGAGGGTCCGTAGCATCCAGGAGGGCGCTCCCATTCTCGTGGAGGGAATCGCTCAGCCCGAGGAGCAGGCCTCCGAGGCAGCCATGACCGAGTTCGCAAACAACCGCATCGACTACGAACTGGAAGCAAAAACGAAAAGGGAGAACTGACAACATGCTCGGAAAGATCGTCATTCCTCTCGCGGCACTTCTTCTGCTGCTGAGTGCAGCCTGCGGAACACGCCCCCTCGGAGAGGGCGAGGTCGCAAGGATAGGGTCCAGAATTATCACGATGGAGGAGCTGGAACGGGAACTGCAGCGCATCCCCCCTTACCAGAGGGCTCCCTTCGAGACCCTGCAGGGCCGGAAGCAGCTTCTGAACCATATCATTGAACGCGAACTCCTTCTTGCCGCCGCGATAGACGAGGGTCTCGAGAACGACTCGACCGTTCTTGTCCAGGTGGCACTGGCGGAAGAAATGGTGGAAAGCGTCAGACAAAGGGCCATGACCCAGGCGTTCTATCAGCGCCACGTGATCGAGGCCGTGCAGGTGCCGGACTCCATGCTCATCGCCTACTACAACGAGAACCTCGATGCCAGGTTCCGCCGTCAGGCAACGGCCCAGATCGCCCACATCCTGCTCTCAACGCCCCAGACGATCGAAGAGGTACGTACAAGGCTGGACTCGGGCGAATCCTTCGACTCCGTGGCAGTGGAAATGAGCGAGCACGCCGTTACACGGAACCAGGGCGGTCGAATGGGAATGGTCGAGCAGAACGGCAACATCCCCTACATCGGCACCGACACGACCCTTGCCGCCCTGCTTCTCGCCGCCCCCGAGGGCGGCATCGTGGGTCCGGTCGAAACCTCTCTGGGAACGCATTTCTTCATGGTGACCGAGATCGAACCCGAGGGATACGTTCCTCTCGATGATGCCCGGGAATCAATTGTAAGCGTACTGAAGCCCGCTCTGGTCAACGAGTACTTCAAGAACACGCTGATACCCGAGCTTCATGAAAGGTACGACGTCCAGGTCTTCGATGACCCCGACGCGGAAGTCCTTGCAACAATTGGCGAAAACTCCATAACCCGCACCGATATCGAGACTGCCATCGAAGCCATCCCCTACTACCAGCGGGAAGCCTACGACACCGTCGAGGGGCGCCAGATCCTCCTCGGCAGCCTCATCGAACAGGAGATCCTCGAGCTGGCGGCTGACGGATTGGGCATGGAGCAGGATTCCTTCGTCGTAGCCCAGGTTGAGATGGCGATGGAACAGGCTGAACAGGCCAGGAACAGCGCCCTCATCCAGGAGTACTACAACCGCTTCGTGGTTGCGGCTGCGCCTGTTTCCGAAGGGGCAATACAGGAATACTACACCGCGCACATCAACGACATTTACCATCAGAACGCCCAGACGCGGTTCTCGGTGGTGGCAACTGTCCGGGGAGAACAGCAGGAGCTGGTGCAGGCTCTTCTGGACCAGGGCGTACCCTTCGACTCAGTGGCTTCCACGCACAGCATCCACGAACCCACGGCAGTCGTCAGCGGAGACCTGGGATGGGTGACCTCCGACGCTCCCCTGCCCTACATGGGCGGCCGGCCCGAATTCGCAGACGAGCTGTTCGCTGCGCCTGTCGGCACGGTGCTTGGTCCCTGGCCCACTGAGGTCGGCATAACCTGGTTCAAGGTCACAGATTCGGTCGAGGAGGGTTCCAGACCCCTCGCCGAGGTCAGAGAGTCCATCGAAGCAGCCCTGAAACCCGAGGTCGTTAACAATTACCTCAGGAACACCGTATTCCCGGCCCTGATGGAGGAGTACGAGGTCGAGATCAACGAGGATGCCTTCCTGCCCGCGGTCTCGATCGGAGCCGACAGCCTGATGTCGCTCGCCCAGGAAACAATGGGCACCGATCCCGAAACAGCGGTTCGCTATTTCGCACTCTTCGTCGAGAGATACCCCGACAACCCCAGGTGCGATCAGGCGGTTTTCCTCAAGGGCTTCACACTGAGCGAGAAGCTCGGCAACTACGACGCGGCCCGCGAGGCTTTCCGCGAGGTCACCGCTTCCTACCCCGAAAGCGACCTTGTCGACGACGCTGAGTGGATGATCGAGAACATGGACAAACCCATCGAGATGTTCATCCCCGCCACGGAAGACTCGGTAACAATTCAGTAGCCCTTCTTCAGCCCCGGCCCTCCCCAATGCGCGGGTGGGCCGGGGTTCCCTTATTCCCGTCATCGAGACCACTGCCCCGGCCATTTACGGTTCAGTATAGTTGGCTGGTGTGGTACTCATCTGCATCACGGGAGGCTTTTTTGAAAACCCTGTTCCGGTTCACCTTCGTCCTGGCGGTAATTCTTGCCGCCGGTTGCGGGCCGTCCACAACACCTTCCACCCCACAGGAGAAGGCTGCAAGGGCCGACGCCCTCATGACGGAGAGCAGGTTCAACGACGCTCTCGAGCTTTATTCTTCGGCGCTTTCCGAGGCTCCTGACTCCCCGAATGCCCCTCGCTGGAGGGCAGCTTCCGCGGAAGCCCTTGCGGAGATGGGCAGGTTCTCCGAAGCCCTGAATTTGGCCGACAGGTTGATAAACTCGTCCAGCGAACCGGTCGTCCTCTCCCGGGCATACCTTGCAAGGGCCATCGCCGAACTCTCCTCACCGGGCAGGGCTCTCTCCGTCCTGGCCCTGACCGATCCCGGCATTCTCGACAGGCACCGTCAGGAAAAGGTTGTGGAACTCGCCCGTGAACTCCTTCGCGAGGCCGACACCGACGCTGTCGCCGCAGCCCGGTCGGACAACTGGCTCGAGGTGTTCGTTCTGCTCGAGCTGGAAAGGCGTTTCACCATCGAGGGCGACGCGGCCAAGGCCGCCCTCTACACGGCAGAGTTGAACAGGTTGTACCCGGGGGCCAGGGAACGATGGGGCGAAGCCGTCACCCCCCCCGCTTCCGGCGAGAAGTACTTCGCCCTGGTCCTTCCCCTGACCGGTGAGGGCTCGGAGTTCGCCGTCCCCGTCCAAAGGGGCGTCATGATGGCCTTTGAGCGTTTCGGCGAGATGCACTCCGCCCCTCCGGCTCTAAGGGTCATCGACACGGGGGCCTCTTCGGAAGACATTGCCGCGCTCTTCTCGACGCTGGGTTCCGATGCCTCATGCATGGGGGTCATCGGTCCGCTCACCAGTTCAACCACCCTGCAGGCCGCCCCTTCCGCCAACCGTGAACGCCTTCCCGTGATCTCCCCGACCGCCACCAGCGAAGAGGTTGACAGGGCAGGTTCATGGGTTTTCAGGCTCGTGGTGAGCGAAGGCGACCAGGCGGCGGCCATCGCCGAGTACGCTGTGCTCAGGGCGGGATGCAGACGCCTGGCGATAATCCACCCACCTACCTCGCAGGCGAACAGCGAGGTCAGCCAGTTCAGGGCCACGGTGGAAAGTCTCGGAGCAAGCGTGGTCGCCACCGAAGGCTATCAAAGCGGAGCAACCGACTTCCGAAACCAGATAGCGAGGGTCAAGGCCGCGGGAGCCGACGGCGTTTTCCTTCCCGTGTCATCGTGGGACGCGATCCAGATCGCTCCCCAGCTGCAGTTCTACAGGGTCAGACTGCCCCTCTTCGGAACTTCGGGATGGGACAGCGATCTTCTCGTCAGGCACGGGGGCGACTCGGTGGAAGAAGCTGTTTTCACCGCAGCAAGCGGGCTGGAATCGACCCGCCCCGAGACGGCGGGCTTTGTGTACGCGTACACCAGGGAGCACGGTCAGTCACCATCCATAATTGCGGCACAGGGGTACGATGCCGCCGGGATAATTCTGGAAGCATGGCATATGGGAGGCCGGTCGAGGGCAGGGGTGCAGCGAAGACTGGCAGACAGGGGGGCATGGTTCGGCGCCAGCGGCAGATGTGTTCTCGGAAGCTCCACCGATGTCAGGGTGTCATGGCCCCTGCTCACGGTGAGGGAAGGCGAAATACTGGGAATTGAGTAGCAACGGCTTCTGGGGCGTGGATATCGGCGGTTCCACCGCCATCATAGGTCATCTGGGCCGCGATGGGGCTTTCTGCATGGCGGAGGTCCTCGATACAGGTCCGTGTCGGCAACCGGCTTCTGTTCTCGCTTCCATTGCCACGGTCATTCGAAGGTTCGACCCCTCGCCCGCCGCCGTGGGTGTTGGAATAGCCGGCCTTGTGGACGTTAAGAGGGGGTTTCTCTCCTTCAGCCCCAACCTTCCCCTCTGGAGCGGAACACCCATCGCGTCTTCGCTCTCCAGGATGATGGGAGGGGCACAGGTTTTCGTGGACAACGACTGCAACGCCTTTGCCATCGGCGCCCTGCACAAGGGGATCATTCCCGGAGCAGGCCTCTGGCTTTTTATAACTTTGGGAACAGGGATCGGCGGTTGTGTGATCTCCGAGGGAAAGATCCTCTACGGAACCGGAACCGCCGGGGAATTCGGCCACATGACCATCAGGGAAGGCGGAAGGAAGTGTACGTGCGGCCTCAGGGGCTGCTGGGAAAGGTATGCCGCCCGGGATGCGCTCATCTCGTTCTACGATGGCCGGACCGAACCCAAAGGCATCGCAGCGAAAGCGCGAAAGGGTGATGAAAGGGCGATGGCCGCCTTCAACGACTACGGGGTATGGCTGGGGCGCGGCATGGCCAATCTGGAGAAGTGTCTGGCCCCCGATGGCTTTTTCCTCGCTGGGGGGCTCTGCACCTGCTTCCATCTCTTCGGGAAACAGGCAAAGCGCGAGTTCGAGTCACGCTGCCCGAACACATGGAGAGTGGCCGCCCTGCCCGACTCATCTACTGCCGGGGCTTTCGGCGCCGCTGCAATGGCCGCGGGAAAATGCTGATACTCCTGACCCTCCTGATCTCCCAGACCCCCCCGATGGAAACCATGGGATACAGCGCCGACTCCCTGGACTACATTGTGACACCTGGGGTCCTGAAGCTGTTCGGCGAGGCGTCCCTCTCTTATCTGGACATGACGCTCAAGGCAGACACGATTCATTACGACCCTGACAGTAAAACACTTACGGCAACGGGCGAGCCCTCCATAACGGAAAGCGGCGAAACCGTGGGCGGCATTGAAATGATCTACCACCTCCCCTCAAGGACAGCCCGCACCACCGAGGCAAGAACATGGTTCGACGGGGCACTGTACACCGGGGAACGGGTGATCATGCTCAGCCGAAGGGAGTTCAACACCGTAAGCGGCCGGTTCACCACCAGCGAGCGCGACACCCTGGACTGGTGGTTCTGGGCGGCGTCGATGAAGGTCTTCCCCGACGACAAAGCCATTGCAAGACCGATCATCCTTTACGTTGAAGACACGCCCGTCTTCTGGTTCCCCTACGCCGTCTTCCCCATAAGGCGCGGGCGAAGTTCGGGTTTCATGCTTCCCACGCTCGGCCAGTCCGGGCGGGACGGCAAGTACTTGAGAAAACTCGGCTACTACTTTGGTTTCAACGATTACATAGACCTCCAGATAAGGTCGGACATAATGGAGAAAACCCGCTTCTCGCTCTCGCTTCAGGAGCGGCACAGGCTGCGCTATGTGCACGACGGCGGTTTCAGGGTCGAGTGGAGGAGGGAGTACGAGAACAGCCGGGACAGGTGGATGGTGAACCTCGGGCATATGCACGAGCTTAGGGACGGCACGATGCTGAAGCTCCAGGGCTCATTTCTCAGTGACAGAAGCTATCTGGAGGACACACAGGGCGATCCTCAGGAGCGGATGAACAGGGAGGCCAGAAGCTACTTCTCACTTACGAGACGCCTCTGGAGGGGTTCCCTTCAGGCCGCGGCCGACGCCACCAGGTATCTCGACACCGACCCCGACACCCTCGAAAACCAGCTCAAGGACATGGTGTCCATGCCGGACATCCGCTACTCGCTTCCCTCATCCCCCCTCTTCCCAGGCAGGGAGGTTCTTGACAAGTTCTACTGGAACGCGTCGATGCACTACATAGCGGAGAGGGAGATCAGGGAGATCGACGACAGGTACGACGCCGGGTTGAAAGTGACTTCGGAACTCACCTTTTCACAGCGGTTCATGGGGATTATGGCCTTCTCTCCCCGGGCGCGGTTCACGGGAGCCGTTTACGACCGCAGTCTGGACGGAGACGAGTTTCCTGCATGGCTTCACGGCTCGGTCTCCACCACTGTCGGCACGGACCTGTACGGAGTGTTCGGACAGGGTCTGGGCTACAATTCCCTCAGACACACGATCAGCCCTTCGATAACATGGTCGTGGGCGCCCGACAGCTACATCGACGGAACCGGAGCCTCAAGGCCGGTCGACCATGCCGACAGCATTTACCCCGTTTTCAGCGACTTCAACCTTCCGATAGGCGGCAGTCTGTACTCACTGTCACTTCTTAACCGTCTGGAGGGCAAGAGGTCCATAAGGTCCGGCGTGGAAAGGGCAACACTCGCAACACTCTCCCTCTCCTCCGCCTACAACCCTGAACCGCTCGCCGGAGCCCGGAGCTTCTCGAACATCCTGGCGGGTCTCGAGGTCACTCCCGTCCAGTCGGCCTCAGTAAGGGCCGACGGTTCCTGGGACCCTTACGAGGGCAGAATGGACAACCTCACCCTGACCACATCCCTGAGGCTTGCCGGATACGACCCATCCTTCGCCCCGGACACCCTGGAAAACACCGACATGCCGTGGCGCCTCAACCTCTCCCACACATGGTCTCCGGTGCTTTCCGGGGAGGGGGGCGACCTGAACAAGATCAGGGTCAACGCTTCGGTGGATGTCACACCCAATTGGAGCATCAGTTATCAGGGATATTATGACTTCGATGAAAACGATTTCTTAAGTCAGAGTTATACCATAAAAAGGGATTTAGAGAGTTGGGAAGCGCTTTTTACAAGACATGTTTCCGATATCGACACGGGGTTCTATTTCCGCATAAACGTGAAAGTGTTCCCTGATATCAAAGTTGAACAGCACGCCAGCAGCTTCTAAGCCCCGCACACCCCTTGACACGGCATTCCCTTCATCCTAAGGTTGCAGGTAAACCGGTCCGTAACTCTTAAACAGAAAGGGGTGCAAGTTGAACAAGCGCGAACTCGTGGCACATGTTGCCGATCAGGCCCAGATTACCAAGAAGCAGGCAGCTCAGGCTGTCGAGGCTGTCCTTGCCGGTATCCACAAGACTATCTGGACAGGCGACAAGGTCAGCCTGGTGGGCTTCGGCACCTTCAGCGTGAAGGAAAGAGCTGCCAGGAAGGGCATAGTTCCCGGCACAGACAAAAGGGTTAACTTCCCCGCCAAGAAGGTGCCTCATTTCAAGCCCGGCAAAGGTTTGAAGGAGAACGTTCTCTAGGTCTGAGTCCCTTGGATGGGGGGCGGTTTTCCGCCCCCCATCTTCATATTACACCCATGACGCCTGAAAAGAAGAACATGAACCCCACATGGTCAGCGGTGATAACCACGTTCAACAGTGCGGCGACGATCGAACGCGCGCTGGATGCCATCCAGTCCCTCTCCGTCCGGGAGATGCCCGCTGACATCATCGTGGTGGACAACCACTCGAATGACAACACCCTTGGCCTTGTTTCGAACCGTCCCGGCGTAAAGGTGATAGCGGGCAACGATAACCTCGGGCTCGCACGGGCGAACAACCTCGGCGCGAAAGCAGCCAGGGGGGATTACCTGTTCTTCCTGAACCCTGACGCCATGGTTCTGCCGGGTGCTGTCACCTCACTGATGCGCTTCTCGCTTTTTCGTCCCGAAGCCGCGCTTCTCGGGCCCGCGATGATCGACGAGAACAGTGTTCTACAATCCACGGCCAGAACGTGGCCATCCCTGCTCAGCATAGCCGCACGACGCACGGGCCTTGGAAAAACAGGCATCGGAAGAAGAGCCGTTGCAAGACACCTCAACCGGTTCACAACCGATGAACCGCGACCTGTTCACTGGCTGGTGGGCGCGGCCCTCTGGCTCACGCCCCGGGGCAGGAGTACCGTCGGCCTGATGAACGAAGCATACTTCCTGTACTTTGAGGATGTGGAATGGTGCCGAAGGGCCTGGAAGAACGGGATGGAGGTGTGGCGCGTGCCCGAAGCCGTGATCACCCATGAATGCCGGAGACAGAGCGCCGGAGGGTCCCGCAGGGCCGCCAGGTTCCACTTCCGAAGCATGATCCGGTTCTTCGCGACACACCCGTCTGCACTGCTCGGGAAAGGACCCGGCCCGTCGTGAATCCGTCAAAGGTGAAATGGGCTCTTCCGCTTTCACTGGTCGATCTGCTTCTTCTGACCGGGATTTTCATGCTGGGCTACTGGGTCAGGCACTTCCTCCTCGCTCCGGTAATGGGCAGCGATTTCAGGCTTTCGGGGTTTCACTACCTGGCCAGCGGAACCGTTCTGGGAGTTGTTCAGATAGCCCTCATGAGCATCTTCGGGGCGTACCGCAGGGAGTTCGGACTTGGGAAGGTCGAGGAAGTTGCGGCGATTCTAAGGGCGGCTTTCATGGGCACCGTTATCACGTTCGCCATCACTTTCCTCACAAGACAGCTCTTCTTCAGCAGATTCGTCCTGTTGTTCGCGCTTCCCTTCGGTGCCGTGTGCGTAAGCTCTTGGCATACAATCTACAGGCGCCTCAGCCGCAACCTTGCCCGTCGCAGGGGACGCCCGAAAAGGGTGGTGATGTACGGCACCGACCCCCTGGCCAGAGAACTTGCGGAGTACATGACGCAAAGGGCGCAACTTCACTACTCGGTCGAGGGCTACGTCGCCCCTGTCTCTTCCCGCACTGAAGCAGTGGTCACACCAACCCTGGATTCAAAGGATTGGGCGGACTGGATGGAGAACAACGGGATCAGGGACCTGGTGGTGGCGGACCAGTCGCTCTCCCGCGATGAACAGGCCGCTGTCCTTCTCCAGTGCGAACAGAGGGGGTTCTCGTACCGGATGGCCGCCGACCTTTACACAATGGTCAGTCTGACCTCGAGGCTGGTGAACATGGCCGGTAACACCATGGTTGAATCCGTCCCCCCTCCCCTCGATACAACGGGCAGGATCCTGAAACGCACCTGCGACGTTCTTGGAAGCGGGCTTCTCATGCTGCTTCTTTCCCCGTTCTTTCCCCTGTTCGCAGCGCTGATCGTTCTGGAATCGCCGGGAGGGATCTTCTATTTTCAAACCAGGCTGGGAAAGAACAACACCCCATTCCGCATAGTGAAGTTCCGTTCCATGAAGACGGGCGCCCATGGTGAGCGGCACAACCTGAAGGATCGTAACGAAAGCACCGGTCCGTTGTTCAAGATCAAGGTCGACCCGAGGGTGACCCATGTCGGTCGCTTCATGCGCAGATGGAGCCTCGATGAGCTCCCGCAGCTGTATAACGTTCTGGTGGGGGACATGAGCCTTGTAGGACCCAGACCCCCGCTGCCCGAGGAAGTGAACGAGTACAGCAGACGCGACTTCAAACGCCTCAGAACGGTTCCGGGGATAACCGGGGTCTGGCAGGTTTCGGGCAGGAGCGAACTGGGTTTCGAGGAGATGGTGAAGCTGGACCTCTTCTATGTGGACAACTGGAGCATCTGGCTGGACCTTGCCATCCTTCTGCTGACCGTTCCGGCAATCTTCTCGGGTGAGGGCGCGTACTGAGTCCGAACAGGTCTCGTGATCAGCCCAGCTTCCCAATCCTTGAAAGGACAGCCCTGGTCGCCGCGTAAACCGGCACCATCCCGGCGTCGCCCAGTGGAACCGCAAGGGTGTCTCCATGAAGGGGGGCATCGCTGGCGTAATAAGCGACACCTGTCGGCAGCCCCCTGGGAATCCTTCCCCTCAGAACCGCCTGGGCCAGGGCCCTGATGTAGGGAATGCCCTCCATCTCAACCCCGAGAGCCTTCCAGTTGTCCCTGAAGTACGAAAGAACATCCCTGTTCTGCATGAATGTGCCGTCAACCGTCAGCATCGGCCCTCCCCCGAAGATCCTGAACGGGAAATCACCGGGGAAATCACCGGGGGAAAGGCAGTTGTCAACGGGGTAGACATCACCGGTACCCTGCTTCACGAAATAGGTGGGGAGCATAACGTCACCCCTTTTGCCCGTGAGGGTTCCCGCCTTGCCCAGGATGAATACACTGCCGAGCCTCTCCCCAAGGGTTTCGCAAAGCTCGTTGAACAGGAAAAAACCCTCCTCGCCGAAGGCGTAGTCTATGTTGAGTATGATGCCGGAATCGCCTGATCTCGCGGTCTGGCAGAACGGCGTGTCGTCAGGGACCGGCACGGTCTCGATGCCGGCCTCACTGTCCGCTGCCAGCCGTTCCCGGGCACTGTCCGGTTCCTCCATAAGCCTTCTCACGTCGTTCAGGTCGCTTCCGTCCCTGATACGGGCGGCCACCCACGGAGAGAGAAGATTGGCCATGCTGTGCCTGTTGCTGCTCACCAGGTGAACTCGCCGTTTGTCCGAGACCGCTTCAGTCACTGCAGCAGCCCAGAGCTTCGCCCTTCTGTTGTAGCTGCCCAGGAGGCCGAACCGGTCAGTGAAAGTTACCTTCATAGCCCTGCTGTCGGTATTCACCACGGTTGAGACGAACTCGGGAAGCCCTCCGCCCATGATGTCGTCGAGTTCCCTGATCTCGTCGTAACCGCATCTGAACTCGACTGAGAGGGCGTGGAGAGTGCTGTTTCTGGTTTCGCCCGCGCCGGGGTCACCAAGGCGTTCCCACAGGGATGGCCCCCTGAACTCGCTGTCTTCCCTTCGAAGGCAGACCGCTGCCTTCTCCCTCATCTTGTCGGTTTCGATCTGATAGCAGGTCATGGCGCTGATGAAGTCCAGAAGGTCGCTCATCCCCCCCCTGAAGCTTGTCACCAGGCTGTCGGGACCGGTCCTGTAGGTGGGTCTTCTTCTGGCTGCGGTAGTCACCGGGGTGAAGTCTCTCGTTATCATGGGTGAGATGTTTCGGGCCACGGTGAAGTCACGGATCGCCCATATCCGGTCGGGAAGCCTCTGCAGAACGTATCGAAGCGCCTGGAGATCTATCCGGTCAGGATCGGCCGCATGGGGGTAGAGCGATGGCGCGGAGAGGATCATGAGCCGTCTGAGACCGGCTCCGGACTCACCCCCGGGTTTGTAGTAGCCACGAAGAATGATGCCCCGGGCCAGGGTCGTGAACTCCTCGACGGCGAGCCTGTTCTCCACTCCCATCTTGCTCCTCTTTTCCCAAGGCAATATGCTCCGGTCAACTGCGAGTGAAAACCCCGTATGCCGAAAGGGCACTCTTTCGCACCACCGCGGTTGGCAGCGGGTCGCAAGTACTTCCTTGACTTTGTGTTAGAGCAGTTGAAGGTCCGGGTATCCGTTTTGCTTATAAAGTTGCACACTCTGAACTGAAAGGAGACGAATCAACATGAGGCAAATCAAGGGCGCAGAGATGAAGGCTCTGGTGGCCGACACCCGAAAACTCACCCTGGTGGATTTCAGCGCATCGTGGTGCGGTCCGTGCCAGATGGTCCATCCCGTACTGGAAGCCCTGAGCGATGAAATGGCTGATAAAGTCAGTTTTTTCAAGATCGATGTGGACGAGAGCCCCTCCGAGGCCGGCGCCATGGGGGTCCGGGGAGTGCCCACCATGATCGTTTTCCACGGCGGCAAAGAGATCGACAGACAGGTCGGTTTCCGTGACAAGGGTGAACTCAGGAAAACGCTCGAAGGTCTCGCCAACCGTTTCCTCACCCCGGGTATGGTCTGATCGGATGGAGTTCCGTCTACCGCAAGACAACCCTGGAACCGATTCGGTCGTTGAGCTTGTCATAGCGGGAGGGGGCCCTGCGGCCCTCTCCGCAGCCCTTTACGCCGCAAGGTACGGCTTGAGCCACATTGTGCTCGAGAGCTGGCAACCCGGCGGCCAGGCGGCGCTCACGGCCCTTATCGAGAACTATCCGGGGGTCCCCTCGGTATCCGGTTCGAAGCTTTCGGCGATCATGAGGTCTCAGGCACTGGAAGCGGGCGCCCGTTTCACGACCGAAACCGCGTCGAGCGTTGAACCCATGGGGGACGATCTTCTGGTTCGCACCGAATCGGCTTCTCACACAACAAAAACCCTCATCATTGCCACCGGCGCGGCGCCTGCTAAACTGGGCGTTCCGGGTGAGGACAGGTACTACGGCAGGGGTGTGAGCTTCTGCGCCACCTGCGATGCCCCATTCTACCGCGGACGCCGCGTTGTGGTCGTTGGCGGAGGCGACAGCGCCGTGAAAGAGGCTCTGCACCTTTCCGGGGTGGTCGCCGGCCTTGTCCTGGTGCACAGGCGCGATACCCTCAGGGCCGAGCCCCGTCTTGTAAGGCGCCTTCTTGGCTGCCCGATCTGCGAAGTCCGCTGGAACTCAACACTGAAAGCCGTGACGGGCGACGAACAGGGAGTTACGGGCGTCGACCTCGAAACCCCCTCGGGAGTCGAACACCTCGATACCGACGGCGTCTTCCTGTATGTGGGAACGAAGCCCGCCACGGATCCCTTCAGGGGTCTTGTGGAACTCGATGCCCGGGGAGCCGTGCTCACCCGGAACATCGTGGAAACTACGAGACCCGGGGTCTATGCCGCGGGAGACGTGACCTCGAACGGCTTCCGTCAGGTCGTCACAGCGGCGTCCGACGGCGCCAGGGCCGCATGGGCGGCCTACGAATACCTTGAGGACCGGAGGCAACACTGATGCCCCTTCTTTCTGAAGACGACAGAAACGCCATCAGGCAGCATTTCTCAACCATGGAGAACACTGTCGCCATAACACTGACCCACCCCCCGGATGGCCCTGGTGACAGCGGGGCGATACTCGGTGAACTCGCAGGGCTCACGGACAGGATCCAACTTCTGACCGCCCCGTCCCAGGATACCGCGCCCCCTTCGATCACGGTGGGTGAACACGGAAGGGTGCGATTCATGGGAACTCCGTCGGGGTACGAGTTCAGCACCCTCCTAACGGCCATTATCGACGCCGGACGCAAGGGCACGAAGCTCTCTCCTGCCACCATCGCGTTCATCGAAGCTCTGGGTGAGGAACTTCGCATAATGGTGTTCGTCACCCCGACGTGCCCCCACTGTCCGGGTGCCGGTGTGCTGGCCCACAGAATGGCCGCCGCCTCCCCCATGATCAGCGCCTCGGTGATCGAAGCGCAGGAGTATCCCGATCTGGCAGGCGCCCACAGGGTAATGGGCGTACCAAGAACGGTTGTCAACGAAAGGTATCACGCCGAGGGCAACATGAGCGAGACCGTTCTCGTTGCTGCCCTGTCCCGGGCGATGGCCTCCGGAAGACCCGACAGCTTCATCAACCTTTCGGAGTTCATATCATGACGGCTCCCGTGCTTCTCCTGTCCCTGCTTTCCATCACGGTTTCCTTCCCTCTGGAGCCAAGCGGCGAGGTCAATCTCAGATACTTCTTCCAGCACTCCCTCGAGCACTTCATGAGGGGAGAGGTCGCCGGTTCGATGAAGACGATCGAGATTGACGGGCTGGAATGGACTTTCGGCCTGTCCACCGAGACGTTCATGGGAAGGCAGTGGAGCCATCCCGAGATGGTCTTCCACGTATGGAAAGCCCACTGGACGATCCTTTCCCAATGGGCATACAGGGTGGATCCCATAGATCTGCGGCTGTACTCGGAGCACGAGTGTTACCACAACATAGACATGGCCGACACCCTGGGCCATTACCTGAACAACGTGAAGATAGGCGCCGTTTACGATCCCCCTCTTCCCCTCGGCAGCCCCACGCTTCGGTGGCTTCCCGAAGGCGGTGTGCCCAGGGGGTGGCTCAGCGCGGTGAGTTACATCCCGCGGGGAACAGGCCTTCAGAAGGGTCACATCTACGACTGGGGAATCGAGGGCGAGGCTACGGTGCTTCTCGCAGCCCGGAAGTCGACCTGCGCGGGGGTCACCGCCCGGTCGGAAATGATAGTCAACCAGGACGGCACCACACTGGGCAGGATAGAAGGCGAGCTGTTCTGGGGGCACCACACCGAAACCGGTGGGGTTGACCTCTTCGCCTCATACCATTTTCTCGACAACCGCCCCATCGATCCGCTTGAGGGCCAGGGCTGGCTGGGCTTCAGGGTCTACTGGGGGGCACCGTACTGAACGGCTAAACGCAGGGGAACTTAACCCCTCCCACCACGACAGGCGGGACGAAAGCGTAGGATTTCCGCTCCGGGGCGCCCAGGGCTTCGATCCTCCCGAAAAGCTCAAGCGGGCGCCAGTTCCAGCGAAAGTCACGCAGTGGTTCCTCGGGTCTGCCGTCTTTAATCATGAAAACGCCGTCCCTTGTCATGCCGGTGAGCACAAGGGTTTTCTGATCAACGAAACGGATGTACCAAAGCCTTCTCACAAGGATTCCCCTTTGAGTCTTCCTGATCAGGTCCCGGGTTGAACCGGCGTCACCCTTCATCTCCAGGCAATCCGGAATGAAAAGGGGATCGCGCCCGGTTTTGGCGGCCCAGTACCTGTCACAGGGAAGGTTTTCCAGCGTTCCGTTCCTTATCCAGACCACATCTTTGGAAGGCACTCCGTCGCTGTTGAACGGAACCCCCTTTGCGGGACCGTCCGGATCCGAACGAAGGGTGAACCGCTGACCCGAAAGCTGTTTGCCCTGCATCCCGCTGTAGACTGTAAGGCCTTCATCGGCCCTTCTTGCGTCCATGCTCCATGCCAGGAAGGGCAGGAGGTCGGCCACGGCCTGGGGCTCGAAGATGATGCTGTACTCCCCGGGTTCGGCATCCCTCTGATCGGCGTTGGCCAGAGCTTCGCGGGCCACCTGCTCCGAGGCTTCACGCCAGGGGATGGACCCCCATGACTCGTGGTGCAGCTGCCGGAAACTTGACGCGCTGCCCCTGTCCATGGTGAAGCTCAACGTGACCGAGGTCTTTTCGTGGCTGGCGAGGTTTCCGGTGGACGAGGCATGGGCGGTGACGGTGTGAACATTTGAGCAGATCCCACCGGCCTCGAGGCCAAACCCCTCCGCAGTGTCGATAAGCCCCTTTACCG
This sequence comes from Candidatus Fermentibacteraceae bacterium, assembly GCA_046485185.1. Lineage (GTDB taxonomy): Bacteria > Fermentibacterota > Fermentibacteria > Fermentibacterales > JCC-6 > UBA6080. The sequence goes on from JAWOHL010000089.1 coordinate 41,177, forward strand.
CTTCGATCCTTCTCTGAACCGGGCACTCCGCCGCCTCGGGGTCCAGAGCATCGTTAATGAACGGGTACACCTGCCCCTCTTCGGGAGGAGGCATGTACTCGGGGTCCGCAGGCGACGCTTCCATGAGAATCCTTGCTTTCGAGGCAGCCTTTTCCATTGATTCAGGCGTGGTGTCCTCGAAACTGACCGATGCCTTCCTGCTGCCATCCCCCACTGTCAGCATGACGGAAACACTCCCCGTGTCCTGGTTCTGGGTTATGGAGTTTTTCCCGAATCTGACCGACGCCACCCTGGAGAAGGTGACAAGCGCCGAGGAATGAAGTGTCCCTCCGGCATCAACCGCCCTCGCCGCAACCTCGACCGCACGATCGGCCGTCATTTCCCACCTCCAACGTTCACATCACGGAACCTCGCCCAACTGGCGCCATGGGTCATTCTGGCCGACTGTGCCGGTTCTCCCTTGCCGCAGTTGAGAACACCCATGGTTCTAAGCCACCGGGCGTCAGCGATGCCGTCGCAGCTCCCCCAGAACCTCGGGGTCTGGCTTCTGTATATCACTTTTTTGAGCGGTCCCGCTATTCTGCCGTTCTTGACGAGCTGGAACCTGTCGCCGCCGAACTGAAAGTTGAGCCGGCGCTGATCGATGCTGAATGAACCCCGGCCCTCGATCATGATCCCCATCTTCATGTCCTTGAGAAGGTCTTCCGGCGTCACCCCTTCAGGACCGGGCTCGAGTATGAAGTTGGGTTGTCTGTTTATCGGAAAACTGGAATAGTCCATGGCCCTGCAGCACCCCCTGCTGTAGGTTTTACCAACTAGGGGGCCGGTTTCCCGGACCGTTCCGAACTCCTGAAAGACACCGTTCCTCACGAGATGCCACTTCTGTCCGGGTACGCCTTCATCATCCCAGCCCCACGAAGCGAGTCCGTAGGGAAGCGTGTTGTCCGCCAGAAAGTTGACGAAATGGGAGCCGTAGACGGCGCTTCGCTGGTCGCCCACTTCAAGGAAGGACCTGCCGGCCATGTTGGATTCCCATCCGAGGACCCTGTCGCTTTCGGTGGGATGACCCACTGATTCGTGCATGGTGAGGCTCAGGTGAATTCCGTCAAGCAGGAGGTCCATGACGCCTTCGGGTGATTCGGGGGCAAGAACCTTCTCCAGCGCCTCCTCCCTTGCCTTCTCCGCCCAGCCCGGCATGTCGCATTTCTCTATCCATTCCCAGCCGGCTATCCTGGCGCCGTCCTGAAGGGAGCGGCTCTGGGCGTCGCCGCCTGCAACTGCGGTAGCCATCAGGAACGGTTCACTGAAGGTGAGGTCGGTTTCGACGAGGGAACCCTCGGTCGAGGCGAAAACCCGCTTCCTGTTCTCAAACCAGAGCCAGGCGTAACACTCCCTGATCCGCTGGTCCTTCATTGTTTCCCGGCTGACCCGTTCAAGCAGGGTCATCTTCTCACCGGGAGAGACACTGAAAGGGTCCTTTTCGAGGGGGCCACGGTAGAGCCCCCTTTGGGGGGCCAGCGGGGCAAGCCTCTTGCCAGTGGCACCCGAAGCCGCCACAGCGATATCGAAAGCCCTGCGCGCGGCTGCATCCACGCTTTCATGGTCGAAGCCCGTACTCGCGCCGAAACCCCAGGCCCCGCCCACAACGGCCCGCACTCCGAGTCCGGCGCTGTCACGGACGATGCTCTGTTCAAGCCGCCCGTTCCGGAAGACCATCTTCTCCATCATGACCGTTTCAGCCCGGGCGTCGCCGTAGGACACGCCCAGGGATTCCAGTATCTCGATGGCGCGCTGCGCAGCCTTCTTCATCATGTCACTTCCCCTTTTCCAGAATACTGACAACGGTCAGACCAAATCCGGGCGCGGAGCACAGCCTTCTGTTCATGACCCATGAGAGGCCGAGCCCCAGCAAAAGCCCCCCGAACGCGCCGGCCGCCCCGGCGAACGCCCCTCCCCTGTTGAACAGGGCGTATCCGACACCCATTATGAGGACGGGAAGCAGAAAGGTCACGAAAATAGCGGTCATTGAAGACCTGGTCCTGAACTCGACCTCCACCCTGTCCCCCACTGAGGCATCTGCAAGGTTGGACGCCGGGACAACCCGGTCTTCGGGACCCTTTCCCGACAGGCCGTAGCATGTGCTCCTGGTCGAGCAGCTTCCGCACTGCGATGCGTCAACTGCAACCAGAGCGTTCTGGCCCCTGACTTCCCGGACAACCCCGGTGTGTGTCATGGTCGCGAACCCCTTTCCCTGTTATGGATAAAGGTAACAATGAATCGTCCGCTTGTCATCCTTGGAGGGATCATGCAATGAGTGAGCTCTTTCGCCCGTTAAGGGCCATTCTGCCACTTCTCCCCCTGATCGCCGGTTGCGGCAGGCTTCTGACCATCTCGCACGGAGGTACGGGCAGGAGCTACCTGCTTCACATCCCTCCCGAACACAGAGCTGGCATGCCCCTTGTGGTAGCCCTTCACGGCGGTGGCGGTACCGCCTCCGGCTTCGCGCGGTATACCGGGCTTACGGGCCTTGCGGATGAAATGGGGTTCATCGTCGTGTTTCCCCAGGGGCTCAACAACAGATGGTACGACAGCAACCACCTCTCCCGGGAGCCGGGAATGGAGTGGGTTGACGACACCGGCTTCATCGCGGCCCTTGTGGAGAGCGTGGGAACGGCTCACCGGACGGGGCCGGTTTTCGTCATGGGGCTCTCGAATGGTGGGATGTTCGCGCAGGAGCTTCTCGTCACCCGGGACGACCTGTTCTCGGGGGGGGCTTCCGTGGTATCGCAGATGCCTTCGGGTTTTACAGGTCAGGCATCCCGCCCCGTTCCGGTGCTTTTCATGAACGGCACGCTCGACCCACTGGTGCCCTACGGGGGCGGAACCGTCACCCTTCCCTGGGGAGAGACGCGTGGCGAGGTCCTGTCAACGGCCGGGAACGTGGAGCTTTGGCTGGACTGGAACGGCATCGAGAGTGAGCCTTATCTCACTATCGTGCCCGACACCGATCCCGAGGACGGCGCAAAAGCCGTTCTGAGTGAGTGGAGACGTGATGGCCGGGTGGTTGTGGCACTCTACACCATCGAGGGCGGTGGACACACACTGCCGGGCGGCAGGCAGTACCTTCCGCCCGGAACGGTCGGGAACACCTGCAGGGACCTCGACGGTTCCAGGGCCATAATCGAATTCTTCCTGGGGCTTTGATGCTGCCGCTTTGCATCATGCTTCTGGGGATGCCCTACGAGATGGGCAGGGATACATTCTACGACGCGCTGTTCTCAGGCTCGGGCATCGACAGGGTCGACTCCCTGCTGGCCCTTCTTGCCCGTGAACCCGACCTTCCGGACTACTTTCGGGGTTTCGCCTGGATGTACTGCTGCGCCGACAGCACAAGGACCGATTCCGTTCTCACACTGTGGATACGCGAACTCCCCGAAGACCCCAGGGCTTGGCTCGTCGCCTCTTACGCTGCCCTCGATTCCTTTCCGGAGAGGGCCTTGATCACCGCCACCCGCGGGCTCGAGGCTTTCGAGCGGTGGCACCCCGAGGGCATTCCCCCGGAAGAGTGGAAGCTCGTGGGGCGCGCGCTCAGGTCTGACCTCAGGTTCAACCGCTGCCGGGGCTTCTACGGAAGGGGAGACAGGATGGCCGCCCTCGAGGAGCTGGAACCCCTCCTTGAACCGGGGCTCTTCTCCGTGAACGACCACCATACAGGTGCCCCTTACCTTTTCTATGCCGGAGGGGCGTACCTTGAGACGGGCGATACCCTCCGGGGCGTCGAGCTCCTGATCAGGGCCGCCTCGGAGGGCGACATGGCTGACCTCTGGGGGTCCAGAGCGGACAGCACTCTCAATGTGATACTGGGGGACCGGTATCTGGAGAAGTGCAGGGAAATTGCTGGATATGACGGCCCGGTGTTCACCGATGCATCGGGGCTTCTGCCTGGTCCCGTACCCGGCACGCGCCATTGCTGGGGGGACATCGACGGGGACGGCAGGCCTGACCTTCTTGCGGGCGGCACGGTCCTTCTGAACGGGCCGTATGGGTTCGAGATCCTTGATTCGCTACCCGTGAACGGCGGTGTTGTGGCCGACCTGAACAACGATGGTCTTCCGGACATCCTTGGCCTTGGAAGACAGCCGCTTCTCTTCCTTCAGACGCCCGACGGCGGCTTCAGGGAGGCCGCCCGGGAGATGGGGCTTGATCCGGTCGAAGCGCAGATAGAGGGAGCCGCGGTACTGGACTGGAACGGGGACGGCTATCAGGACATCTACCTGGCCGTTTACGAAGACCCCGACACCACGGGTTCGGGGCGTTCCGACGCGTTCTACCTGGGCGGCCCGGGGGGGTTCACCCGGGCTCCCGGTTTCGAGCTGGACCCTCCTCTCTGCGGCAGAAGCGTATCCGTGGTTGACCTTGAGGGGAACGGCCGTCAGTCGATCCTCGTCTCCAACTACAGGCTCGATCCCAACGTTTTCTGGGAGATTGTGGACGGTGCCCCGATGAACACCGCACCGGAACGGGGGCTCGACGGTGTTCAGGTCAAGGGTGCCTGGGGCCACACAATAGGAAGTGCATGGTGCGACTTCGATCTCGACGGAGAGATCGACGTTTTCTCGGCCAACCTCGCCCACCCCCGCTTCATAGTCTTCTCGAACCGCAGCATGCTTCTGAGGAACGACGGGGGGCGTTTCACAGACGTCAGGGCTGAAATGGGAATAAAGTATGAGGAGACCCATTCCTTCCCTGTCTGGGCCGATTTCGACTCCGACGGTCTTCCCGACCTTTACATAACAAGCGTTTATCCGAACCGCCGGAGCTTTCTCTACATGAACACGGGAAATGGTTTCAGGGACGTGACCTGGATGGCGGGAGCAAGGGTAATGGACGGCTGGCACGTTTCGGCGGTCGACTTCGACTGCGACGGAAAGCCTGATCTGGCCGTGAACGCCGGGGGATCCATGTGGTTGCTCTTGAACGGCGGGGGGAACTGACCGCTTGCAGAACGCCCGATTCCGGGGTATTTTTCTGCACCTCGGAAGGAGAACAGACTTGACCCTTAAACCCCGCCCGTCAATCTCGGGATTCACTTTCGTCCGGGATGCGGTGAAACTCGATTACCCCATCGCGGAATCCATCAGATCGATCCTCCCCATTGTGGACGAATTCATAGTGAACCTCGGGGACTGTTCCGACAACACAAGGGATGTCATTGAAGCCATCGCCGACCCGAAGATCAAGCTGATCCACACGACCTGGAACCCCGACCGCTTTGTGCGGGGCGCCACAAATGCCGATCAGACGAACATCGCACTCGACCACTGCGCCGGCGAGTGGTGTTTTTACCTCCAGGCGGACGAGGTCATCCACGAGAACGATCATCAGAGAATACTTGACACCATTGAACGTTGCCGGACCCGTCCCGAGGCTGACGGGCTTCTCTTCTCCTACAACCACTTCTGGGGCGACTACAGCAGGGTTCACAGAAGCCACTGCTGGTACGGTCACGATGTAAGGGTAGTGAGGTCGGGACGTGGCATCAGAAGCTGGAAGAGCGCCCAGAGCTTCAGGATGGACGAAGGTACGAAGAAACTCAGAGTGGCGGATTCCGGCGCATTTGTCTACCATTACGGGTGGGTCAGGCACCCGCTTGTGATGCGCAGGAAACAGAAGGCGCTGGACCGCCTTCACCACAGCGCGGACTGGATGAAAAAGCACCATGACGAATCCGACATTCCCTGGGATTACGGCCCGCTCTCCAGAGTTCCGCTTTTCAGGGGAACGCATCCCGCGGTAATGGCGGATCGAATAAGGAACAAGGACTGGAGGGCCGAAGATTTTGGTGATCCGGCCCACCCGCCGCGACACGAGCACCTTCTGCTTTCCATGAGGCTCCACACGCTTCTTGAAAGGCTTCTCGGAACCAGCATCGGGGGCTACAGCAACTGGAAGAGAATTCCGGTCTGATCGGAGGATGAAATGGCTGTTCCCTTTCTCGACCTCAAGGCCATCTACAACGAGATCCGTGACGAGGTCACTCCCGAGATAAACGATGTACTCGAAAGCTGCGGCTACGTTCTGGGGCCGAAAGTGGCCGCATTCGAAGAAAAGTTCGCAGGGATAACCGGTTCCCGTTACTGCATCGCGGTGTCCAACGGCACCGCTGCACTGCACTGCATGTTGACCGCCTCCGGTCTTGAACCCGGAAGCGGAGTGATAGTTCCGCCCAACACCTTCACAGCAACGGTCGAAGGCATTATCCTCGCGGGAATGGTGCCCGTGTTCGTTGATACCGAGGACAGGACATGGAACCTCGACCCCGTTCTGACCGAGGCTTTCATCGAAAAGAACCGCACCCCCTCGGGCGTGGTGGACCCCCGTACGCAAGCAGTTGTCAGAGCGGTGATGGCCGTCGACCTGTACGGTCATCCCGCGGACCACACCAGACTCGAATCGATTGCCGGGGCGAACGACATGATGCTTTTTGAGGACGCGGCTCAAAGCCACGACGCGAACCGTGACGGCAGGCCGGCGGGTTCCTTCGGCATGGCGGCGTCGTTCAGCTTCTACCCCGGAAAGAACATGGGAGCCTTCGGTGAAGGCGGCGCGATAACGACCGATGACAGTGAACTCAACGACAGGGCGAGAAGTCTCAGGGATCACGGATCCCGCGACAAGTATTACTACGACTACATCGGTCACAACTACAGGATGTGCGCCATTCAGGGGGCGGTTCTCGGGGTCAAGTCCCGGCACATCCACCGCTGGAACGATCAGCGCCGTGAGGCGGCTTCCAGGTACGAACAGCTTCTCAAGGGCCTGCCTCTGCGGCTTCCCGAAGAAGCCCCATCCACCAGGCACGTCTTTCACCTCTACGCCGTACACACTCCCAGGCGTGACGCCCTGAGGGATTTCCTCTCTCTTCGCAGTATAGCCAGCGGGATGCACTACCCGCACCCGCTGCACCTCCAGAAGGCGTACGCCTACCTCGGTCACGGACCCGGCGACTTCCCCGTTTCCGAAAAAAACTCCTTCGAAAACCTCACTCTCCCAATGTTCCCCGGCATAACGCAAGCCCAGCAGCGGGAGGTGGCTGATGCCATCGCAGCTTTTTTCAGGGGGTAAACCTTGAAGAGGGGCAGGCAACTGGCTCTGAACCGAACCTATCAGGGGCTCGCCATCCTGACCGACATGATCTGCCTGGCGGCCGCCTTCATCCCCGCGACTCTGCTTCGATTCGACAGACTCGATGCGTATCCGTTCACCACCTATTTCGGAACATGGGCTTTCTACGCGCTATGGCTGTTCATGCTGAGCATCGTCGAGAACCTCTATTCCTTCCGTACCTCCATGAACCGCACCATGTACTCCTACAGGATGATCCGGCTCGTTCTGGTGACCACCGCTGCTTACGCGCTTACGGTTTTCCTGATGAAGGACACCAGGGGCATTTTCTTCGACAGCAGGATAGTTATCGTCCTGCATATGTTCCTGTGGGCGATCTTCGGGATCACTGCCAGAATGATCATTCTGCCGTGGGCATGCGGGTACTGGTACAAGCTGTTCAAAACGTGCGGCTCCTGCGCACTGGTTGTGGGAAACCCGTATGAAGCGGAAAAAATATCTGCCCTGTTGAGAAAGGCACCTGTCTACACGCAGACCCATTCGGTAACCACTGTCGCGATGGAACTCCCCGATGCTCCGGAGGAGATTTACAAACTGTGCCTCACGCTCTCGAGTGAGAAGAATTGCGACCAGGTGTTCATCCTTTTCGGTAACCACGACCTCAACTGCGTGGCGGAAACCTCGATACTTCTCCACGACGCGGGGATCCCCTTCGTCATCTTCTCCGAGCACATACTGAACCTGGGTTACTTCGATCCGTGGCTCAGCCTCGAGGACTACGGCGCGGTCAGTTTCCTCAAACAGGCACGATCAACAAAGAACGATCTGGCTGCAAGGGTGATGGACATCCTGATAAGCGGTGGGGCCATTATCACGATCTCACCTCTTTTTCTTGTTGTTGCCCTGATGGTCAAGCTTTCCAGCAGAGGTCCGGTTTTCTTCCGTCAGACGAGGGTCGGGCTCGGTTCCCGGCACTTCAGCTTCCTGAAGTTCCGTTCAATGACCCACGACTCGACAGGCGCAAACTCCTCCGATCACAGGAAGTACTTCGCCGAGTACGCCAGGGGCAGGAGTTCAGGGGAACCCGACAAGTTCAAGCTCAACCAGAAAAGCCGCATAACCACTGTGGGCAGGCTGATCCGAAAGACCTCCATAGACGAACTCCCCCAGCTGTTCAATGTAATTCGGGGGGAGATGACCCTGGTGGGTCCAAGGCCGTGCATTCCCTACGAGCTGGAGTTCTACAGGAACTGGCAGAACAGGCGTTTTACAGTAAAACCCGGCCTCACGGGCATATGGCAGGTCTACGGGAGAAGCCGGTTGCCCTTTGACCACGCCCAGTTCCTTGATTTCCTCTACACCATCGACATGTCGTACAGCCTCGACATCAGGCTCGTGATGAAAACCGTACCGGTGATACTGATGGGAAGAGGCGGAGTCTAGGGCTGCTCGGGGTAGGAATGCACGACCCAGGTATGCTCGAGAACCCAGGAAGCCAGGTCTTCCTCTTGCGCTCCGCGCCCCATGAGGCTGAGAGCTTCGAAAACGTCCTCGCGAAAGAGGATGAGAGCGGCGCCGGATATCCGTACCTCGAGACTCATCAGGGGCCATCCACCGGCGATGCTGTCGAGAAGAAGGAAAAAGGTGCCCCCGTAGTGCTTGAGAAGGCTGTCCCCCTGGGACAGGCTGCCGGTGATCTCCACAATAAAGCTGGATTCGTCGATTGTTACGGCACGGACGGGCACGCCCCTGGCAAGCAGATCTTCATGGGGATCGGCGAACGATGCCGCAACGAACAACACGACCAGCCAGCAGACCTTCAAAAGAGACTCCCTTCGAAAACCATGAAGTGGTGATTATGCCAAAACTCTTTCCGGGGGGAAAGGGCGGGATTGAAATGATGTTGGCCAAAACCTATATTCCAAATCATGGCAGGTCTACTGACAGTGACTCTGATCTTTCTCCAGACGGCTCCCGGAAGTTTCGAGGGGATGAGCCGTCAGGTAGCCGCGTTGCTTGACGGCTGGGTGGCGTACGCTCCCTCCAGCCCCCATTCATCTTCGGCGGGCGCAATGTTCAAAATGGCATGCTCCCTTGTCAGGGCAGATTCTGCGCTTCGTAACACACTGGCCGAAGGCGGCGAACCAACCCGGGAGTTCTCGGATTGCATGAAAGCCGCTGCGGCATCCATTGACTGGTACAGGGGGTCTCTGGCCCTCTTCAACGGGGCGTCGACAGACCAGTGGCGAGCCCGCGGCGAAGGCCTGGTGAGAAGGCTTCACCTTCTGCAGGACAATGAACTTGAATACCTGGAGTCACTAGAGCTTCAGGGGTAAGGAATGGAAATGAGCTTCACGCGAGACGAAGGTGGCTGGGAGGTAAAGGCGGGGCACGCCGAAATGCTCAAGGGTGGAGTGATCATGGATGTGGTCACTGCCCGGCAGGCGGAGATCGCCCAGGCCGCGGGCGCCGTGGCTGTGATGGCGCTTGAAAGGGTTCCCGCCGATATCAGGGTAGAGGGCGGCGTAGCCAGGATGTCCGACCCCGACATGATCACAGCCATACAGAAGGCGGTAACCATTCCCGTGATGGCAAAGTGCCGGATCGGTCACTTCGTTGAAGCCCAGGTCCTTGAAGCGCTGGAGATCGACTTCGTGGACGAATCCGAGGTGCTCACCCCCGCCGATGAGAAGCACCATGTGAACAAGCATTCCTTCAAGGTTCCCTTTGTCTGCGGCGCGGTGAACCTGGGCGAGGCCCTCAGGCGCATCGGCGAGGGTGCCGCCATGATCAGGACCAAGGGCGAGGCCGGCACCGGTAATGTAATCGAGGCCGTCCGGCACGCCAGACAGGTTCTGGGCGACATCAGGCGGATCCATACCATGAGGGAGGAGGAGCTCATGTCCGAAGCCAAGACCATGGGCGCCCCCTACGACCTGGTCAGGTTCGTGCACCTGCACGGCAAACTCCCTGTGGTGAACTTCGCCGCGGGCGGCATTGCCACTCCCGCCGACGCCGCCCTCATGATGCAGCTTGGCATGGACGGCGTGTTCGTTGGCAGCGGGATATTCAAGAGCGGGAATCCCGAAAAGCGCGCCCGGGCAATTGTGGAAGCCGTGAGCCGCTTCGATCAACCCGGTATAATCGCAGAGGTTTCCCGAGGGCTTGGGGAAGCCATGGTCGGGATAAACATAAACACACTTTCCGAAGATGATCGTCTGGCCAACAGGGGCTGGTAATGGCTGCAGTGGGGGTACTGGCCCTGCAGGGCGGTGTTTCGGAGCACTGTGCCATGCTTTCATCCCTTGGGCACCGGGTTGTTCAAATACGAGAACCAGGCGGGCTGGCCGGGGTCTCTGCCCTGGTGATCCCGGGAGGCGAGTCAACGGCAATGCTACTGCTTCTGAAGAGGTGGCAGCTCTTCGAACCGATTGGCAGCGCGATCAGGATGGGTCTCCCCGTACTTGGGACATGCGCCGGCGCAGTTCTTCTGTCCCGGGAAGTAACTGAGCGCGAACACCTGATCGACCAGGAAAGCCTTGGCGCCGCCGATGTCCGCGCCGAGAGGAACAGCTTCGGAAGACAGGTCTCAAGCTTCAGGCAGGACGTTTCGATCACCGGCCTCGAAACCCCTTTCCCGGGGGTTTTCATAAGGGCTCCCCTTCTGCATCCTCTGGCTCCCTGCGCCATCGTTCTCGCTTCGGTAAACGAGGGCGCCGTTTTCATCAGGCAGGGTAGCGTCTGGCTTTCGAGCTTTCACCCCGAACTGACGCATGACGACAGGGTACACCGCATGTTCCTTGAGGGATCGGGTATTGCCGGGTCTTAAACCCGAACCCCCGATCTGCGGCGAGTGCTTCGAAAGGGGCTTCACGGGTTTCCTTGCCCGGGCGGGACTGCCCCTGGAATCGCTGGACCTTTATCTCCCTGAGATCATCGATGCCCTTGAAGCGGGAACTCCGCCTCCGCTGGCGGGAGCGGTAGCCTGGCGGAAACTCCGTGAGGCATCGGGCATTCCGGATATCTTCGGGACTGAGAAGAGGTTCTTCACCATGAGCCTTCTCGCGAGCCTCCCCGACTTGAGGGAAATGCTGGGGGCAACGCCCCGACCTGTCATGGGCGCCCTTTCCGCAGCCACATGGTGCAACCTGCTCGACTCGGCTCAAGGATACAGCCTCCCGGATCCCGCCGTGCTGGCCGGCATGTTTCAAAACGCCCTGGCGGTTGACGAAAGGGAGGCGTTCCTTCAAGCGCTTTCGGTCTCTTCCACGCTGCTCATACTGGGAGACAATGCGGGGGAGACCGTAATGGACAGGCTGTTCCTTGAGCATTCGGGCTTCACTGGAAACGTGTTCTACATGGTAAGACCGCTCCCGGTCATGAACGACGCCACCCGGGAGGACGCCGCAATGGCCGGTCTCGATCACTGCTCACGAATACTGGACAGCGGCAGCGATGTGCCTTCGATCATTCCGGAACTGCTTTCCCCGGAGGCGGCCCGGGTTTTCAGGGCCTGCGACCTTGTGCTGGCCAAGGGCCAGGGTAACCTCGAGGGCCTCTGGGGTGCTCGTGACCCGAGGCTGTTTCACTCATTTGTCGTGAAGTGCCCGGTCGTTGCCAGGGCAACGGGGCTTCCCGAGGGCAGTGGAGTTTTCGTATCATCGATGAGACTGGAGGATAGACAATGCCCATATACGAGTACTTCTGCAAACCGTGCAACACCATCTACCAGTTCCTTATCAAAAGGGTGACCCCCGAGACATCGCCGGTCTGCCCAAGGTGCGGGGCGAACGAACTTGAACGGGTCATGAGCCGGTTCAGCACCCCAAGCACCAGGTCCGGAACGGATGACATGGACGATATGGCCGGTGAACTGGCAGGACTGGATGAAAACGACCCCAAAGCCATGGCCCGGGCCGTCCGGAAAATGGCCGACCAGATGGGGGAAGACCTCGGCCCTGAACTGGAACATGCCCTGGGGCGTCTGGAAGCCGGCGAGGATCCTGAGAGAATCGAGCAGGAACTGGAGGCCATGGGTTTCGGAGGTGACGACGGACCGGGCGGGGTCGCCGGAGGTTCGCCCACACGGGACTCCGGGCTTTACGAAGCCTGACCCAGGCACCCCTGCCGGATCATTTCAGCCACCGCCTCGATGTCAGCCACGAAACGCCGGTCGGAATCCAGCGATTCGAAGACCATCTCAACAACCCTCATGGTTTCGGTGTTTCCCGAACCCATTGCCCCCCTTTCGAGGAATCGGTGAGCCTGGACGCCGCACACAAGCTCAGTGGCCAGTACGTGGGTCGAGTTCCTGACCATCTCCGCGCAGTGGCGGGCAGCCGTGGCCCCCATGGATACATGATCCTCCTGGTTGCCGCTGACGGGAATGCTGTCAACGCACGAGGGGTGGGACAGGATTTTGTTCTCGCTCACCAGTGACGCCGCGGTGTACTGGGCGATCATCAGCCCCGAGTTCATGCCCGGATCACGGGCGAGAAAGGCCGGCAGCCCGGAAAGGTCAGGGTTCAGGAGCCTCTCGATCCTTCGTTCAGAGATGTTGCCAAGAACGGCCGCAACGGTTTTCAGGTGATCCGCCGCCATGGACAGGGGCTGGCCGTGAAAATTCCCGCCGCTGACCATCCGGCCGTCTTCCATGAGAAGCGGGTTGTCGGTTACCGAAAGAAGCTCGAGCCTCACCACCGATTCGATGTACGACAGAGCGTCGCGGCATGCGCCGTGCACCTGGGGCGTGCACCTGAGGGAGTAGGCGTCCTGTACCCTCTCGCAGTTCCGGTGGCTCTGAAGGATCTCGGAGCCCCGGAGTAACTGTCTGATGCGCCTGCCCGACTCAATGGCCCCCGGGTGCGGACGAAGCGAAAGCAGTTCGTGTTCGAGGGCGGCATCGGTACCCAGGAGCGCTTCGAGGGTCAGCGCAGCGGCGCAGTCTGCTGAGTCCATCAGTGCCCGCGCCTCGATCAGTGCAATGGAGAGAAGAGCTGTCATGAATTGAGTGCCGTTTATGAGCGAGAGCCCCTCTTTCGCAGCGAGAGCCACCGGCTTCATACCGAGCAGCTCAAGTGCTTCAGCGCCCGTAACAACTTCACCGGTATCGGTCACGCACTCACCCTCACCAATGAGTGGAAGGCACATGTGGGAGAGGGGCGCGAGATCGCCCGAAGCTCCCAGGGAGCCACGGGAGGGTACAGCGGGATAAACCGGCCCGTTGGCCAGTCTGACCAGGTTCTCGACCACGCATGGCCTGATACCGCTTCTTCCCCTGGCAAGGGATGCGACCCTGAGAAAAACCATCACCCTGACCTGTTCCCTGGAAAGGAGGGGACCGGTACCGCAGGAGTGGCTCAAAAGCAGGTTGCGCTGAAGGCCGGACAGTTCGTCGCCCTCCACCACCTTCGTGGCCAGCCTGCCGAAACCTGTGTTCACACCGTAGATCGCGCGTCCGGATCCAAGCAGGGCCTCAATGGCACTCCGGCCATGCTCGAGAGCGTGGACAGCCGAAGGGGAGAGCTCGAAGGGTGCTCCTCCCGCAACCCTGGCCACTCCCTCCAGATCGGCTCCGGAATCGGTTACTGAAACGGGTTCATTCATGAAAAGCCTCCGGGCTGTTTGTGACTGCGACTGTCGGGGAAATATACAAGAACGCCCGGAATCCATTTCCGTGCCAAAGTGACACGGGCGAAGGCAGCCCCATCCCCCATCGTTGACCTCCCGAAGCGGCCCATGATGTCTTAGCATTGCCAATCAAGAACTTATGGAAAGGAAAGCGTGGCAGAAAACAACTGGCATCATCATTGCTTATTAATGTTTCATAACGAAGCGGGGCATTGGCTCCGCGGGTTATGGAAAATCATCACATTCCGCGAAAGGAGAATGAAAGATGGCAGACATGAAGGTGCGTCCTCTTTTCGACAGGGTCCTCGTCCTTCGGGAAGAGCCGGTCGAAACGGTAAAGGGTGGCATAGTTCTTCCGGACACCGCCAAGGAGAAGCCCCTCGAGGGAACGGTCAAGGCCGTGGGCAAGGGCAAGCGCAACGATTCCGGCGAGTTCATCGAGCCGGTGGTCAAGGTGAACGACAGGATCCTCATCGGTAAATACACCGGCACCGAAGTTAAGATCGACGGTGAAGAGTTCGTGATCGTCCGGGAAGAAGACATCCTGGCCGTCCTCGACAAGTAACACAGGGAGAGAAGCAAAATGGCAGGAAAGGAACTGAAGTTCGACCAGGACGCCAGGCAGGCAATACTTGCCGGTGTCGAGCAGCTTTCAAGGGCGGTCAAGGTAACACTGGGCCCCAAGGGCCGCAATGTGGTCCTGGAGAAGAAGTGGGGCAGCCCCACCATCACCAAGGACGGCGTGACTGTCGCGAAGGAGATCGAGCTTCCCAACAGGTTCGAGAACATCGGCGCCCAGCTCATCCGTGAGGTGGCCTCAAAGACAAGTGACATCGCCGGCGACGGCACCACCACCGCCACCCTTCTCGCAGAATGTATCTACCGCGAGGGCCTCAAGAACGTCACCGCAGGCGCCAACCCCATGGCCCTCAAGCGTGGCATAGACAAGGCCGTCGAAGCAGTCATCGTCCGCCTCAAGGAACTCAGCGAGGACGTGAAGGGCAAGGAAGAGATCCGTCAGGTCGCCGCGATCAGCGCAAACAACGACCCCGAGATAGGCAAAATCATAGCCGATGCCATGGAGAAGGTCGGCAAGGACGGCACCATCAGCGTCGAGGAAGCCAAGAGCATGGACACCACGCTTGATGTGGTCGAGGGCATGCAGTTCGACCGCGGCTACCTCAGCCCGTACTTCGTGACCGACGCCGAAGCAATGGAAGTCGCCCTCGACAAGCCCTACATCCTCATTCACGAGAAAAAGATCTCCAACGTGAAGGACCTTCTTCCGGTTCTCGAAAAGATCGCCCAGATGGGCCGTCCCCTTCTTATCATCGCCGAGGATGTCGAAGGCGAAGCCCTTGCTACCCTGGTGGTGAACAAGGTCAGGGGAATGCTTCAGGTGGCAGCCGTCAAAGCACCGGGATACGGCGACCGGCGCAAGGCAATGCTCGACGACATAGCCGTTCTCACAGGCGGCCGCTCCATCACCGAAGACCTGGGCATCAAGCTCGAGAACATCACCCTCAGCGACCTGGGCACCTGCGGCCTGGTGAAGATCGACAAGGACAACACCACCATCATCGAAGGCAGCGGCACCACCGATGCCATTCAGGGCCGCATCAAGCAGATCCGCAAGCAGATCGAAGACACCACCAGCGACTACGACCGCGAGAAGCTCCAGGAGAGGCTTGCCAAGCTGGCCGGCGGTGTGGCCCGGATCAATGTGGGCGCAGCCACCGAGACCGAGATGAAGGAAAAGAAGGCAAGGGTGGAAGACGCCCTTCATGCCACCAGGGCCGCTGTTGAAGAGGGTATCATCCCCGGCGGCGGAACCTCCCTCATTCGTTGTGAAGACGCGGTCGCCGCGCTCAAACTCGAGGGGGACGAGAAGGTGGGCGCCGAGATCATCCGCAGGACCCTCAGCGAGCCCGTCCGCCAGCTGGTGTTCAACGCCGGCATGGAGGGCGCTATTGTGGTCGAGAAGGTCAGGGGCCTCGACACCGCCTGGGGCATCGATGTGGCCACGGGTGAGTATGTCGACATGTTCAAGGCCGGTATCGTCGACCCCACCAAGGTGACCCGCACCGCTCTTCAGAACGCCGCAAGCATTGCCGGCCTTCTGATAACGACCGAAGCCATAGTGGTGGAGATCCCCGAGCCCGAGAAACCGATGCCCGGAGGCGGAGGCGGAGGCATGGGGGACATGTACTAAACCCAGCCGGGGTTGGAAGACCCGGGGCCGCAGGCCCCGGGTTTTCTTATGTTCGGGTATTCCGCAACCCAGGAGCACTACATGGACATGACAAATTTCTGGCCCGCTTTCGGGATGGTTACGTTTGCCGGCCTCGCAACGGGGATCGGAAGCCTCATCTCCTTTCTCTCAAAACACACAAGCGCCCGCTTCCTTGCCGCAGCCCTCGGCTTCAGCGCCGGTGTCATGGTCTACATCAGCTTCATGGAGATCCTTCCGGGGGCCCGGGATTCGTTCGCGGCTGCGGGCAACTCATACAGCGCCGCCGACTTCCGGATGGTCGCAGGGTTCTTCGCAGGCATCGCGATCATGGCCGTCATCGACCTCATGGTCCCAAAATTCGAGAATCCCCACGAGGTCCACAGCCCGGTCTGCGGCAAAAACCTGCACAGGCTTGGGGTGTTCAGCGCGATCGCCATAGCTGTCCACAACTTCCCTGAAGGGCTCGCAACATTCGCCGTGGCCCTTCAGGAACCCAGGCTGGGGGTTGCGATAGCAGTGGCCATAGCCATACACAACGTTCCCGAGGGGATCGCCATAAGCGCCCCCATCTACTGCGCCACCGGAAGCAGAAGAAAGGCGTTCCGCTGGTCTTTTCTGTCCGGTCTCTCCGAACCCCTCGGGGCCCTTATCGGTTTCTTCTTCTTCCGGACCCTCTTCACCGAAGGAGTGCTGGGCTGGATGCTTTCGGGCGTGGCGGGCATCATGGTCTACATAAGCCTCGACGAGCTCCTTCCAACCGCCGAGGAGCACGGCGAGCACCACCTCTGCATAATCGGCCTTGTGGCCGGCATGGCGGTGATGGCAGGAAGCCTGCTTCTGTTGGATTGAGAGGTGCGCGATGATCGCTCTGCTCCTTGCTCTTCTATCTACTTTCTCCATTGTCGCAAACGATCCTGAAACCGGTGAATGGGGCATAGCCGTGGCCTCGAAGGTTCCGTTCGTGGGCCAGATGGTTCCATGGGCGAAGGCGGGCGCTGGCGCGATAGCCACCCAGGCGTGGGCCAACCTCGGCTACGGTCCGGAGGGACTCAGGCTTCTTTCCGAAGGGATGTCCGCAGAGGAAGTGATCCAGACCCTCACTTCCGGTGACTCCCTTGCGGACCAGCGGCAGATCGGTGTTGTCGATTCCCGGGGCAACCCGGCGTCATTCACCGGCACTGAAACCATGTTCTGGGCCGGGGGGGTGACAGGTCAGGGCTATGCGATCCAGGGAAACATCCTCACCGGCCCCGAAGTCGTTGAAGCCATGGAGCGGTCCTTCCTGGCCACCGACGGCGAGATCCTTGCCTACAGGCTTCTCGAAGCCCTGAAGGCGGGGGAAGATGCCGGGGGGGACAGCCGTGGCAGACAGTCCGCGGCGATCCTCGTGGTGAGGGAGAACGGGGGGCATCAGGGTTCCACCGACCTGCTGGTCGACATCCAGGTCTCCGACAACCCCGAGGCGGTGACAGAACTCCGAAGGCTTTACTTCCGCTGGTGGGAGCCGCTGAACATGCTGGAACTCTACCAGGGTGAAAAAGCCGATGCGATCCTCTCCCGCATGGCATCCCAGGACTACGGGGAAGCCTGGATGAAGAACGCAGTGGCATGGTCCATGGCCATGGCAGACCTCGAGCTCGACCGTGCCCTGGAGATAGCCCTTGAAGCAAGCGCCTCCGAGCCGGAAGACGCGAACATTATGGACACCGTGGCGGAGATCCTTTTCCGGCTCGATCGGATCGATGAAGCCGTCCAATGGGGCTCAAGGGCCCTGGAGTCCGACCCTGACAACACCTACCTTCAGGGACAGCTCGACCGTTTCAGGGGCAACGCGGCAGGATCCCCTGAGCCCGGGCACTGATCAATGAATGTGAGAAACCCGGCCCTTCCACTTCTTCTCATCCTGGGTCTGTTTCTCACGGCCTTTGCGCTTATGCTCCCTCCGGATTCATTCTGGTGCATGGACGAAGCCAATCGTTTCCTCCAGACGCACGCGCTCACCCTGAACAGGGCAACCCTGCCCCCCGAGCTTCCGTATCCGGGCCGTGAACTGATCACAGACCCCGCGCTTCTGGAAAGGCTGCGCCCCCTCCCGGCACAGTACGGCTTCATGAGGGAAGGCAGGCTCTACAGCCAGTACACCCCCATTCTGGCTGTAATCGCCTTGCCATTCTACATGCTCTTCGGGCCGTTCGGCATTTACATCCCGCCCCTTGCGGGGGGGCTGGCTCTCGCCCTTGTTCTGGCAGGAGTGCTGCGCTCCCGGGGGGTATCCAGCAGGACCAGCCTGCTCCTGGCTATTCTTGCCACACCGATCCCATTCTACAGCCTGACGTTCTTCTCCCATTCCATAGCGCTCTTCCTCACCCTCGAAAGTATGCTTCTGCTGCGCAGGGGCCGGATCATCCCCGCTTTCATCTTAGCAGCGATGGCGGTCTTCATGAGGATCGAGATGGTCTTCGCGTTACCTTTGCTGCTGCAGCAAACCGGAAAACCCAAGATCAGGAAAATGGTTCTGGCGGCGGTTCTCTCCATGGCCCTCTTCCTGATCCTGCAGAAAGTGTTCACAGGTTCCTGGCTGGGAACTCACCTTGTTTCAAGCGGCACACAGAGCGCAATCTACGGCTCTTCCGGCACATGGCTCGAAAACAGGCTGACGATCATCCGCAGGGCATTCATCAACGCCATGCCCGGCTTCGGCGTCGATGGATTGATAGTCGGGCTTGTCATATGGGGTCTTTGGGGCTATTCCCGGATAAGGGAAGGTACGCGTTCCGGAAACGCTGCCGTGTACGCAGGACTTCTGCTGACGCTCGTGCCCATTGCCGCCCTTTTCATAAGGGGGCTTCGATCCACCGACACCATGGATGTTCAAAACCCGCTCCTGGCATTTCCACTGCTCTGGTTGGCGGCACCTGGCAGAAAACTGCTGGGGGCTGCAGCTGTCCTGACGGCCGCGATGGTTTTCTCGATGAGCCCAATGCACACCGAGGATGTAGCCTGGGGTTTCCGGCACGGAATGCTTTTCTGCTTCGTGCTGTGCCTGACACTCTCGCCACGCATGCAGAAAGGGCTTGTGCGATCAGTTGTTGTCGTCGGAACCCTTGCAACCCTGACGTCACTCTCGCTTCTCGCAGCCAAGCGGATACGGGGAGCGGAGCTGACCGGTATGGTGGAGTCCGGGGGGGGACCCGTCATCACCACTTCGTGGGAGCAGCCACAGGAGTTCTCCCCCCTCATGGCTGACGGCACCCCTGTTCTGCACGCATCAACAACCCACGACCTTTTCTCGGCACTGCTCATCTTCGGCAGCAGCGAACCTCTTGTCATCGTCAGAAGGGAAAGCATAGGGCTTCTCTTCACCGTCCTTGAAGCGGCGGACATGAGGTATGACCCGCTTGGCACAGGTCCTTCGCAGGACCCCGTTACCGATGTCGTGGTGTTCCGATGCCGGTGAGCGAAGGGCTGAAGATAGGGCTGGCACTCGGTGGCGGCGGTGCCAGGGGGCTTGCCCACATCCCCATGCTGCAGGTGCTGGACGAACTGGGGATAAGGCCGCACCGCATCGCGGGCACCAGCATAGGGGCCGTAATTGGCGCCATCTACGCTTCAGGTGTGACGGGTATGGCCATCCGCGAGGGAACCGACCGCATGCTGATAAAGGACGGAGACACCCTCAGGGACATACTGGCAAACAGGGATGCCCTTGCATCGATCAGGCTTCTCGACATCGACTTTCTTGGCAACGCCCTTTTCAAGGGTGACGCTTTCGTCGAATTCCTTTACCGTCAGATACTGACAAAAACATTCGGGGAACTTCACATCCCCCTCAGGGTCGTCGCCACGAACTTCTGGAACTCAACACAGGAGGTTTTCAGTGAGGGTGACCTTCTGAAGGCCATCAAAGCCAGCATGGGGCTTCCAGGGGTATTCTCCCCGGTTCACATGGACGGCATGACCCTCATCGACGGCGGGTGCGTCAACCCCCTTCCGCACGATATCCTCGGCGACTGCGACGTGGTGATTGCGGTGAACGTAATGGGGCGGCTTGAAAAAAGGGAGGGCCGGAAATCTCCCACGGCCTTCCGCGCCGTTCTGGAAACATTCAACATCATGCAGCGCAGCATAATCTCCGAGAAGCTCGCAAAATCCCCCCCGACCATCTACATCGAACCGGACATCTCCAATGTCGACCTCCTGGAGTTCCACAAGGCCCCCGAGATCTACGCACAGGCGGAGAAAGCGGCCAGGGAGCTTAGAGACAGGCTTCTGGCCCTTCGAACCGGACCCGGAAAAAACAAAGGGGTGAGACAGGGATGATCCTTCTTTTCTGCATGCTCATGGCGATTGACTGCACAGCGGTTCTCTACATCGAAGGCTTCCCGCCGGAGGAGGGATCCGTTGACCTGGTCGTATTTGAATTCACAACAGTAACGCAGATCGCCCTTGCCAGAGGGTCCAAACTCATCTCCGGATACGCAGAGTTCCCGGGAACTTTCAACATCGCCAAGTCTTCGGCAACGTACGACCCTGACTCGGGCGTTCTCACGGTCTACTCACAGTACCCGTTCACGGCCAACTACTACACTGCCGAATACAGTGTCGGCGAGGATTACGAACTCGGACCCATCAGCGGGACCTATCACGACTATTACGCCGAGGCACTGCAACGGATGGTTCTGCTCTACAGGAACGATGACTACGATGGTGTTCTGGAAGAGGCATGGTCGGTTTTCTATCCGGGCTCCAACCCTCTGGACAGGGAAATGTGCGTGGTCCTTCTTGTATCCGGCGTGTCAGGTGTGAGAACGCGGATAAACGCCGGAATGCCCCCCGAAGATGCCATGGAATGGCTCGAGGACCTGTACGACGCGGGGTTCAACCTGAGCGGCGAACCCCTTCATCAGGTGGCGCTTTCCGGTTACCCCGGGGAGTTGTCCATCACCCGCGACGAATACATGGCGGCCCTGGGGGAACTCGCATTGCTCCTCGGCTCGGTGGACTGCCCAGACAAGGCAGCCGAGGTCAGGGAGGCGATTGAGACCCTCCCCTGAACCATGTGAGGGGTGGAAAGCCCTCGCATCGGCCTTCTTTGCCCTGGCCCACGGAAGCCGGGCAGAATACGATGCTCTGCCGGTCGTTCTCAGAGAGAGCCAGGTTGGAAAACTCTGCGGGCTCTACCTTGAAAACCGGGACCCCGACCTGCTCGATCAGGCAGGCCTGATCCTCACCGGCTCGCGGGACTGGTACACCTTTCTGGGTCGGGTGTTCTAAAAAACCCTCTCGCTTATCCAGCCGGTCACGGCTTCGGGAAAACCCTCGATGAACGCCGGTTCGAGGGTGGCGTACTCTTCGACCGCTCCCGTAACCGATTGCTGGAACAGATGGTTGGCATCATCGAACACCACGGTCTCGTGGTCGGGGTTGTCCTCGAGAGCGCTTTCCATGTGTGGAAGGTTGAGATCCCTGGGAACCTGAATGTCCTTCCCGCCGCTGAGGACCAGGACAGGGCATGTTACTGACCTGATGTTGATCGCAGGATCGTTGACCAGGAAGCTTTCGAACCACTCCGATGTCACCTGAGCAAGGGCCTGATCCACCATCATGCGGATCTGTCCCTCCACATCGCCCATCATCGCAAGCTCTTCTTCGGTGAGCCCGGCAAACTCCGACCGGAACTGCCTGTCGAGTATCGACTCGAGTTCGGTGCTGTCCGCTCCGGCAAGAACGGCATCCATTATCCCGGTCTGCACGGCCTGCCTGCGGACAATCTCCTCTTCCGGAAACCCCTGTGTACGAAGTATCGCCGCCTGCTGGGCAAGGATGGTCGTGTACCCGTCAAGCGCGGGGCCGGCCATGCTTACAACGAAAGCAATGTCGGAAGGACGCCCGGCCGCCAGCGCGAAAGCGGTGCTGGAACCCTCACTGTGGCCGAGGACACCGATGCGGGACGGATCTATCCGCCCGTCCTGCCGAAGGAAGTCCAGCATCAGGTTTGCCTCGTAGAGCAGCACCGAGTCGTTGAACGCCTCCATACCGCCGGTGGAACCACCCACTCCCCTGTCATCGCACCGGAGGACCGCAAGCCCGGCATCGGTGAGGTGTCTGCTCAGAACGGCGAAGACCGGGAATCCCATCACGTACTCATCCCTGTCCTGCTGACCGCTGCCCGTGAGAAGAAAGACACAGGGATACGGGGGCTCTCCCTGAGGAAGGTCGAGGGTTCCGGCCAGCTCACAGTCATCCCCCCGGATAACAACCTCCTCGCCCGTGGACACGCTGAGGGGAATGTCACGCGAAGTTCTCAGAAGAGTGTAAGAACCGGTATAGCCGGATTGAACGAAAGCTCCGCTCATGCTGTCGCCACGAACCGTTCCCAGAAAGTCGGCCCTGCCAAGCCCGGAGGGAATCGAGAAGAACACGCTGTCGCCACGAACATCGATGCCGATCAGTTCGAGCCCCCTCACGTTCTGAACGGGTATCTCGATCTTCCCGGCAAGTGTGCTGTCCGTCTGCGAGAGTTGAACCGATATCTCCAGCGTGGTCCCGGCGACCACGAGCCCTCCATCCCAGATCCCACCGACATCGGCCTGAACCACGGGTTCGGGTTTTCCGCACGAACACACCAGCAGAGTGAAAATTCCGATGAACAGGCAACTTTTCATGCTTATCTCCCGCCATTGTTTACAATAACTCCAATTACAAGGATGCCCAATGAAGCCCCGAGACCCATGAGGAATGCGTAGGGGTTTCCCAGAAGCTTCAGCAGGGCCGCCGTTCCCCCCCCAATAATAACGGACAGGTTGGCCGCCAGGGGCGGAGGTGTGCGTTTAAGCAAGAGCGCGGCCAGCAGGGGCAGCGGCGCGCCGGCGCTGAAGACCGTGTAGGACCACTGCATCACGGCCACAACGTTCCCCGCGGCAAGTGCCAGGATCGTTCCCGCCAGCGCTACCAGGGAAGCAACCAGACGGGGAGACGCCTTCAGATGGGGCATCAGGTCGGTATGAAGCACGGTCGCACCCGTGAGAAGTACGCTGTCCGCGCTGGACATTATGGCCATGAGTATGCCGAACACCGCCGCATGGTACATTACGGGGGGAAGAACCATCCGGAACGTCTCATCAAGGCTTCCCTCTCCGCCAAGGGCGATCACAGCAACGCAACCGGCCGCGAGAAGCTTCAAAAGCCCCGCCATGACCGACGCACGAGCCGCATCGCGCGGGGTCCTTGCCGAGAGAAGCCTTCCGTACACATCACCTCCAACAAGCCCCGGAAGGCCCATCATGAGAACCAGGCCAAAAACATCCCTGCACCCCATGCCCGGTCCTTCCGGGAACGACAGCCCACCGGGTTCGGGGTTCACGCCCCGAAGCAGCACCATGACTGCTGGAATGCCAAGGCCGAAGAGCATTAAAAGGCACAGTTGCCAGAGGTCGGTAACGATCACCGCCTTCTGGCCTCCCATCACCGTATAGGCGGAGAAGGCGCCCGCCATAGCGAATATTGCGCCGGGCTGGGAAAGCCCTGTCATCCCCTGAACGAGCGATGCGCCCGCAAGGGTCAAAAGCGCGAACCATGCAAGCTCCGCCATGAATACCAGAACCGATATGACTGTTCCGAATGTGTTCCCGTACTTCTGTCGCGCGATCCCGGCAATGGAGAACGCCCCCGTGGCGCGGACCCTGCCCGCCAGGTAAAACCCCGAGACCAGAAGAGAAAGCCCAAGAGGGATGTCGAGCCACAACCCGGAAAGGCCGTGGGTCATGATGTATGCCGCAAGGACAACGGTTGATGTCCCGCCGATGGTGGTAGCGGCAAGGCTTGCGCCGAGAAGCGGCCATCCCACCGATCTGTCCGCCAGGTAGGTGCTTTGCCTGGATGGGTTGATCTGTCTGTTCCCTGCAGTCTGGAGAAGTATGTGCTGTAGCAAAACCCGGCAATGATAGGGAACGGGTTCCTTCAGGTCAATCTCGGTCGATTCACTCACCCTGGTGTATAATCACCGTAAAACACCCATCTGCTGAAACGGAGGGCCCGGTGGGAAAAGGTCACATCCCGGATGTCTTCTCGGTAAACCCGTGGGACGAAGAGTTTGTCGGTGCGTGGCGGGGACATACCCGCAGTGAGGTGATCGGAACGGCTGACCAGTGCGAAGCCGCCTTTAAATCATGGCGCCTTTCGACTCACGCGGAAAGGGCTTTACGGCTTGAAGCCCTTGCAAAGATCCTTGAAGGAAGACGCGCTGTGCTCGCGGAGCTGATGGCGCTGGAGATGGGAAAACCGGTGGGCCAGGGCGTCGCCGAGGCCGACAAGTGTGCCCTTGTGTGCCGCTATTACGCCGAACAAGGTGGGGCTTTCCTCAGTGACGTTCCGGTCACCACCGATGCTTGTAAGAGCTTTGTTGCCTACGAACCCCTGGGAGTCATCTACGGAATCATGCCCTGGAACTTTCCGTTCTGGCAGGTGTTCCGCTTCGCCGCGCCGGCTGTCGCAGCGGGTAACGGGGTCCTCCTCAAACACTCTCCCAATGTCACGGGCTGTGCCCTTGAGATCGCCGGGCTCTTCCGGGAGGCGGGTTTTCCCGAGGGGTTGTTCGGCATGGTGGTGGTTCCCGGGCATCGGGCCGGAAGTGTTTCCAGAACGCTCATCGGTCACCCTGCCGTAAGGGCAGTCACGCTGACAGGAAGCTCGCGTGCCGGAAGGGCTGTGGCCAGTATGGCCGGCAAGGCGCTGAAAAAGTGTGTGCTCGAACTTGGCGGAAGCGACCCCGCGGTGATCCTTGCCGACGCCGATCTGGAATCTGCAGCGAAAAGTGTTGCGTACTCCCGTCTCATCAACGCAGGTCAGAACTGCATCGCTTCCAAGCGCATGATAGTAGTGAAAACAGTCCATCGGCGATTCGTAGAGCTTCTCGAGGCCGAGATGCTGAGGGTCGTCGCGGGAAACCCCCTTGATCCCGCAACCACACTGGGCCCCATGGCACGTGATGATCTGCGCAGCGCCGTTCACGATCAGGTCACCGGAAGCATCGCAATGGGCGCAAAACTGGTGACCGGCGGAGTTCTTCCCGGGTCGCGGGGCTTCTTCTATCCGCCGACCGTGCTGGACGGAGTCACCCCGGGCATGCCTGCGGGGGACGAGGAAACCTTCGGACCCGTTGCGGCGGTGATGTCAGCCGGAGATGAAACCGAAGCGCTGGAGCTGGCCGAAAAAACAACCTTCGGTCTCGGCGCCTCAGTCTACACCAGTGACACTGCGAAAGGGGAGGCTTTCGCCCGGAAGATACATGCTGGCGCGTGTTTCGTTAATGCCTACGCAAGGTCCGACCCTCGCCTTCCCTTTGGGGGGACTGGCGGCTCGGGCTACGGCAGGGAGCTGGGACGGGAGGGCATAATGGAATTCGTGAATCAGAAGTCCGTGTGGATAGGGTAGCGACTGGAGTGGCAAAGTTGATCCGGGCGGGGCATGCGCTCCGCCCGGATCGACTCGATGTTATTGCGGCGGTACCAGATTCACCGGTACCGTGACCGGAAGGTTTGAAGTCTGTTCGGGCGCAGGCCCGAAATTCAGACTGTTCACCGCGCTGGTTACCGTGGCCTGAAGGCTTGCAAGCGAACCGGGACAGCTCACCGAGACAGCGGTTACGGAACCGCTGGGAGTGATGGAGAAGCTGATGCTGATCCTGCCCCCCGCGCTGGGGTCGCTTCTGAGAAGGCCCTCGTACGCGGTCTGGATACGCATCTTCATCACGTTCAGCCTTTGCCTGATCTCGGACATGTTCCTGTAGCCAAGATCGATGGCTTCGCCCGAAGCGCTGGCCGTGAACGTAACCTGTGCTGCCTGGTGCACCGCCTGCATCTGGCTTGAACTGACGGTTTCGGCGCTGGATGCGACACCGCCGCCGGAACCGATAAGGCCGGTTATACCGCCCGAGCCGCCGCCGCCGGCGCCGGCAACGAGAGCCTGACCGGAAGTGCCCGATGCAAGACCGATACCGCTGGACGCCGCGCTCTGCAGGTCACCGATGAACCCTGCGCCGCCTCCCGCCGCCCCTGTGCCGTACGCGGCAAAACCGATACTTTGTAGAACATCCTCGGCGGCTGAGGCTCCCGCAGCCGCACCCACAGGGCCTGAAGGCCCTTCTGTGGGAGCGCCTCCGGCAGTGCTTGCCACCTCGGTGGAAGGCATGTCGCTGATGATCTCTTCGCCGACACCGATTTCTTCGGTCGGGGGAGGGGTTTCCGCCAGCGAGGCTACCCTTGCGCTGGGCGCCCGTCTGAGGATCTGGGTCTTGGACTCCTTCACCACCACGATCAGGCGGTCTGTCACGGCCCCGAGAAGAAGGGCGATCGCAAGGCCTATCCCGACCATGACCTTGAACTTCTGGTTCTCGGTGGTGGTTTCCTCGAAAGCCGTCTCTTCGTGGGGACGGGTGGCGAATGTCTGCCAGTCGTAAACGGCCGGTTTCACTCTCTCGACCTTGACCTCGGGGCGGGGTTCGGCCTTTGGTTTAAGAACTTCCGGCGGGGGATCGGCGAACCCGAAGAATACCTCGACACCGCTGACTGTAAAAACACCCTGAACGCTCTTGTCGAACTCCCAGACGTATGGGGCGCCTTCCTTCTCCTGGCGTATCATCTTGCGCTCGATGAGGGTGCTGAAGGGAATGACGCTTCCCTTCACCTCGACGCCGCCCTTGATCTCGGGAAGCAGGTTGAGAACGTAACGGTTGCCCGAGGGTTCCAGCAGTGTGTGAATTCTGGGGAGACCTGAGTGCTTCACGGAAACCGTGTTGTAATCGGCTTCACCGATGGTCATTATGCCCGCATTGGGCCAGATGTCCCTGCGACCGTCAGGACCCTCGACGGTGATCTTCAGTCTTCTGGGATCGGCCTTCTCCTCGATGACGGCCTTCTCGGGCTCCTTCTTCTTCACCGGCTTTTTCTCGACAACAGGTTTGGCCGGTGGTACGATAAAGCCGAAGTGGATCACGAACGGACCAGCGTTCACGGCTCCCTGGTCGCCGTAGTGCAGGTTGAGTATGAAGTTGCCTTCCGAATCAGTGGAAAAGATGCCAAGACCCTTCAGATCACTGAACTTGAGTTTCGAACCGTCGGCTGACGTTACCACCGCTTCCATGCTGTCGGACAGCCGGAGTTCCCAGATGTCACGCTCCGCACCGGGGCGGATGAACTCCATGGAATCGGGAATGCCCGGGGCTTCAGCGACGATGCTGTTGTTGTAGCCCGAGCCCAGCCTCACGGGAACCGATCCCGGGAGCATCTTGTTCACCACCTTGCCGTCACGCATGACGGCAATGGCAAGAACCTTCCTCTCTTCAGCAGCCTGGGCCATCATTCCTCCTCACCGGTGCCTTCCACCTTGATGACCGCGAGGTTCTGGCTCATGAAACCCGCTTCGGAGCAACTTGCCATGACCCTCTGAAGAAGGATCGCCGGAATACTCTGGTCACCCTGGATGTTGATCTTCATCTCTTCCTCGGTGATGGTACCCCGAACGCTCCTTGCGTATTCCATGTGGTCCTTCAGACGGGAGACAAGGGCAGGGATGGACCCGCCAGCGGAAAGGAGGGCGGCATCCACCGCGACTACCGGGTCTCCGTCGACCACTATGACCTGTCTGTTGACGAGGATCTCGAGCTTCATCTGGATGCTCTGCTCAGAGTGAGCCTTGGGCAGCGTGAGGGCATCACTGATCGTAACAAGGGCGCCCTCGGCTGAGTAGCTCATGAGAAGGAAGACAACGAGAATGGTGAACATGTCGATCATTGAGGTCAGGTTGAGAGCGGCTTTCTTGTCACCAGCCCTGGATAGGGCCTTGGACTTCCCCGAACCCAGCAGAAGTGGAACCCGCCTTTTGGATGGTGCGCTCATCGGGGGCCCCCCATGGCGCTGGCCACGGAGGCGGATGGTGCAACCTGAAGCCCGGGCTGGTCAAAACCGGCCACGGCAGCGATGTCTATGGCTTTGATGATGCTTTCGTAGCGGGTTTCCTCGACGGTCAGGATCACGATCTTGCGAAAAGTAATCTGGGGGTAGGCCTCGGAAAGTATCTTGTGAGCCTCCTCGACCTTCATGGCAAGCGAGTCCCAGTGGAAGTTGGTGACCTGGGTGTCGTACACCCCGTCGTCATTCGTGTCCCGCTGTTCCTGGAAAGAGTAGCTGACATGAACGGTTCCGGCAGCGGTGCCGATGAACATCTCTTCTTCCGTTATGATGATCTTGGGTTGAAGCCTGTCCTCCTCGGAGCGCATCAGGTTAGCAGTTGCTCCGGCGCCTCCGGAAGTCACGCCCTCGGTGCCGCTCATCTCGATGACTGTGATCTCGAGGAAACTGGCGCTAAGGAGAAGGAACGGGATGATGACGCAGAAGAGGTTCATCACCGGAAGCATGTTAAGTTCGGATTCGTGTCTTGTCCGCCTGCTTCTCCCGGATGCGGCCTTTGCCATCAGTCACCCTTCCTGGAGGCTGCGAGCATGTTCATCACCATTACGCTGTACCTGTCGATCTGGTCCACCAGTTTGTCAGCCCTGGAAGTGAGGATGGAGTGGATTATGAGCAGCGGGATGGCGCTCACGAGACCGAACGCGGTGGTGTTCATGGCCATGGAGATACCGTTGGCGAGCATGATGCTTTTCTGCTCGGGATCGGCTGCGGCAACGGCCGCGAAAGCGGCAATGAGGCCGAAGATCGTACCCAGCAGCCCCACCATGGTCGAAACGTTCGCAAGCATGGCGAGGTAGCTTATGCGGGAGTTGACTCTGGGAAGCTCGGTGAGGGCCATCTCGTCAACGGCATTCTGAATGTCCCTCTCGGTGCCCCGGTAATTCCGCAGGGCCGCTTCGATGATCCTGTAAAGTGGTGCCTTCTGGCGGGTGGTTTCGGCTATGGCGCCCTCGATGCTTCCCTTGCGGATGAGATCGGCGATCTTGGCCATGAAGGCCTCGGGTTTCACCGACGCCGTCCCGAAGAGGAACATCGCTCTCTCGATGCAGATCACGATACCCACGAAGAAGAACAGAAGAATGATCCACATGGCGGGGCCGCCATCCCTGAAAAACTTGGCGAAATCGCTGAAGAACCCTCCCCGGACTTCCTCCTGCGGTGCTTCTTCGGTTGCTTCTACTGAAACGATGGAATCCGGCAGGGTTTCCTCCGCTGTGGTCTGAACTGAATCGGGTGTGGCTGTGGAATCCACCTCAGCCGCCTGCAGGCTGTCACCGGGTTCAGGGTTCTCCGGCTGGGCGAGAACCGAAGTCGGCATGACCATAAAAACCAGCAGGGCGAACAGGGTAAGGCGCATCTGGGTTTCTCCTCTCAAGGTGCTCATTGACCTATGAAATCATAGAGCAGGTTACCTAAAAGATCCATGCCGGCCATCACCCCGAAGATCAGGCCCGACTCGGAATTATCGCTAGCATAGCTGTACGCGCTGAGACCGCCAAGCACCGCTACGGAGCCGTACCTGACCCATTTCGGAAGGGGTTGCCCCCGTGAGCCATCCACCATGAAATTTGCTTCCGTTGCGAATGCGCCGGGATAGATGGGTCTCACCACGTCTTCGAGAAAGCTTCTGTCAAGAAGAACGTTGCTGAGGTTCGGGGTGGATTTGAGCATGAGGAACAGGGCCTGGGGGGTTCTGAGCTCTCCAAGGATCGTTATCTCCTCGAGGATGAGCCTGCCGCCCTCGAGCCTGGCCCCTCCGGGAGTCGTCGTCTGGGCGAATACGGGAAGCGCCATGAGCAGGACCACGGCAATCAATGATAGCCTCACTGAACACCACCGCCTTCCGGCGCAACCTGTTCGGGGGTTGGCTCAGGTGCGCTGCCGTAGCCGGGAAGACCAAGGGCGGCAACGCTGCCCGGGGCCATCAGCTCGAGGTTCCTGGCGGCGCGCTCCACCCACTCATTCGTGACACCCGCGGAAACAGCCTTCTGGATAGCAGTTGTATAAACGTTGGTGGCGTTCTGCATGTTGGGTTCGTAGATCTGTATGTAGAGCTGGCTGTAGAACTCGTCGATGGCCGCTTCATCGAGACCTTCCGGAGGCGGCATGAAGGCGATGGCGTTGGCGTAGTCCTCAAAAAGCTCGCCCGCCCTGGCGCAGGACGCCATGAACCATGTGTCGACGTTGTATGTCAGGGACTTGGCGTACCAGTTCTCCACCTCGATCTTGAGCTGTGTCTTCTGTGTCGCTGTTTCAGTGCTGACCACCGAAACTGCGTCATAAACCACTCTCGACATCTCTCCAATTCTGAAGGCTGCCCTTGCCGGGTGGGCTGCGGGACCCTCTCTGTAGCT
>JAWOHL010000007.1:0-33187 GCA_046485185.1 Candidatus Fermentibacteraceae bacterium
AAGGCGGTTTTTCACCCCGAGCCAGTGCGCGAGCCGGTGATGCTCACCCGGCCCGCGCACTGGCTCGGGGTGAAAAACCGCCTTTCGCGCCAGAACGGGACCGGAGTTTACAGGTACGTCAAGATCGCGGAAGGCTGCAGCAACAGGTGCAGTTACTGCACCATCCCCGCCATAAGGGGGGCTTTCAGCCCCATCGATGCCGCAGGCGTCATTGACTCCGTGAACACTGTGGTGGGGCAGGGCGCCAGGGAGGTGGGGCTGGTTGCCCAGGATTCCGGCGCACACCCTGAACTTACGGGCATTATCGACCGTGTGACCGGGCTGCACCCCGGGGTCTGGTTCAGACTCTACTACATCCATCCCGCGCACTTTCCCTCTGACCTTCCAATGCTTTTCGAGTCCCGGCCCAATCTGACGCCTTACCTCGACCTGCCGATCCAGCACGCATCCGCCCCGGTACTCGAGAGGATGGGGAGAGGCTACGGCCCCGACCGGTTGTCCATGATCATGGACACCATCGAAGGCCTTTCAAGGCCCGTCGCCGTCAGGTTCACGGTGATAACCGGTTATCCCGGCGAGACCGACAAAGATTTTATCAGTCTGGAGCGTTTCCTTGGAAAGTATTCATCGCTCAGGCATATCGCCGCCTTCCCATGGTGGCCCGAAGAGGGCACCCCCGAGTACGAAAGGGCGGCACGCCAGGGAGACTCCGTTCCGGATCACGTGACCATGGAAAGGCTTTCCGCACTGTCTTCAATGGGGGAGAGCATTTACCATTCATGGGCGGAAAGGCTGTCGGGAGAGCGATTTCCCGTTATGGCTGACACTTCCTTGACGGGACACAGTTTATACGACGCTCCCGATGCGGACCTGCAGACAACGTTCACAAGACCAGTTGTTCCAGGATCGGTTGTGATGTGCTCCCTGGTCAGCGGTTCGAGTTCGGAAATGGTAGTCGATAAAGCTGATTGAACCTATATTCCAGCGATGATTATGGCAATCACTCTGAAGGAAGGGTACCCTAATGATGTTCTTCGCGCTGGTCCTCGCGACCCTCACGGGGGTTCAGGGAAACCTTGAGTTGACCGAGCAGGCCGTTTTTCAGGCCGTTACTCCGGTGGCTGACGCCCTCTCGCTCAGGGGCACCGAAAGCCTTTTCATAACCGTCGAAGGAGCTCACGAAGGCGGATGGCTCGTAGTCCAGGCCCTAACGAACCTTCTGTCCGAAAAGGGCATAGGGGTCACCGCGGAGAGAACGGACAGAACAGGTTCACAGATCGTCGTTCGTCCCATGCAGCTCGGTGTGGTGTACGGCGAGATCGAGCGGTCCTGGTTCCTCGGCGCCAGAAGGATGCCCAGGTCAGCGGTTTGCAGCCTCGCCATCTCCCTCCTCGACGAGAACGGTATTGTCGTTGACACCTGGAGGACCGAAGGCCTGGTACAGGATACGGTTTCGCCCGGCGACAAGCAGTTTTTCGAACACCGGACCGAGTTGTGGGCGAACGACACCGTCCCCGCAGGGTCGGGCAACAAGGTTCTCGAGCCAGTGGTGGTCACCGGCGTTGTAGCCGCGCTCATCTACCTGTTCTACTCCAGCAGGGCTGATTGATGCTTCGATCCCATCTTTCCGTGTTCTTTCTCCTTCTCCTCTGCGCACCCGGCTGCGACACCGGGGCTTCGGGTAAACAGGATGACCTGCTTCAGCAGGCCCGCACACTCATGTCATCCGGCCAGTACGAACAGGCCATGGTTTTTTACGGAGAGGCATTATCGCTCGCTTCCGGGTACGATCCCCTGCTTCAGCTCGAGTACGCCGAAGCGGCTGTTCTCTCAGCCCAGGCCGACAGGAAAAGGGCCTCAAGACAGAAAGCCCTGGAAGCGCTGCATGTACTCACTGAAACCCCGGGAACCGTGGAACCCAGAGAGATCGGCGAGCTCTGGCGAAGGCTTGGATGGGAGATGGCACGCGACGCCGATTCCCTTCAGGCTTACAACGCTTTCGGCGCCGCCGTCGTCGCCTGCCCCGAGCTCGCCGGGGTGTTCGAGGAGGAGTGGCTTCTTCGGGGACAATTTGCCGCGTGGCACCTCTATTCGGTTTCCACGGTTCCGGATTCACTGGTTGGAACTCCGTTCGAAGACAGCATCCTCGCCTTCCATGCGGAAATACACCTGGTCGAGTTGGACAGGATCCCCCTGGTCAGAACCGACCTCAGGACACCAAGGCTAGAAGCCACGGCCAGGCTCATGCAGTACGCTCCCTCCCGATGGAGCGATGAGCTAGAAGTGCTCACCGAACTTGACAGGCTTGGCTCAATCGAACCCGGCTCGCGGCACAGACGGATGGAACTGCTCCTTCGTTCGGCCCGTGCCGACCTTGAGCTGGGCCAGACCGCCATGGCCAGGGAGAGGCTGATGGAGGTGTGGAGTTCCAGTTTCACGGGGGTTCGTGTCGATGCCGCGGTACTCCTGGGCGAAATGGCACAGGGTTCCGGCGATTCCCAGACCGCCCTTCTCTGGTATACCCGGGCGTGCCAGGTCTCACCTGGACTGACTTCACAATCGGCCATCACAGCAGCCGCCCGCAGGGATTCACTAAGGTATTTCGTCACCCCTTTAGGAGTTGAATGAACAGAAAGCTTTGTTTCCTGTGGGTCGGCGTTCTTTCGGCGCTTTCGTCTTGCGGGACATCCGTTTCAACAACCGGCATGACCAGAGACGAATTGATAGGACTTGCCGACAGTCACTTCGAGAACCGCGCCTGGTCACAGGCCTCATTGATCTACACCGAGATGCAGTTCCGCTATCCGGGTGATGAGCTCTACGACCTCTTTCTTTTCCGGGGAGCTGTCTGCGACCGGGAAATGCGTCTCTGGGCCGACGCCGAGTTCAACTTCTTCAGGGTCGTGAACGAGTTTCACAGGGGAGCCTGGGCCGACGATGCCCAGCTTGCCCTCGCGGAAACAATGTGGAGACAGAGACGCGACCACAGGCGCGATCCCGCTCCCGTTCTGAGGGCCCGGGAAGAGCTTCAGGTGTTCATCGACCGCTACCCGGGGTCCGAACTCATGGGTCAGGCCATCGAGCTGCTTGGGGTGGTTGACGAACACCTTGCTCTTCGCGCCCTCGACACCGGCCGTTTCTATCTCAGACGCGAAAAACCCGAGGCAGCGATCCTCTACCTCAGAGAAGCCCTTGAGAACCATCCTCAGGCCTCGTGCAGGGCTGATCTTCTGCTGACCATAGGCGACGCCTACCTTGCCATGGGCAACGATTTCTCGGCACGAAGCTACTACCGCCGGGCCAGGGACGAATGCGATCTCACCCCGGCCCAGTTGACCAGGGTGGAGGAGAGCCTCTCGGAGGACCGATGACCAGAGGCTTTCTGGGAGGCACCTTCGACCCGCCCCACTTCGGGCACCTGGTGCTGGCCCAGGAGGCGCTCGAGTTCATGAAGCTGGACCACATGTGTTTCGTGCCCGCCCGCAACCCTCCCCACAAGGGTGAAGGCGCGATCTCGGACTTTTCCCATCGCAAGAAGATGCTTTCCCTCTCCATCTCCGGCGACCCACGATTTTCTATCCTCGATGTGGAGCCGGTAAATGGTCCCTCGTATACCGTTAACCTCGTCCGCAGGCTCAACGGACTCTTCGGCGCAAAGCCGTGTCTTGTCATGGGTCTCGACAGTCTTCTGGAAATGGAGTCCTGGAAGGATCCCCTGACAATACTTGAAGAGGCGTGCGTGATTGTCGGGACACGCCCCGGGTTCTCAACCGCGGGAATTGTCCCGGTCTACCTTGAATCGGTGCGTATGTTCAGCTTTCCCGGAATCTGGCTTTCTTCGTCGATGATCAGAGCACGGGTTTCGGAGGGGAAAAGTATAAGATACCTTGTAAGTGACGGGGTCAGGTCATATATACGGGAAAAGGGGTTCTATGGCTCGGGAAAAGGCGATTGATCAGATTCTTGAAGCGCTCGTCGACGACCAGGTCAGCGACATACACTTCAAGGCCGGTTCCACCCCCGTTGTGCGCAGATCCGGTCTCATAGTACACGCCGAAGGCTTCCCAGTCTTTGCAGCCGAACATGTCAATCGGATCATCTCCGAGATTGCCAGTGAGAAGCAGATCAGTTCCCTGAACGAGGGGAACGAGATCGATCTGGCGTACAGCCTCGGGGGTAAAGCCAGATTCAGGGTGAACATCTTTCATCAAAGGGGTACTCCCGCGGTTGTCATGCGCAAGATCCCCTTCAGCGTCCCCGAGATAGACAAGCTTGGCCTCCCCCCCGTGGTGAAGGAGATCGCCACCGAAAGGCGTGGTCTCGTTCTTGTCACGGGTGCCACGGGCAGCGGAAAATCTACGACACTGGCAGCCATTATCAGGCACATCAACGAGAACCGCAAGGCGCACATCGTGACCATCGAGGACCCCATCGAGTTCCTTCACGCGGACCTTTCTTCCAGCGTCTGTCAGCGCGAGGTGGGCATTGACACCGCGGGCTGGGCCAACGCCCTCAGATCGGTTTTCCGACAGGATCCCGACGTCATACTGATCGGTGAGATGAGGGATGCAGAAACAGCTCTCATCGCGCTCACGGGTGCTGAGACCGGTCATCTGGTAATGAGTACGCTGCACACCACCGACGCGGCGGAGACAGTGAACCGCATCATCGACATGTTTCCCGCGCACCAGCAGAAACAGGTCAGGATACAGCTCGGGGCGCTTCTCAAGGGTGTGATCAGCCAGAGGCTCCTTCCCAGGTGCGACGACAGCGGAGAGCGGGTTCTCGCCTGCGAGATCATGCTTCACACATCGACCATCATGGATTGCATCTCCGACCCCGAGAAGCTCTACCTCATCCACGAGACCATGGAGCAGAGCGGAAGGCAGTACGGCATGCAGACCTTCGACATGGCCCTGTTCCAGCTCCTGACCGACGGCGCCATCGACCAGGAAACTGCTCTTTCCGCCGCTACCAATCCCACGGCTCTTATACTGAGGATCAAGGGTGTCGAATCCTCGGACGATTGGAGGGTTTTGTGAGTTACATTTCTCTGGTGGTGATGGCCGCCACTTTCCTCGTCATTCTGGTCTTCCTTGTGATCGTCGGTCTGAGTGCCCAGAAGCGGCCCAGGCTGACGGGATACGAAGGAATGGCAGGGGAGACGGGTGTGGTGAAAAGGCATTTGGGTTTCAGGGGCAGGCATGTCATTGAGGTTCGGGGCGAGCTGTGGTGGTGCAGGTCCTTGTCACAGCTTTCCCCCGGTCAGGAAGTGAGGGTCGTCACGCACGACCCCGACGATCCCGTTCTCATAGTTGAACCCGTCAACAGGAAAGGAAGCTGAAATGGGCGTCATCTGTATCCCGCTCGGGATTATTGGTTTCTTTCTTCTCATCTCCCTCAGGGTGCTCAAGGAGTACCAGCGGGGCGTCGTCTTCCGCCTGGGCAAGGTCATCGGCCTGAAGGGCCCGGGGCTGATTTTCGTCTTTCCCGTCATCGATCAGATCAAGAAGGTTGACCTCAGGATAATAACCATGGATGTCCCTCCGCAGGACATCATCACCCGCGACAACGTAAGCGTGAAGGTGAACGCGGTTGCCTACTACAGGGTGATGGACCCCAAACGTGCCGTTCTCGAGGTCACCAACTACATGTACGCCACGAACCAGCTGGCCCAGACCACCCTGCGCAGCGTTCTGGGTGAAACCACCCTCGACCAGCTTCTGGCCGAGCGCGACGAGATCAACACGAAACTGCAGGACATACTCGACCGCGCCACTGATCCGTGGGGAATCAAGGTCACAGCGGTCGAAGTCAAGCATGTCGACCTTCCCGTTGAGATGCAGAGGGTCATGGCAAAAGAGGCCGAAGCAGAGAGGGACCGCCGTTCCAAGATCATCCGCGCCGACGCCGAGTTCCAGGCTTCGCAGAAACTCAGCGAAGCGGCGATGGTTATCGAGCAGCACCCTGTAGCCCTTCAGCTCAGATACCTGCAGACCCTCGGCGAGATCGCTACGGAGAACAATTCCACCATCGCTTTCCCCATCCCCATCGAACTCATGAAGCCCTTCATGGACATGATGGCAAAAAGGGACAAACAGTGAAACTTCGGGGCACCGTAACCGCCCTTGCAACCCCTTTCACAGGCGGGGCCCCTGATACGGGGGCCCTGCGCCGTCTTGTCGCCCACCAGATCGAAAACGGTGTCGAGGGGCTCCTGGCGTGCGGCTGCACGGGCGAACCCGCCACCATGAGCGAAGCCGAGAGGCTTCTCGTGATGGAAACCGTTGTGGATCAGGCCGAGGGGGCGGTGCCCGTGCTGGGAGGGACAGGCACCAACAGCACCGAATCCACCATAAGGCTCACTCGCGACGCGGCAAAAACAGGGATAAACGGGGTGCTTGTCATCACCCCATACTACAACAAGCCAACGCCTGCGGGCCAGGTCGCCCATTTCACAGCTGTGGCCGACGCCTCGGAGCTGCCCGTGATGATCTACAACGTACCGGGCAGGACAGGCACCTGTATGACGGTTGAGACGATCGCAACACTTTCCGGGCACGGGAACATCACAGCCCTGAAGGACGCCGCGGGCAGTGTGGAAAGGATCACCGAGATACGCCGTGCGTGCCCGATAGCGCTTTTCTCCGGCGATGACCATCTTGCCCTGCCCCAGTCGTTCATGGGATCGGACGGCGTGGTCTCGGTTACTTCCAATGTTGCTCCCGCAGCAATGGGAGAGATGATCCGCCAGGGGCTTTCAGGGAATGTGGAGGTTGCCCGGCGGATCCACGAGAGGCTTTTTCCGCTCTTCAGGGCGCTCTTCACCGAAACCAGCCCCGGACCGGTCAAGATGGCGCTCTACATTCTCGGCATCTTTCCGGACCCGGCACCGAGGCTTCCCCTGGTTTCCGTGGGCAAGCCCTGCGTCGAAGCCCTTCTGTCTGCCATGAAAGGGGCCGGAGTCATAGAATGAGGTATGCCGTCTTCGGTGCCATGGGAAGAATGGGCAGCTCGGTCATCAGGGAAGCCCAAAGGCTTTCGCTCGAGCTCACAGCCGCCCTCGACCGGGGCTCGGACATGAAAATTCCCGAAGGTACCGATGTTTTGCTGGATTTCAGCGCTCCCTCGGCATGGGACGACCTGGATAAAACCATTTCGGGTTCCCCTGCAGCCCTGGTCAGCGGTACCACTGGGCTTGACGATGCCTGCCGGGCAATGCTCGAGCGGTGGTCACGGGAGAGACCCGTTTTCTACAGCTCCAACATGAGCACCGGTGTATTCGTTCTGAACCGGCTGGTAAGGCAGGCCCGGGCCATGCTCGGCGAAGGCTTCGATGTGGAACTCGTCGAGATCCATCACAGGAACAAGGTCGACAGCCCCAGCGGGACGGCCGTCGCGCTGCTCGAGGGCTCACCCGGGGCACTGGTGTTCGGCAGGCACGGGATTACGGGTATTCGGTCCAACGATGAGGTCGGTGTTCACTCCCTCAGGGGGGGCGATGTTTTAGGCGAGCATCAGGTACATCTGCTTGGGCAGGGTGAGAGGCTCTGCCTGACCCACATGACCACCGACCGGCGTGTTCTGGCACTGGGCGCTCTAAGGGCCGCAAGGTTCGCAGCCGGCATGGCTCCGGGGCTTTACGGGATGGAGGACATGCTTGGACACGGTTCTTGAGCCTTCCTTCGCGGGAAGCTTCTACCCCTCCGATCCCCGCCAGTTGTCCGAACTGGTCAGAAAGCTGGCCGGACCTCGCGAGCCTCTGCCGGGCTCCTTGGGAATGGTGGTTCCCCACGCCGGGATGGTCTATTCCGGCAGAACCGCCGGCATGGCCTATGCAAGGGCTCCCGGGGATGTATCACGGGTCGTGCTGTGTGCCCCCAGTCACAGGGCATTCGTCCGTGGAGCGGTTCTGCTTGACGCCGGGGAACTGGGAACTCCGCTCGGGAACGTTCGGGTCGACCGTCAGGCATTCGAAGGGCTCAGAAAACGGGGCGTCGGCTCAGCGGTGATGGCGGAGCACAGCATTGAGGTGCAGCTTCCATTCATGCTCGCCAGATGGCCCGGGGTTTCTGTTATTCCCGTGGTGACAGTTTCCGATGACCCGTCATTCCTGTTCGAACTTGCCGGGGTCCTTTACGAAGAGGCTCCCGATGCCTTTTTCGTGGCAAGCAGCGACCTCTCCCATTATCACGGCCTGGCCAGGGCCTTGAAACTCGATTCCATGGTGCGCGAGGCTTTTCTTACCCTTTCCCCGGATGCCCTTCTGGATGCTCTTGCCAGGGGGGGAGAGGCTTGCGGCAGGGCAGCCATGATCACACTGCTTCATTTCGCGGCCCTGGCGGGAGGAAACAGGGCGGTTGAGATCGATTACTCAACATCGGCTGACGCCGGCGCCGGTGAAAAGCAGGTCGTAGGGTATTTTTCCGGCATGATAGTCAGGGAGGCCTGAGGGGTGTTGAACCGAACCGAGCGCCTCCTTCTTCTCGACCTTGCCCGACAGGCCGTTTCAAGAGCGGCTTCCGGCGGTGTCCCGCCGGTTCCCGGCAGTGAGGCGGTTTTCGGCCTCAAGTGTGGGGCATTCGTCACACTGAAGAAGGGGGGGATGCTGAGGGGGTGCATCGGAAGCTTCACCGGAACGGGTTCCCTTGGCGCGACCGTAGTCGCGATGGCTGGGGCGGCCGCAACCGGCGACCCCCGGTTTCGACCCGTGACTCCTTCCGAGGCGGATTCCCTGACCATACAGATATCCGTGCTCTCTGAAATGACACCGGTGCTCCCTTCCGAAGTCATCCCGGGGGTTCACGGCGTTTATGTGAGAAGGGGGCGCAGGGCGGGAACCCTGCTTCCGCAGGTAGCCACTGAGGAAGGCTGGGACCGTGAAACCCTTCTTTCGCATTCATGTCTCAAGGCGGGGCTTCCGCCAGACGCATGGAAGCACGACGATACAGAGATTCTTGTATATACGGCACAAGTATTTCCCGAAATGGAAGAGAGGAACCAATGAAGCGTTTTTTCGTACCGGCTCTGATGGCAGTCGCCTTTGCAGCCTGCCAGGTGCCCGGGGTGAAGGAAGTTGAAGACAAGGTCAACTCGGTGTCCAGTCAGATCAGCGATCTGTCCGCAACGGGTGAAGAGCTGACCGACCGCCTCGATGAGATGGAGGACCAGCTGGACGGGCTTCAGTTCGGCGAGACCGGCGAGTTCCAGCTCCCCGACATGGATGAGATGTTCCAGGGCGTCAACGCGAGCGTGGATTCGGTGAAGGCCCAGGTCTCAGTCATGCTGGAGGACGGCAAGGTGCAGATCGACAGTCTCACCGAGGTTATCGGGGACCTCGAGGGCCGCCTCACTACACTGACGTCCCGGGTTACCACACTTGAGAACAGACTCTCGGGCGCAAGCTCGGGCTCTTCGGGTTCCAGCAGCAGGGGCACAACTCCTGATGGCGCCCGGGGCGGAAGCACGGGCGGAAGCACGGGCGGCAGGTAGGCCGGGGTTCACAGTTCGCCGGCAACTATCCGGCAGTACCTTTTCTTTCCGGCCCTCAGAAGAAGGCCATTGTCGGAGAAGTCATCAAGGGTCACGGGCTTCAGAACGTCCGTGACCCTTTCGCCGTCAGCGTACAGTCCACCCTGTTCTGACAGCCTTCTCACCTCACCCCTGGACGTGGCGAGACCGGCCATGACAAAAAGATCGAGCAGCGTAACACCCAGGGCGATGGATTCGGGACCGACCTTGAACGTGGGAACATCACCCGTGCTTCCGGCACCCTGGAACAATGTTCTGCTGGCGTTTCGTGCCGCTTCAGCCTCGCCCGGGCCATGGGCGATGGTCGTGGCTTCGAAGGCGAGCGTCTCCTTGCCGGCCCTTAGGTCAGCTCCGATGCGGGACTCGAGGTCCCTCACCTGCTCAATTGGAAGGAACGTGTAAAGCCTGAGGAATTTTCCCAGGTCACGGTCATCCGTGTTTATCCAGAATTGATAGTAATCGTAGGGGGAGGTTTTTTCAGGGTCCAGCCACACCGCCCCTCCGGGTTGGGACTTGCTCATCTTCTCGCCCGTGGAAGTGGTGACAAGGGGTACGGTGAAGCCGTGCGCTTCCATACCGGCCATTCTGCGCACGAGGTCAACGCCGGCCACGATGTTGCCCCACTGGTCGGCGCCCCCGAGCTGTAGAAGGCAGCCCCTGGTGCGGAAAAGGTGCAAAAAGTCGTAGCTCTGCAGCAGCATGTAGTTGAACTCGAGAAAGCTCAGGCCCGTTTCCAGCCTGGTCCTGACACTGTCGGCGGTGAGCATCCTGTTCACGCTGAAGTGTTTTCCGATGTCCCGCAGGAACGTGATGTAGTTGAGGTCCATCAGCCACTGAGCGTTGTTGAGTATTTCAGCGCCACCGGGTCCGAAATCGAGAAATCTCGAGACCTGTTCCTTCAGCGCGATGACGTTTCGCTCAACATCCTCAACTGTGAGGAGGGACCTTTCCGAGCATCTGCCCGAGGGATCCCCCACCAGGGCTGTGGCTCCCCCGACCAGGACGATTGGTTTGTGCCCGGCCCTTTGAAGGTGTGCGGCGGCCATAAGGGGCACGAGATGGCCCAGATGGAGGCTGTCCGCCGTGGCGTCGAAGCCCGCGTAGAAAACCCGTGGCTCTTCGTCGAGAAACGTCGACAACCCGCCGCTTCCCGTCATCTGGTAAACGAGGCCCCGTTCATTGAGTGTGGCAAGCAGTTCCATTGATCCGTCCTTCGAGGTTCGCTTCCGCATCTGGCGACAGTAAGCAGTTCAGAGTATCTTGTCAACAAACAAATCGTATGAAAGGCGCATTCCATGGATCTGATCGAATTCGAGCATCCCATTGCCCGCGACCTGGTGACAAGGCTGCGCTGCAAGGATTTTTCGCCTTCACGCTTCAGGGCGTACACCCAGCGTCTGGGTTGCCTGCTGGCGGTCGAGGCCACACGGAACCTTCCCACAACGCCCGTCGAGGTGGAAACCCCTCTTGAAACAACCTTCGGAGAGGTACTGAAGCGCCCCCCGGTCCTGCTTCCCGTTCTCAGGGCAGGCCTTGGATTGCTTCAGCCCT
The DNA here is from genome assembly GCA_046485185.1 of Candidatus Fermentibacteraceae bacterium. Classification (GTDB taxonomy): domain Bacteria; phylum Fermentibacterota; class Fermentibacteria; order Fermentibacterales; family JCC-6; genus UBA6080. The sequence goes on from JAWOHL010000007.1 coordinate 11,083, forward strand.
TCATGGATATCCTGCCCGATTCACCCGTCGCCTTCGTGGGGCTCAGAAGGGACGAGGATACGGGTGTGGCCCAGTGGCAGTATCAGTCCATACCAAACCTCGCGGGAAGGACCGTCATCGTTCTTGACCCCATGCTGGCAACCGGTGGAACCGCTGCTTCCGTTGTGGGCTACCTTATGGAAAGAAAAGCGGAGTCCATAATTCTCGTCACCGTAATCGCCGCTCCGGAAGGCATAGCGAATCTGAGGCAGTTCCCTGAGCTGACCCTGATCACCGCAAACGTGGACAGGGAACTGGATGAGAACTGGTTCATACGCCCCGGGATTGGCGACTACGGTGAGAGGCTCTTCTCCGGCGGAAGCTGACGGAAGGTACTATCGAATTGCTGAGAAGCAGGAGAAACGTCGCGGCGGTTGGGATCATTGTTATCGCGGGCCTTGTGACAGGCCTCTCCATACAGGGGAACAGCGGGGGCGGCGGCGTATCCTGGCCGTTCCACGATGATCTTGCCGCAATAGGAAACACCAGGACCCGTGCGCTCCATGTGATGGCTGACACTATCGATACACGCATCGGTGTGATCGGAGACGGCTTTCTCGGCGGCGCCCTGCGGGACGCGGGCCTCTCCGGGAACGCATTCGCGGGGGTGTGCGAGCTCCTGCTTGACAGCCTGGGCTGGAACGTTCAGCAGGCCGGCGACACCATCATCGCCGTCTACCACAGGGGGCGGCTGGCAGAGCTGAGGGCCTACCCCCGTAACAGAAGGGGTTTTTTCAGGATCTGCTGGACAGGAGATTCACCAAGTCTCTGGGAGTACTCACCGCAGGAGAGCTGGGTCAGGACCAGGGCGGTGACATGCCGCGTGACGACCACTGTCTGGGGAGCCCTCTGGGATTCGGCCATCCCCCCCGACCTCACTCCCACCGGGATGCTTCTCAGCCCCCGGGATTCTTCCAGGGCGGTCGGATACATCTCCGAACTCCAGCATGAACTTACAGACCGTTTGTTCTGCTACGATATCGACTTCTACTACGACGTGAGGGTTGGCGACAGCCTCTGGATCCTCATCGAGGAAACCAGGTATCCCGAAGACGGCGAGTCGGGTTTTCTCAGGATCCTGGGGGCCAAGTACAGCTTCGCCGGTGGCGGGCTTGCCGAAGCCCTTCCGTTCCACCGCTACCCCGAGGGTTCGACCGGGTCCTACCTCGACCATTTCCACCGGGACGGCGCGTCGCTTCGAACAATGTTCCTGAAGATGCCCGTTCCCTACGGAAGGGTGAGTTCACCTTTTTCGAGCGCCAGGCTTCACCCGGTTCTCGGTTACACCAGGGCGCACAGGGGTGTGGACTACGCCGCCCCGACTGGAACCGAGATATACGCGGTGGGTGACGGCTTAATCACGGTGAGGCACTGGCAGGGCGGTTACGGCAACTTCGTAAAGATCCGGCACGCCAACGGCTACGAAACGGCGTACGGCCACCTCAGCGGGTTTGCATCGGGTCAGTCCGTGGGAACCCATGTCCGCCAGGGCGAGATAATCGGTTACGTCGGTTCCACGGGGCTTTCCACCGGTCCACATGTTCACTTCGAAATGTTGCGGAACGGGTCCCATGTCAATCCCGCCGAAGAGATCGTTCCCCCCTCAGACCCGCTCGAGGGCGAAGAACTCCAGGCATTCGTCCGGCAGCTTCCCGTTCTCGAGTCATCCTGGTCGATGCTCAGTGGCGCGCCTCTTCCGGTTCCCACCACTGAAACCGGCAGTCCCCCCACGACCGGAGACGACACGTGAGCCCCGGCGTTTACATCGCCGGCTCAGGCAAGGACGCGGGTAAGACCACTCTCTGTCTGGGTCTTTCAGGGGTTCTGAACTCCATGGTTCCGGGCGGGGTGTCTTTCTTCAAGCCCCTTGGCCAGAAGATCACCGTCGTGGACGGAGAGTCCGTGGGACAGGACTCATGGTTCATCTCCAGGGCGCTTGGGCTGCCCGGTATCCAGGGCGAATCCACCCCGTTGCTGGCTTCACGCGGTGCCGCGGAAAGGTTCGTCACCACTGGGGAACCCAGGGGGATACATAACGCCGTGAAGCGTGCCTTCAGGGAACACAGCAGGAACAGCGGCCTTGTCCTGGTGGAGGGTACAGGACATCCTGGTGTCGGTTCGGTGTTCGATCTCGGAAACGCAAGGGTCGCGTCCCTTCTGGGAATCCCTGTCATTCTGGTGCTTGACGGGGGAGTCGGAAGCACAATTGACAGCTTCTGCCTTTGCCGGGCCCTGTTCAGAACCCACGGAGTTCCCATTCTCGGTGTCGTGATAAACCGGGTAAAGCCGGACAAGTACGATTCAATAGCATCGGTCCTGGGTCTCTGGTTTTCCGGAGCAGGGGTTCCGGTTTTCGGCGTGCTCCCCTTTGTAGAGCGGATAGCCATGCCTTCCATCGCATCTGTAACCAGGGAGATTGGCGCCCTTCCACTCTTTACCCCCGAAGGTCCGCTTTCTTCGAATGGTTCGGGCTTCCTCACGGCCTTCGACTCTTCCGACGAAGTTCTCTCGAGGATCGGCAGGGAGGAGGGGAGGGCCCTCCTGGTTAGCCGCTCGCGGCCCGAAGTGCTTGACGCAGTCATAGTCTCGGCCCTTTCAGGGGGTCCGCGCCCTTCCGCAGTAGTGGTCTGCGGAGGCGAGCCGGACCAGAGAAGGCAGAACGCCTGCATTGCCTCGGGAATACCCCTTTTCCACACGGCGGCATCTCTACAGGGCTCAGCGGACAGGCTGTCCGGCCACGTGTTCAAGATCGAGCCGGATGAGGGCGAGAAGATAGCATCGATTCTTGAAATGGTTGGAAGGAACGTTGATTCCCGGAGGATACTCGAGATGCTCAGAGGGGACGGCAGGTCCCGCGAGCGGGCTCCCGAGAAGGGTGTCCTGGGTTTTCTGAAGCGTCTTTTCCGCCGTGGCTGAACCTGTTATTCACGACGAAAGGTTCTGGGACGCCGTTTTCGCCCCCCTTCTTGACCGCCTCGCGTCAGGGGGCGGTCGGCGGGTTACCATGGGCGGGCTGGGGGGAGCGGCTCTGCCGATGGCGATCGCGGCCGCTCACAGGCTTGCGGGACCCACCATGGTTGTCGTTCCCGGGACCCGGGAGGCCGAGGCCATCAGGGATGACCTCACTGCCCTGCTTCCCGACCCGGTGCTCTTTTTTCCTTCCTACGAGACTCTGCCCTTCCACGGTGAGGAGGCCCATCAGGGGGTGATCGCGGACAGGGTTGAGTGTATGGCCGGGCTTCTTCGGGGCGATTCATCCACACTGGTGGTCGCGTCGGCCGCCGCCCTGGTGAAAAGGCTTCCCCCTCCCTCTGACTTCCCGTTCCTTTCGCTGCGCGAAGGCATGAGGCTGTGTCCCTCTGATCTCGGGGAATGGCTTCTCGCGGGTGGGTACAGAAGGGAGACGGGGGTTTTCGAACAGGGGCGCTGGTCCCGCAGGGGCGGTGTGGTGGATGTGGGATCGTACGGCCTGCCCAGCCCCGTGAGGATCGAGTTTTCCGATGACCAGATAGAATCGCTTCGGCTCTTCGACCCCCAGTCGCAAAGAAGTGTGAGGAGTGTGAGGGAGGTCATCCTCATCCCCGCCCGGGAACTGTTTCTCACACCGGAACACTGGAACAGAGCAATCGACACGCTTCCCGACGGCCATCCCCTCGAGGATCAGCTGTCTGACAGCTGCGATTTTCCCGGCATCGAGCATTTCGTTCCCCTGTTCAACTGCAGATCGGGCACGCTTCTCGACTACCTCCCGTCCATCGGAACGCTTGTACTGCTTGAACCGGACCGGCTCGAATCCGCCGTCGAATCCACCCTCGAATCAAGGCTTTCCTCCTTTCCCTCTGACATGCCATTTTCCGCACCCGACCTTTACGCGTCATGGGAAGAGCTTGACCATGGTATGCAGAGGGCCGGTCAGGTGCTCGTTCATCTGCCGTTTCCCGGTGGGGAATGCGACTTCTCAATGCCCACTGCGCCGGTAGCGGGTTTCGCGGATCACGCCGGGGAGATGACACGGCAGTTCAGGTGCTGGCTGGCCGAAGGCTACAGGATAATCATTGCCTGCGATACGCGCGCCGAAACGGAGACCATCCGTGAGCTTTTGCCCGTTGAGGTCGTCGAGTGGGTCAGCATCGAAGTGGCTTCCCTGTCGCAGGGCTTCATCGCTCCTGAAACCCCTGTCGGCCCTTTAGTGTTCCTTGTGGAGAGGGGGCTTCTCAGCCGCAGGAGGCGCCCCGACCGGATAAGGAAGTTCCGGGGTGGCCAGGTGGTCTCGGACTGGGACGAGTTCGCCCCGGGGTGCTATGTGGTCCATGAAGCCCATGGGATAGGCCGTTTTCTGGGTATCAAAAGGATAGATACGAACGACGGCTCATGGGATTGCCTTGAGATCCAGTACGACGGAGGCGACAAGCTGCTTGTGCCTCTTCACGAACTCGGCCAGGTCAAGAAGTACCTTTCCCCTTCCGGCGCCGCTCCCTCCCTTGACCGTATCGGAAGCCTGGTCTGGCAGGGCAGGCTGGGAAGGGCCAAAAAGCGGGCCGGTGAGATCGCGGGAAGACTGGCCATGCTCTACGCGGAGAGGAAGGCACGGAGCCGGCCGGCTTTCCCCCCGCCCGGCCGCCACATGCAGGCCCTCGTGGAAAGCTTTCCATACGAAGAGACCCCTGATCAGGCAAGGGCAATCGCCTCAGTGCTCGGTGACTTCGATCTTCCCGCGCCGATGGACAGGCTGGTCTGCGGAGACGTCGGCTTTGGAAAGACCGAGGTCGCGGTCCGAGCCGCCTTCCGCGCCGCCGAAGCCGGACGGCAGGTTGCCGTTCTGGTGCCCACCACCATCCTCGCCGAGCAGCACTACAACACATTCCGGGACAGAACAGCAGAGTTCCCCGTCACGGTATGCCTTCTAAGCCGGTTCCAGACGCCAGCGGAGCAGCGGGTGATCCTCAGGGGGCTCGCCGAGGGCCGGGTGAACATAGTCGTCGGCACCCACCGCCTTCTTCAGAAGGACGTGCGATTCAATGATCTGGGCCTTCTGATCGTTGATGAGGAGCACAGGTTCGGTGTTGCGCAGAAGGAGTATCTGAGGGAGGTAAGGTCAAGCGTCGATACCATTTCCATGACAGCCACACCCATTCCCCGAACGCTTCACATGTCACTTTCCGGTTTCCGCAGCATCAGCCTCATCACCACCCCGCCCAGGGACAGGTATCCCATTCAGACCGAGATCATTCCCTGGGAGACCGCCATCATCAGAAGAGCGGTGGAGCGAGAGCTGGAACGTGACGGTCAGGTATTTTTCGTTCATAACAGGGTCCAGTCCCTTGAAAAGGTCAGGGAACGCCTGGAATCAATTGTGGATGCGGACATCATCGTGGGGCACGGCCAGATGCCCCCAGCCCGTCTTGAAGAGGTCATGCATTCGTTCATCGAGGGGCGGTACCGTATTCTTCTGTGCACATCGATCATCGAGTCGGGCCTGGACCTGCCCCGGGTCAACACCATTTTCATCGACAACGCCCACGCTTTCGGCCTTGCCGAGCTCTACCAGCTCAGGGGGAGGGTGGGCAGAAGCCACCACCAGGCGTACTGCTACCTGCTCACCCCCGGCGGAAGGACAAAACTGAAGCAGGAGAGCCGGGGAAGACTCGAGGCCGTTCAGCGTTACACCCAGTTGGGTTCGGGTTGGCACGTGGCAATGAGGGACCTCGAGATCAGGGGCGGAGGCGAGCTTCTCGGCGCCGGCCAGCACGGTCATATCGACGCGGTCGGGTACGGGCTGTTCGAGGAGCTTCTTTCCCGGGAAGTAGAGGAATTGAAGGGAGAAAAGACCCCGGTTTCCAGATCGGTGCGGGTGGAGGTTCCCGGCAGGGCCTACATACCGGAGGAATACATGCCCGACACATCGGAGAGGGTCAACCTTTACCGATGGGTCTGGCGGGCCGTCAGTGAGAGCACGATCGATGACTGGCTCACATACATAAAGGACCGTTTCGGCGAGATCCCCGAGCCGGTGGCCGGAGTTGCCAGGCGCTCGCGTTTTCACCTCCTGGCGCGCGAATCGGGCCTTGAAGAGGTTGTGGCATCATCCGGGGTTGTCAGGCTTGTTTTTGCCTCGGGAGAGGGCCCCAGACGGGAGAAAGCGCAGGCTCTCGCCGGACGGGGATGGGTGGCCTCCGATGAGTCCACAGGTCGACTCGTGCTTCACAGGCGCACTTCCGGGGCATTCGATGAGGAAGAAAAGGAAACTCTTTCCAGTGTTTTGCGTATATTCAAAGATTACAAGGCGGCAAGGTCAAAGTCAGGAGAGGATGGAGCTCTTGAATAGGATTTCTTTATTCATTTTTTTCACCGGTCTGCTCGTGTCATGCGGAGGCTCGCCGGAAAGGCTCGGCTCTGTGGCCGGACAGGACATCACCGTAGACGAATTTCTGGAGACCTTCAACGACCTCCCGCCGGACAGGCAGGTGGCCGTTCTGGAGCCTGGCGGCAGGCTCGAACTGATGCGCAGCATGGTCACGAAAAAACTTCTTCTTGCGGCATGCGATATGACCCCAGCCCAGGACACCGACTTCTGGGTCGATCTCTACGAAACGGCATGGCTTTCCGATTCCATCACGAGAAGCCTGGCGATGGCGTTTGATCCCGAACCCGTTCTCGCCGGTCTTGATTCCACGGTGTACTCGATCCATGTCGTTCTTCTCGCGGACAGCGCCACAGCCCGTCAGGTCGCCGCGACGTGGCGGGCAGCCGCACCCTCTGACCCCGGCGGAAGCCTGCTCGCCCCCTGGAGCGGCGGTTCGGGCACAAGCTACAGGATCATGTCGGGGCCACCCTGGCAATTCACCTCGGCGTTCCGTCAACTGCTTGACAACAGAGATGTTCAGGTTCTGCCCCGTTACGGGGCATGGCTCGTTGGTCGTGCACTCCCCACTGAGTCAAAGGCAGTTCCCGACCAGAACTCGGGAATGTCGCTCTTCGGCTGGGAGGTGGAGAGGGTGGCCGGAGTGACAGTGGACGCCCCCGAACTCAACCGGTTCGCCCTGTATCCATCGGAGACCGAAGCCGAAACAGTACTTGCCTTCTGGAACGGCGGGCAGCTTACCACGCAGGAAATGGCCCGGATCCTTGAACGAGTCTCTTACCGCTCGTTCCCCGACGGGGTTCCTCCCGAGCTTTCGGCTTTCAACAGGCAGGCCACTTCCGCCGACTCGATCACTTCGCTCTGGTTCTCGGTACTATCCGCTTCCCGCTCGATGGCCCTCGCCGGGATAGCCCGTTCGCAGGGCGCGGGTGTTCCCCGGTCGACCATAGACTATGCCCGCACTGAAGCCCTGGTGAGGGAGAGGGTGATCATCCCGGCCATGCCCGACAGCTCTCAGGTCGCCCTGTTCTACACCGAAACCCCTGAACGGTATTCACTTCCCGAAAGACGAAGCGTTCTTCTCGGCTACGTTGAACAGAGCCGTGTTCCCCAACTGCAGTCAGCACAGGACTTTTCCGATCTCGGGGAATTCAACTCCATGACCGATTCATTCGGAAACCTCATCCCCACGCCTCTTCAACCTATGGAAGCCTTCGGGGCGATCCTTGGTGAGAGGGTTTTTTCCGCTCCTCTCGGGGCCTTCCAGGGACCCATCGAGTCCGGCGAGGAACTTGCGGCGTACTTCCGCGTCATCGCCGTTGCCCCCCCTGACACCCTGCCGCTGGAAACGGTGTACGAGCTGGTTGAGCTCGACCTGTTCCGAAGCCGTTTCGAAAATTTCTTCACCGAATTCATAGACAGCCTCACACTTGAACTGGGCATCGAGATAGACACCACCGCCGTTGAACGGGTGGATCCCTGGGCCGCAGCGCCCGGGCGTTAAAGAACGGGGACCGCACAATGAAGAACATCGCGCTTTTGGCTGTTGTCGTCCTGGCACCCTCGCTGGCCGCCCAGGTCCTTGCCCAGGTCGACGATGCCGTACTCACCTGGGAGGACCTTCTGGAACAGGCCGGCGGAATCGAAGCCCTCAGCTACATGGGCATAACCTCTGAATCCGAGGCATCGCAGATACTCGAATCATGGGTCAGGGAAAGGCTTGTCGTGGCCGCGGCCGAGAGCGCAGGGTTCCGCAGTCGCCCCGATGTCGAAAAGGCCGTGCGGGCGGCGATCGACCAGGTGCTCATCGAGGTGTTCATAAGCGATGTCCTCCAGGATGTGCAAGTTTCCAGGCTCGATGTTGACAACTATCTGGACATCTGGAGTGACTCGTACGGGAAAGAGTACAATGCCAGGCATATTCTCCTCGACAGCGGGGTCCTTGCCGGGAGCGTACTTTCCAGGCTTTCGGGCGGTGAGAGCTTCGAGTCGCTTGCTGTAAATTTCTCGTCGTGCCCCAGTTCAAGACAGGGGGGGAACCTCGGATGGCTCCGCCGCGGAATGACTTCAGCTACCTTCATGGAGGCGGTCTGCTCCCTCGAGCCTGGTCAGGTCTCCGGGATAGTCGAGACAACGGCGGGTTTTCACATCATCCAGCTTCTGGAAGTGCGCGACCTGGCAACCTTGGCCACCCGGACCGAACTGGTTCAACTGGCCGGTGAAGAGCTGCTGGCAACCCGGCAGGAAAAGGCCGTCATGGACATCCTTGCCGACCTTCGGGGTGGCCACAGCGTGACCGTCTACCCCCAGAGGCTTCTCGAAAAGCTTTAGAAAGGTCTCCATGAACAGGATCCCTTCCTGGATCATTCTGTCCGTATCGGGGCTTGTCCTGGCCATCACAGCCATCGTGACGCTTCCGGTCCTCCGAGCGGATTTCAGGCGGACGCCCGAATCCGAAGCTCAGGTAAACCCGGGGGGCGAAGTGGCTGCCAGGGTCGGTGACGCTTTTCTCTACCGCGAGGACATGGCACTCATGGATCTTGATGAACAGGACGCGCGGGACTGGTACCGTGATGAGCTTCTTGCCAGAGCGGCGATTGATGAAGGCCTTGAAAACCCCGCCGTGAGCAGGCTGGTGGCGCACAGGGCAAGGCAGGTTTACCTTCGTGACATGATGCTCGAGCACATCGCGGCTTCAGTCGACTACCCCACTGAACAGGAGGCCCTGGCCTACATGGGGCAGTTCCCCGACGAATTCCTGCTGGAGCGCCACTTCTTCCACATCCTGCTGGCGGACAGCGCGACGGCGGACTCGGTTCATAGCAGGCTTTCGGGCGGCGATGCGTTCCAGATCACGGCTCAAAGGGTATCGCTGAGCCAGAAAGCCGCCATCGGTGGCGACCTGGGCTTTGTAACCGGGGGAGAGATTTTTCTCTCAGGGCTTCCCCGCGAGGCAGCCACCCTCGAAGGCCTCAGCCCGGTCTATCGGACGCCCGACGGCTGGCACATCCTCATGACATCTGAAACCCGTGCGCTTCCCGACTCAACGAGAGCCAGGGTCATTACGGCGCTTCAGGGATACCTTTTCTCACAAAGACTCGAGGCTGCCGCGGAAAGCGTTGTTTCCGCCGCATCCGGGAGATACGACTGCGAGGTGATCCAGTGACGGTCCTTTCCGTTCTTCTGCTTTCGATCGCGGCTGTCATGCCGGCGGGCGTCCCTGTCGACGGCATTGTCGCCGTGGTGGGGTCTGTCCCCATACTGTACAGCGATGTGGTGAGCCTTCTTCAGGAATCCGGGGTCGTACATGAAGAAGCCAGGGGGATGTATCACGGTGATCCTCTGTACGACGCGGCCCTTGCCGAACTGATACAGGAGAAGCTTCTCGTCGAGGCGGCACGTAGGGAAGGTCTTTACCCCACACCCACCCAGGTGAACGAGAGGGTTGATTTCTTCATTGCAGAACGCCGGACCGAGTTCCCCACCGAAACTGCCTTTCAGCAGGCGCTTTCCGCGTCGGGGCTCACGCTTGCCACTTACCGCGAGGTCCTTGCGGGAACCATCGAGCATCGACTGGCAGCCGAGAATTACGCCAGACGCATCAGCGGGGCCGCGGGACTGACCCTGCCCTCCGACCCGGCGGTTTACCTCAGCGAGAACATCGAAGCATTTCGTGAGGTCATGGGTCTGGCCAACCTCGAGTGGATCTACCTGCCTGTCATTCCAGGGAACACTGGTGAAGCCGAGCTTCTTCTCATTCAGGTAAGGGGCCGTATCGAGAGCGGTGAAACCACGTTCGACGTTATGGCCATGGAGTACTCACAGGACGCAACCGCAAGGGTAGGGGGCGACCTCGACTGGTTCGACCCGGGAGACATGACACCGGCCTTCGAGGCCAGGGTTGCGGGCCTCCAGGCCGGAGAGATGGCGGGTCCCTTCGTCACCCCCTTCGGCGTACACCTGGTGATGCTCACGGAACGCGATGGCGACCGCCTTCGGGCAAGCCACATTCTCAGGCTGGTGCCCGTGCAACCCCACGATGTCCAGAGGGTGCTGGATACCGCCGAGGCAGTAAGGGCGTCGGTGATAAGCGGTGAGGTACTGTTCTCCGAAGCGGCGGCCGAGTACAGCCTCGATCCCACCACCCGGTTCGAGGGCGGCAGCCTGGGAACCGTCTTTCTTGCAGGATGGGACGCGAGCCTTGCGGAAATGGTTTCGGCCCTGTCACCCGGCGGGTTGTCCGATCCGGTCCAGATCGAGCGGGGCTCGGCAGTGGCCCTGTTCCGCCTCACACCCGACCAGACCCCTGATTTTTCCGGCTTCACGCCGGAAGACCTTGAGTCGGTCGTGAGCTCCTTCCTCTGGCAGCGGGCTTTCAACGAAACGGTGGATTCGCTTGAAGCGGAGATTCCGGTCTTTTACCCGGGGTTGGAATGAGGATCGACCTCTTCCTGAAACTGTCCGGTCTTGTCAAAACCAGGTCACTGGCCGAGAAAGCGTGTGATGCAGGGGCTGTAACCATCGACGGCAGAACCGCCAAAAGCGCGTCACGGGTCGCTGTGGGTTCGGTTGTGGTCCTCAAAAAGCCGTCGGGTGAGGAAGTGACATTCGCAGTCCGCAGTATTCCGGCGTCCCGAAGCGTCTCAAGGGCGGCACGTGACCTTCTGTTCCAGGTTCTCGACGACGGGAGCGCACCGTGCTCATAGAGATCGAGGGCGCGTCCAGGAGTTACGGCCGGTGGCCCGCACTCGATCAGGTGACCCTTCAGGTGGCGGAAGGCGAGTTCGTTGTGGTGTCCGGACCCAGCGGGGCTGGAAAGACCACACTGCTGCGCTTGATATGGATGGGTGACATGCCTGACCGCGGTTTCGTCCAGGTCGCCGGTTTCAGGAGCGACATGATGAAGCGCAGGCATTTCGCCATGCTCAGGCGGAAGATAGGGATAGTGTTCCAGGATTTCCGGCTTCTGCCGGACCGGACTGTCTTCGACAACGTGGCGCTTCCACTTGTTGTTTCCGGTTCTTCCGGAAGGGCTGTCAGAAAAAGGGTGTTCAGCCTTCTTGCACTCATGGGGCTCAGTCACCGGCGCAATTCCCACCCGCACCAGCTGTCCGGCGGTGAACAGCAGAGGGTGGCCATCGCAAGGGCAATGGCCGCCCACCCCCTTATCCTTCTCGCTGATGAACCCACGGGCAACCTCGACCCCGAAGCTTCCGTCAGGGTCATCCAGCACCTCATGGACATAAACCGGGGCGGCACGGCTGTTGTAATGGCAACCCACGATCCCAGAAGAATCCCTCCCGGAAGCGCCAGGTTCCTCTTCCTGGATGGGGGCAGGCTTACGAACGCGGAGAGCTGGCAGGATCTGGAGGAAAACCGATGAGCCTGTGGAAGGCGCTGGGACGGGAAACCATGAACCACATCGGAACGCGGCCCGGTTCAAGGGCCGTCACGCTGGTAATGGTAAGCCTCGCCTTCGTGGTGTTCAACACATTCCTTCTTGTCAGCTGGAACCTCGAAAGGCTTCTCCAGAGAGAGCTTCAGTCCGTGCGGATCGAGGCGTTCCTGAGCCCCGAACTGACACAGGCCGAGGGCAGAAGCCTCGCCGACCTTGTCAGTACGATGAACGGTGTGCGTTCGGTGTACTATGTCTCGGTCTTCGAAGCCGAAGCCCTGTTCCGGGCAGAAATGCCGGAACAGGAGCGCCTCCTCGACCTTCTCTCCGGGCAGTTCCGCCTTCCCGCTTCCATACAGGTCTCACTTGAGCCGGGCTGGGACAACGAAACAGGGGTCAGGTCACTGGCCGCGACGATCCAGGGGCTCGAGGGAGTGACCGAGGCCGTGTTCGGGGAAGAGTACCTTCCAGGGCTTTCAAAAACGGTTTCAGCTTTCAGGAAGCTTCTGGTCTTCCTGGGCACGGTTCTCGCGGTGAGCATAGCCCTGGTGGTGGCCTACACCGTAAGGCTGTCGGCCCTGCAAAGGTCACTGACGGTCGAGATCATGAGCATTGTCGGCGCTCCGGACTGGTTCATCATAGCGCCGTTCGTGGCCGAGGGAACCCTGACGGGGCTTGCGGGCGCTCTGGGCGGGCTTCTGATCTCGGCGGTTCTCAGCGGGATGCTGCAGGGTGCAGTGGGTCATTCATTCCTGCCCCCACAGCTTTTCTGGACTGTTGTGCTGCTTGGCGGCGCAACCGGTGCCGTCGGAGCCATTCTGGGCATAAGGCCCGGAAAGACCTCGGGCGGCGGCAACAATCAGATATAGATCGGGAGAAGAAAATGAGGATTTTCGCAGCGCTGCCACTGCTTCATGCAATCACCCTGTTCGCCCAGGAAGCCCCCGCCACACAGGAGGCCTCCCCCGCAGGGTGCCTCGGAAGCGGGGGGATCACCGGTTTTCTTCCCATCATCGCCATGGTGGCAATCTTCTATTTCCTTATCATCAGACCGCAGCAGAAGCAGCAGAAGAAGCTCAACGAAATGCGTGAAGCAATGAAGAGGGGCGACGGGGTCGTCACTTCCGGCGGCATCCACGGGGTTGTGACCAACATCAAGGGAAGTATCGCAACCGTCAGGATCGCCGAAGGCGTGAAAGTTGATGTGGAGAAGAGCTCGCTCACGGTCCGGGAAGCATCCGTGGAAGCCGGCGAACCCGACACGAAATGAGAGAGATAGTTCTTTTCGGACGGGATGTGCTCAGGGAGAAGTGCCGTCCGCTTGAACCCGGGAAAGACGATGCTTTTCTGCGCGCGTTGCTCCTCGACATGAAACGCATCCTTGCCGGACACGACGGGCTCGGTCTGGCGGGACCCCAGGCGGGGGAGGCTGTGTGCGTCTTCATTGCCGGTGAGGATACCGGGCTTCCCCTTGGCGGGCACACGGTTTTCGTGAACCCCACGATCGAGCTGTACGGCCCTGTCATACGGGGCGAGGAGGGCTGCCTCAGTTTTCCGGGGGTGTACGCTGACGTGGAGAGAAGCCAGGGTGTTAGTGTGAAAGCGTTTGACGAGCACTGGGATCCCTTTACGCTGGAGATCGCCGGTCTTGGGGCAAGGCTTGTCCAGCATGAGTACGACCATCTCGGCGGAATACTCCTGGTCGACCGCATGGGCGCCCTGAAGCGAAGGCTTCTGAGAAGCAGGCTTCGAATGATCCGGGAGGAAAGTTGCTGAGGCTTGTCTTCCTGGGCTCGTCCGAATTCGCAGTGCCCGTATTGGAAAGCATCGCCTGCTCTCCCGGCATCAGGGTGACGGCTGTGTTCACAAGGCCCGACAGCCGGGCTGGCAGGGGCAGGGTTCAGTCAAGTACTCCCGTCGCTCATGCCGCGCACTCTCTGAAAATACCTCTCATGAGACCCGAAAAGCTGGTGAGGGAAGATTTCGAAGGCCTGGAGGCCGACGTGATGCTAAGCGCGGCCTATGGTCAGTGGCTGCCCTCATGGCTCCTGGAATCCACGGGGCTGGGTGTCGTGAATGTCCACCCGTCGCTTCTGCCCGACGGAAGGGGGGCGGCGCCGGTAACAAGAACCATTCTGGCGGGCCGTGAACTCACTGGTGTTTCCTTCATGCTCACCGACGCGGGGTGGGACACAGGCCCGGTCATACACTCCGTGAGCACCGGGGTGCTGCCGGGCGAGACCGCTGGGGAGCTATCAGGAAGGCTGTCACGGCTTGCTGCGGAGATTGCGCCGCAAGTCCTCCTCAGTTACGCCCTGGGTGAGCTGCTGCCCGTTCCCCAGAAGGGCACCGGAACCTATGCCGAGAAAATCTCGCGTGAAGATGCCGAGCTCGACTGGAACAGGCCGGCGGAAGAACTCGTCCTGGTGGTGCGGGCCTTCAATCCGGTGCCCGGGGCATGGTGCGTTTTCAACGGAAAGGTTCTGAAGGTCCACCGGGCCGCCGCCACCGGGGGGGGCGGGGTTCCCGGAACCTTCTCCATCATTGGGAGGGAAAGGATCACTGTGGCCGCCGGGCAGGGCATGCTCGAACTCATCGAGGTTCAGCCCGAATCGGGGCGCCGCATGGACACGGCCACCTTTCTCCGGGGCCTCAGAGCGGGACCGGGCCGTATATGAGCGAACCCCGCCTGCCCCGTTCGTTCTGTATCGCTGTGAAAGTGCGCTACCTTTTCATGAAGCTTCTCGAGGCACTCAAGCTTGCGCCACCCGAGGCGGCGGAGCTTGCTGTCGTTGCCTCGGTCAACAGGAAAACCCTTGCCATGAAAACAAGGTTCTCCCCCGACCGTGTCCTTCTTCTGCTTCCCCATTGTCTTCAATTCCACGAATGTCCCCATCGCATCACCTTCGACATCGACAACTGCGTCCGCTGCGGCGGTTGTGTAGTTGGAGCCCTCTCGAAGACCGCAGGCGAACTGGGGATCGAGGCCAGGGTCACTACGGGCGGCACCCTGGCAAGAAGGCTTCTCCGTGAGAAGAACCCCGGGCTTGTTGTTGCCGTCGCATGTCCCCGGGACCTTGGCCAGGGTATCCTCGACGCTCTGCCGCTGCCGGCCCTGGGTGTCCTGAACGCCCGCCCGAACGGCGATTGCTTCGATACGACCGTTTCGATGGAAACGGTACGGGGGTTGTTCGGCCTTGTTCTGAAACAGGTGAGTGCTCAGTAGGGCGGCAGGCTGTAATCCTTCTGAAGGAACAGGTTGACGCAGATCTCGGTAATCTTTCTGTCATAGAGGATTCCGGCACCCAGGCTGACCGTCTGAAGGGCTTCGTGAAGCCCCTTGCCCGCCCTGTACGGCCTTCGGGTGGCCATTGCTTCCACAACGTCGGCCACCGCAAGGATCTTGGCCTCGATGCAGATCTCCCTGTCAGTCAGTCCCGCGGGGTAGCCGCTTCCGTCGAGCCGCTCATGGTGCTGAAGGACGTACTCGGCCACCGGCCAGGGGAATTCGATGTTGCGAAGAATGTTGTAACCGCTTGCCGGATGGGTTTTCAAAAGGCGCATTTCCTCGGGTGAGACCACGCCAGGCTTTGTGAGTATCTCGGCGGGGACGCACATCTTGCCTATGTCGTGGAGCTTGCCCGCGATGTTCACGCCTTCGATCCTCTCCTGGCTCAGCCCTGCCTCGGTTGCTATTGCCGTTGCCAGGTGAGCGACCCGTTCCTGATGGCCCGCAGTGTATGGATCCTTCATGTCAACCAGCCGTCCCATTGCGGAAACCGTTCCCATAACGGTCTTGTGCAGCCTTTCGAGGGATTCGCGGCGATGGCTTATGTCGGTGATGACGCCCTGCATCACCACCGCGTCATCTGTGCGATGCAGCCTTATTGTGAGCGAACCCCAGAAATCGCTGCCGTCCACCCGGCGCATTTGTATCTCGATGTCGTCGGCCCTCCCCCTTTCCAGAAGATCGGGAATGGCCGAGGGGATGAACTCGGGGTCGGTGACGAATGAATCCATTGGCATTCCGATTGGGGAATCCTGTCCCTGAAAAGCGAACATCTTCCTGAAGGACGGGTTGCAGAAGAGGATCGGGCCGCCAACCCTGAGTTCGGCGCTGAATATCCCCACAGGAACGTTCTCGGAAAGGTTCCGGTAGTTGATCTGGCTTTGCTCGAGGGCTTTCCGGCTTCTGACCTGTTCGGAGAGGTCTTCGGTCAGAACGACCACCTTGTCCACCCGGCCCTCGCTGTTGTGCAGCGCGTAGAAGTGGTGACTGACCCAGGAAGCGCCCCCCGGCCTTGGCTCGGATACCCTGAGTTGAGGTATGAAGAGCTGTCCGCCCTCGGCGTAAATCCGTTTGACCTCCTGGTTGTATCCGGTCAGGTAGCTGTCGGTGTCGTCGAACTGCAGAGCGGTTCTGGTCTTGCCCATGTCGCTCGTAACAGCTTCGTCGGACAGGGCCCATATCTTCTTCCAGGCGCTGTTCACCATTACCAGGTTTCCCACGGAATCCCGGACGGAGACACCAAGGGGGGCGTTCATTATCACCGCCTCGTACACAGCGGCATCTTCCTGCAGGTCTTTAAGCCTGCCATCGTACTCGGTGGTGTCACGGGAAACGCTCAGAACTCCCCAGAGGCTTCCTTCAGCCTGGAACAGGGGGGTTTTCAGGCACTGGAAACCATGAAGGCTGCCGTCCGACGCCCTGTACTGAAGAAGAACGTTTCGTGGCTCCATGCTGTCTATGACCTGGCGGTCAGCGATCTCCTCGGTTCTCACGGCCTGATCCCCAAGCACTTCGCCGAGCGTGCGTCCGCGGAACGCAAAGGTGTCGTCGTAGCCGAAGAAATCGGCCATTGACCTGCTTACGGCAGCGCACCGCAGGCTGGTATCCTTGATGCTTATCAGATCCTGTCCGTTGTTCAGCAACAGGCTGAGCAGCTGCTCGGAGTTATCCTTTTTGGCCAAGCGCCTCCTCCAGTGCGTCAGTCGTGCTGGCAAAACGGGCCACCGCTGAATTCACGGGTCCGGGTGACTCCAGATCAACGCCGATTCCCATGAGCTGCTCGAGCGGAGGTTTGGAACGTCCTCCCCCGAGAAAAGCCGAGTATGCATCGGCTTTGCCTCCGAGTACCGCATCACTTGCGGCGACTGCGGCCGCCATGCCCGTTGCGTACTTGTAGACGTAGAAGTTGTAGTAGAAGTGGGGAACCCGTGCCCATTCAGTCGCGATGAGCCTGTCCGGGGCATCCCAGGCGAAGGAGTCGCCGTGGTACGCCCGGACCAGGGCCAGATACTGCTCGTTCAGAAAGTCGGGAGTCAGTATTCCGCCTTCCTCGACGTGCCTGTGAATGAGAAGTTCGAACTCGGCGAACATGGTCTGGCGGAACAGGGTGGATCTGAAGCTGTTCACCAGGTGATCAAGCATTCCGACCAGTTCGTTCCTGTCCGAGAGTTTTCCCGACAGGTGTTCGAAGAGCAGTATCTCGTTGGTGATGCTTGCAACTTCCGCAAGGATTATGGGGTAGTCCGATTCCTGATAGCTGCGGGTATTCCGGGAGTAGTGGCTGTGCATGGAGTGTCCGGCCTCGTGGGCCAGGGTGAAGACAGAATCGAGAGTTCCTGTGAAATTCAGGAGCATGTAGGGCGGGCTGTCGTAGCAGCCGCTGGAGTAGGCGCCCGAACGTTTTCCCGCGTTCTCGTACCTGTCTGCCCATCTGTTTTCGATGCCCCGTGCGAGGGTTTCAACGTACTTTACCCCAAGGGGCCTGACGGCGTCGAGGGTCAGCTCGACTGCTTCCTCGAAGGTGTACCGCCTGCCGCTTTTGCCGGCGATGGGTGTGTAGAGGTCGTGCATTCCCAGGCCTGCAAGCTTGAGTATCCTTTTCTTGAGGTCGTAGTACCTGTGCAGTGTCGGCAGGTTCTTTCGAACCGCCGTGATGAGAGAGTCATACACATCGGTGCTCACCCGGTCGTTGAAGAGTGACGCGGCAAGCGCCGAGGGGAAGTTGCGGGCCCTGGCGCGGAAAACATGAGCCTTGACCTGTCCTTCGAGCAGCGCGGACAGGGTCGCCACATTACCCGAGAGCTCGTTGTAGTACCCCTGGAACGCAGCCTTCCGCACGCTTTCGGTACCCTCGGTGAGGATCCTGATGAAATTGCTGTTCGTCAGTTTGAGAGTCTTGCCGTCATCGGTCTCGATCTCGGGTAGTCTGGCTGGCATCTCCACGTTGGTGAGCTTGCCGCTGGCGCCGCTGAAACACCTCGAAACCTCTGAAGCCCTTGCGAGAAGGGCCTCTTCTGAGGCGTTCAGGGTGTGAGGCCCCGCTCTGAGAATATCTTCCAGCCAGATCGCATAGGGTTTCACGCCGGGTGTCTCGAGCCACGAAGCCATTTTGGACGGCTCTACCGCAAGGATCTCCGGGGCCATGTAACTGGTTTCCGCGGCCAGACTTGAATTGAGCGCTGCGGCCTTCTCGAACATCTCGACCGCTGCGGAGTCGGAAAGGTCCTGGTCCTGCCGAAGGTGGGCGTAGACATAGAGCTTTTCGACCGTACGGAATGCTTCAAGGATGTGCTCCAGTGCTTCTGCGAGGTTTGCAGGCGAGTTTCCCAGCGTTCCCCGGAAGCGGGAAGCTTCCTGGGGCAGCGCACAGGCCTCGGAGAACCGGAGATGCCACTCTTTGTCGGTGGCGTACATCGGGGTGAGGTCCCAGGTGTCTTCCCTGGCAACCTGGTTCCTTTTCAGGGGGGTTGCAGCCATCAAATACCTTTCTTCAATCGGGACATGAACTTGTCGGTGTTTATCACGACCCTCTCGTGGGTGCCGTGTCCTATGTCGCCCGAATTGCTCCAGGCTCTGACAGCAAAGACGAGGATACGGTCACGGATCTCGATGAGGGTGCTTTCCACGCTTACGAAGGCTCCGACCGGGAGCGGGGCTGTGTGACGGACATCGACCCTTGTTCCCACCGTGGTGTGACCGGGGGGCAGGAAGCCTTGAACGGCATCCCGGGAGGCTGTTTCCATGAGGGCTATCATCCATGGCGTGGAAAGGACCTCGATCCCTCCCGAACCGACTGCGGAAGCGCTCATGTGGGATTCCACCGGTCGGGTCAGGAAATGCCTGGAGTTGAGAGCCCTGGCAATGTCCACAGTGTCTCCCTTCAAAAGCATGAAGGAATATACCGCTGTTCAGATGAGAAGCCTTTCGCATTCTTCGGCCCGGTGAAACCTGTCCATGGCGGCGTTCATGACGGACTGCAGTTCTTCCAGCCTTTCCCTGCCGTCCGAGTCGGGTATCACTCCGCAGAGCAGGAGAGCGGCAGGGCGTTTGGAGCCGTGAAGCGGCAGAAGGGACACCTCCAGGGGCAGCCCCTCGGAGGGTATTCCTGGAAAGATGGAGCTTGTAAGAACATAAAGAGCGGATCGGGAAACAAATTCGAGGCCGGGAAGCGCTTTCATGCTTTCGGGAACCGCGCTGCCGGAGATGAGGGAGAACCCGGCGTCGCAAAGTGAATACACGCCGACGGCCACTTCACCAGCAATCTCCCTGGTGGCTTCCACAAGCACCGGGGCCGCCTCGGCGAGATCGAAGGTTCCGTTTACCTGTTCGAGGAACCTGAACTTGAACGGCGGTTTTGAGATTTCCATGAATTCTCCCTGGATGATCTCAAGAACCCTGGCCAGACCGCCGCCCTGGATGAACGGAACCGCTGTGAGAAGGGTTTCCCCAGAGGCAAGCCCCTCGGTGAGAAGGGAAACTGTCCGGTCTTCCTTCAGCGCCCTGCGGACGGGGCAGTTGTTCCTGCAGGGCAGGTCTTCGGAGAAAATGTCAAGGCAGGAGAGCCCCCTGACCCTTTCGAGACTGAGACCGAGAAAGACCTCGGCGGCGGGGTTCATCCAGACTATGCGCAGAGCAGCGCTGTAGGATATGACAGGTTCAGAAATCGTTTCGAGCACACCCAGCAGGGTGTTGGTGCGGGTGAAGTCAGCCAATGGACAAGTGACCCTTCTGCCCCTCCGGGTTTCACTTCAACAAAACTATGTGCAATCGGGCCGGAAGGCGCAATGCCCTACTTTCCGCAGGAGCCTGTCCCGTCGGATCTGCAGAACGGCGGTTTCGTATCGCACTTCAGAAGCCCTGAAGCCATCGACCTCCATGCTTCGATGGTTTCGGGATTCAGGCTGTAGTGAACGAAATTTCCGCTCCTGCAGTCCAGCACGACTCCGCCGTCGCGCAGCACCCGAAGGTGCTGTGAAACCGCCGCGGGAGACATCTCGAGGTGCTTTGCCAGGGCGTTGACGCACATCGACCGCTCTTTCAGAAGAGTGACTATGTGAACCCTGGCGTCGACCGAGAGGATCTTGAACACCCTGGCCATTTCCCGGGAATCGATCAAAACAGCGCCTTCCGACTCGGGTCGATGTACCCTATTGTTCGCACGGGGCATCGTCAAGAATTGAACCACCCCCGGGTACGGGTGCAGAACCTCACCAGAAGCAGCATTACCGGAACTTCTATCAGCACGCCCACCACCGTTGCAAGCGCCGCGCCGGAGGAGAGCCCGAACAGCATGGTGGCAGTTGCGATGGCGACCTCAAAGTGGTTCGACGCCCCTATCATGGCTGCGGGAGCGGCATCCTCGTAAGAGAGCTTCAGTTTGCGGGCCAGATGGTAACCAAGCCCGAAGATCATCACTGTCTGTATGAAAAGCGGTACAGCGATCCACAGGATCGTCAGCGGATTGGCAGCGATGACTTCGCCCTTGAAGCTGAAGAGGAGAACGAGGGTCAGAAGCAGAGCACTGATGGTGACAGGCGTCAGGAAGTGTAGGAATCTCTTCTCGAACCACTCCCTGCCCTTCGCCGCAATGATCCATCGCCGTGAGAGGTAACCGGCAGCAAGGGGCAGAGCGACATAGATGCCAATGGAGAGAAGCAGTGCCTGCCACGGTATGGGAAGCCTGCCCACACCCAGAAGGAAACCTCCAAGAACACCGTAGAGCAGAAGCATGGTAAGGGAGTTGATGGCAACCATCACAAGGGTGAGGCCGTCGTTGCCCCGGGCGAGGTGGCTCCAGACAAGAACCATCGCGGTGCAGGGAGCGATTCCCAGCAGTATGGCCCCGGCAAGGTAGCTTCTCCAGAGGGGTATCTCGAGCATCCGCACACCCTCGGAAAGTACCACGGTGCCGGCGCCATGGGTGGCTCCCACCGGAAGATCGAGGCCGAACGGCATTCTGACTAGGTCCGTTGCATCGGGACCTATGAACCCCTTGAACAGCAAACCAAGGAACAGAAGGGCTATGCCGTACATGGTGAACGGCTTTACGCACCAGTTGATGAAAAGTGTGAGAAGAACCGGCTTGCCGCTTTTCCCGGCACGCACCACGCTGCCGAAATCTATCTTCACCATGATGGGGTACCAGCAACGGTACCCCGATGGCGACCGACAGTATGTGGGGATCCTTCAGGCAGTGCCGCTTTGTGGTATCGAGGCGGTAGAAAACGCCTGCACGCGAGCTCTGTCCACAGGGGCAATCAGTAAAGAAGTGGTGTTGAACCTGCTGCATCGTACCGTGCAAGATCGACAGCCTGAGGAGATTGATCTTCCCCCTGCGCTGCACCTCAAACAACCCCCGCTGGCCGATTGTCAGCGCTATGATCAACTACTACGGGAGGTTGATCATGGTGCGCAATGAGGTGCTGTCGCTGATGGAGAGGCTCAAACTTCGGGGCATGCACTCGGTTTATGATGAAGTGCTCTCCAATGGGCGCAAGCAGCGGGCAATCCCGGAGAAGCTGATCCTGGAGCTTCTCCAGGCCGAAGCGGCCGAACGTCGGCTTCGCAGCATCCGATACCGGCTGGGTCAGGCACGGCTCCCGGCTATGAAGGACCTGGACAGCTTCCGGTTTGACGAGACCTGCGCGGACGAGCAGCAAATCCGATCCCTATACGAAGGCGATTTTATAGAGCAATGCATGAATCTGATCTTCGTCGGTGGCACAGGGACAGGGAAAACCCACTTGGCAATTGCCATTGCCGCCAACTTGGTGCGCAAGGGTACACGAGCCCGGTTTTATAACCTCGTAGATCTTGCCAATGATTTGGAGCAGGAGAAGCTTGCCGGCAAAGGTGGAAAGTTGACCAACCGCTTGCTGCGCTTCGATCTTGTTGTACTCGACGAGCTGGGCTATCTGCCGTTCTCGAAAAACGGCAGCCAGTTGTTGTTCCACTTGATATCAAAGCTCTATGAGCAGACTCCGCTAATAATCACAACAAACCTAAGCTTCGGGGAATGGCC
>JAWOHL010000049.1:0-15916 GCA_046485185.1 Candidatus Fermentibacteraceae bacterium
CACCGATTCCCCAGGGCAGCCCCTCCTACATCTATTTTTCGCCTCCCCCCGGCAGTTCCGGAAGGACCATGAGGGTGAGCATCCTGCACCCCAGGGTCGGGAGCGGATCGGACAGCCTGGTCCTGAACGGCGTGACGGTTGTCGACAGCACGTTCCTTGTCAATCGGTTCATGTGGCTCTGGAGCATTGACGATCCACCCCTGAACCAGGGCATGAACACACTGAAGATATGGTCATCCAACACTGGTGGGGCTTCGGCTTTCAACTATCTCGAACTTGAGCTGGAAACCCCTCTTGCGCCGGACAGGCAGCTTTTCTTCCTTGACAGGCCGGCCGGATCGTACACCTTCGAGGTCCCCGGTGTCGAACCAGGGGCAAGGGCGTTCGTCACCACTTCCCCCTTCAGCCCGGTCGAGCTTGTGAACTGGACACTGTCTGAAGGCGTCGCGGGGTTGTCGATCAGTACCGAACCGTCGGGTTCGGCCTGGATCGTAAACCCCGAGAGCTACCTGCAGCCCGCGTCGGTCGAGAACGCCCAGCCCGGCCGCATTGTGGGCACCGGTGTCGAAGGAGACGTGATCGTTCTTTTCCCGGAAGGTCTCATGGAGTACGCATCGGCAATAGAAGCCGTGTACGCCGCCCGGGGACTCACGATCGTCCCTGCGAGTTACAGGGAGGTTTACGACGAGTTCAACCAGGGTGTCGAATCACCCGGGGCGGTGCGCTCCTTCGTCAGACACGCGCTTGACCATTGGTCGGACCCTCCCCAGGCGCTTCTTCTCGTGGGCGACAGCAACCACGACCCGCTGGGTCACTCTACGGGCGAAAGACCAGTGGCTCCCCTGTTTCGAACCATAGGTGAGAGCCTGGCCAAGTATGGAGCAGGCGACGGCGGCTTCGTGACAGTTCACGAGGGTGCGATCGCTCCGGAGATCCCTGTCTCCAGGCTTCCGGTGTCTTCGGGCGCCGAACTCCAGGAATACCTCGACCGGCTGACCGCCTTTGAAAGGGTCCATGCCGACGGCACCTGGGCCAACCGTGTGATAGTCGCCGCTGACGACGAGTGGAACGGTTCCATCTTCTCCGAGAGCGTCCATACCCTTGCCGCGGAGAGCTTTGTCAATGCTGTGATACCCTTTTCGGTGAATGTTGAAAAGTTGTACCTCATCGACTACCCCTGGCCGCAGGGAACCTCGCCTGACGGCGTCCACCCCGAAAAAGCCCAGGCGAGGGAGGATTTTATCAGTGCCATCAACCAGGGCAGTTCCATGGTGATCTTCTACGGCCACGGCTCATACAATCAGATAGCACAGGAGAACCTGCTCTCGACACTCGATGTCCCGGGGCTGGTGAACCATCCCAGGCTTCCGGTGGCTTTCTTTGCAAGCTGCAATACCGGGCAGTTCGACATGCTGGGCGCCGAGTGCTTCAGTGAGATGCTGGTGAATCACCTGCAGGGTGGTGCGATTGCCGCAATCGGGTCATCAGACATCAGCACGGCTGCACAGAATACGCAGCTTCTCACCGTGTTTCTCGAATCGGTTTACGGACCCCAGCGCATGAGCGTCTCAAAGGCTTTGTGGAAAGCCAGGATCGAAGCGCCTGGTTTCTACTGGAACCATTACTACAATGTACTCGGAGACGGGGGGGTGGTGCCCCCCATGGGGGACGACGGCGGAACGGTGCTTCAAATCCCCGCGTCAGGGTTGCTGCGCGGCAGGCTCAATTCCGTGGAGATCGGTTTCCCAGCGCAGCGAACCTTTCAGGTCTCAGTGAGCGAGAGTGGCGACAGCGTGGTCTACGTGAGCCCTCTGTCGGGCATATCCATCCCGTGGATAAGGATGGGGGAAAACGCCTTCAGGGGGATTTCCGAAACCGGTCCCGACGGCACGCTAAGCCTTCAGTTCTTCATGCCGGTACAGGCCGACACGGGGTCGCTCGCCAGAGCCCACGCCCCCGGAACCAACGGGTCGCAGCAACATGTGGCCTGGGATCAGTGGTTCGCCGTGGCGGACTCAGGGGGTTACTCACCCGACTCCATAGGGCCGGAGATCTCCATGAGGCACGCGAGAGCGGGCCTTTCGAACCTGCTCATTGCGGAACTTGAGGACGAAAGCGGCATAAGCATCTTCGGCTCGTCGGCGGGACGGGCCATACTTCTGTCCATAAACTCCCAGGGTCTCGATGTGAGTTCGTTTTTCCAGTACCTTCCGGGAAGCCATACCCGCGGGGTTCTGACCTACACCCTCCCGGACCTGTCCCCGGGCGCGCACACACTTATCCTTGCTGCCTGGGACGGCATGGGGAACGGTTCGCTCGATACACTCGAGATAACCATCACCGCCGACGGCGATCAACTGCTTGGCGACGTGGCGGTGTATCCGAATCCCTGCGCGGGAGAGCGGGCTTTCATATTCGAAACCACTGAACCCGGCCAGGTCAGCGTAACGATATACACGGTTGCAGGCAGACCCGTATGGGAAGGTCTGGTGTCCCATCCCGGAGGCACCGGTCAGCTCGTGTGGGACGGCCGTGACGCCGACGGCGACCTTCCCGCGGCAGGGGCTTACATCTACAGGGTCACCCTGGAGACCACCGACGGCAGACGGGCCTCGAGCACGGGTATGCTCGCTGTCTCCCCGGAGCGGTGATGAACGGTTACGAAGAGGCGAAGATTCTTCTGGACAGCTCCAAACGGACGCTGGTGTTCACGGGGGCGGGAATGTCCAGCGAAAGCGGGATGTCTACCTTTCGCGGCGTTGGCGGCCTCTGGAACGACTTCTCTGCCCAGGAGCTCTCATCAATCGAGGGGTTGCGCACCAACCCGGGCATGGTCTGGGAGTGGTACGGTAAACGCTTTGTGGCCCGGAAGGGGGTTGTTCCCCATCCCGGATACCGCGCCCTTCTTCAACTGCAGAACCGAAAGGGCAGGCTGCCCGTGGTCACACAGAACGTGGACGGGCTGCACCAGGCTGCCGGGCTCACCGAGGTCTACGAGCTTCACGGCTCAATGCGAACCGTCTCGTGCCTTGACGGCTGCGGTTTTTCCGCCGATTTCACAGATGACCACCTGAGAGTGCTTCCCCCGAAGTGCCCGGGCTGCGGCGCGGTTCTGAGGCCGGATGTCGTCCTCTTCGGCGAATCACTGCCCGAAAAGGTCATCAGAGACGCTTTCCAGCTTGCGGGGAACTGGGCCGACCTGCTTCTCGTGGTGGGCACCAGCATGCTGGTATGGCCCGCTGCGGGCATACCATGGGAAGCGCTGCAGTCAGGGGTTGAAATTGTCGAGCTGAACCCCGAACCAACCAGTCTTTCGAAGGCTCCCGGAGTCATCTGGATTCCGGGAAGGGCCGCCGAGATTCTTCCGGGTCTATTGGAGGAATGATGCTCACAGCATTCTGTATCTTTCTTGTGGCCGGTTCATGGCACGGGGCCGAAGAGTTCGGAACACCGGTCCCCGGACCCCTGGGTTCGGCCCGGATCGAGGATTGCGTGAACATGCTGGAAGACGGCGTTCCATCGCTTCCGGTGAGGACCGTTTTCATCCCTGTTCCCCCCGGGTCTTCCCCTGAGCTTTCGGCGATGGCAACCCGTGTGGAAACCCTCGAGCGTGAACTGATCGAGGCGGCTGGCCTTGCCGTTCCCACAGCCGTTCTTCGGGGAACGGTCCCCCTGGCCGGGGGCTTTTTCGCGGTAGTGGACGTCTTTCCCTACTCCGGGGGGGACAGGTACTGTTCAAGGGTCGAACTGGACCTGGTCTGGGATGATCCCCGCGGCGCTCCGTCCGCCCGTCCCGTGCCTGCGGGAAGCCTCGTATCAGGTGTTTCTCCCGAAAGCCCGCGTTACTGGCCCCTGCCCCGGGGCAGGGCGGAAAGCCCGTTCCACGGAAGGCCGTGGGCCAGGATCTCGGTGGAGGAAACGGGTCCCGTGGCGGTGAGCGGCGCGATGCTGGAAGCGGCGGGCTGCGGCTCGGGTCATTCCGTGGAAAGTCTGGGCCTCTACTCCGGCCCGGGAACGGCTTTCAACACCAACCCGGACGACGAACACATCCTTACTGAAACAGCCGTTCTCGTGGACGACAAGAACGGTAACGGCATCTTCGATCATGAAGACCGGGTTCTTTTCTACGCGTTCTCCCTGAACCGGTGGATCACGCAGGACGGCGAATTCCAGCGCCTTGTGCACAGGTACGCTTCCCACAGGGTCTACTGGCTCACATGGGGAGGCGCTCCGGGAGTCAGGATGGATGAGCGGGAAGCATCTCCCGCGGGCCCCCCCT
This sequence comes from Candidatus Fermentibacteraceae bacterium, assembly GCA_046485185.1. GTDB lineage: Bacteria > Fermentibacterota > Fermentibacteria > Fermentibacterales > JCC-6 > UBA6080. The sequence goes on from JAWOHL010000049.1 coordinate 4,280, forward strand.
GGGAAAACGGGAATCCTCACGTGCTGACCATGGAGGAGGACGTCCTCTGGTACCCTGACCAGAGCGACGACACCGGGTGGGTGCAGGAAGAACTCGATGGCGGCGGGTCGGTGACGATCCCCTACTCCCTCCCCGGCCTCACACAGGATCACGGAGCCCTTTTCACGGTCCGCATGGCTCTTTATGAAACGACCGAATGCACAGTGAACCTTTACGTGAACGGAGTTCTGAAAGGCTCAAGACAAGTCTACGGGGCCGGCCCTGCAACGGTGGAGTTCACCGACCTGTTCATTGCAGCGTCCGGAAGTGTCAGGCTGGATTTCGAGGTAGCGACCGGAACCGCGTTATTCGACGGGCTGGACATCAGGTACGACAGAGCCCCCCAGGCCGACGGTGATCCTGTGTTCTTTCAGGGTTCCGGCGGAAACACACCTTTTGCCGTAGTGTTCTCCGGGGTCGAACAGGGAGTTCTCGCTTTCGATCTCACGGTGCCCGATTTGCCGGTGTTTCTCACCGGGGTGGAACCGGAATCCGGTTTTCTCACCGTGGGAGTCGATGTCTCCCCGGGAACGGTGGTCTGCGCAGCCAACCCCGACGCCTTCTCACCACCCGACTCCATCGTCGCTGCCTCTCCGGGCAGGCTCGTGGGCACGGTGACTTCCGGAGACAAGCTCATAGTCGTTCCGGAAATCCTTCTGGAAGGTGCCTGGGCAGTTGCCTCCATTGAGGAACAGTTGGGGAACCGCACCGTCGTGGCGACCACCAGGGAAGTGTACGACGAGTTCGGCCAGGGCGTAACCGACCCGGGAGCAATCCGATCAGCCGTGAGATGGGCCATGGACTCGTGGGATCAGGGCTGCCGGGAGTTGCTGCTCGTGGGCGACGGCCACTACGACTTTTTCAATCGCACCACCAGCCAGCCCGTGATGATCCCTCCCTGGATCCGCCTCAACGGCACGCAGGAGCCGCCATGCGTGGATGACTGGTTCGTCATGGTTCACGAGAACGCTGTCCTTCCCGAGATACCCGTCGCGCGGCTCCCCGTAGATTCGCCCCTCAGGCTCCAGACCATGGCGGAGAACGCGGTCACGCTTCAGTCCGGGGCCACCGCGGGAAGCTGGATGAACCGCTGCGTGCTTCTGGCCGATGACGAGTGGGGCAACGGAAGCTCAGCCCGTGAGAACTTTCATACCGAAGACTTCGAGAGCCTCGTGGCCACAACCCTTCCGCGAAGCCTCAGAAGGGTGAAGTTCTACCTTGTGGATTACCCGTGGCCACCGGGCACATCACCGGACGGCGTTCATCCCGAGAAGCCCGAGGCCCGTGAGGACTTTCTGGAGTTGTGGAACCGGGGGATGGGCTGTCTTGTCTTCATGGGTCACGGCTCCGCGAACCAGATCACCCACGAGAAGGTGTTCCGCCTGCAGGACGTGCCCGCCCTTCAGAACGACGGAAGGCTGCCCCTGGTTATCCTTGCGAGCTGCGATCTATCAGCGTTCGATACTCCCGGTGTGGAGTCGATCGGAGAGGCCCTGGTCTACTCCGCCGGGGGGGGAGCCCTGTCCACGGTGGCCGCGACCCGGAAGACATTTCCCGGACCCACGGCGAACTACGGCTTTACCAGGGTACTGCTGGACAGCCTTTACAACTCAGGCACCCCTTCCGGGATGGCGGTCTGGTACTCCAAGCTGGCCAATTCCCAAAACTACACCAACAACAGGTACTACGTCCTTTTCGGTATTCCCGGCCTTCCCGTTCCCAGACCCGAGGGGCTTCCCCTGATCCAGGTCGAACGTGACACCCTTTTCACGGGCGAGCTGAACACCGTCAGCGGAAACGCCGGCTTCTCTTCCGGCCTGGTCCTTCTGGAGATACAGGAATCGGGGTTGCCAAGGGTTTACGACATGCTCGGCGGCGGGGAGATCCAGTACGTACAGGACGGAGGCACGGCATGGAGGGGCGCGGCGACTCTCTCCAACGGTATCTTCTCGGCGGAGTGCCGCATTCCAGCGCAGGCGAGAACCGGAAACACCGCCCGGGCCGAAGCGAACGCCCTTGCCCTGGCTGCAGTCAGGGCGGACGCGGTTGACCCGGCCGTCATGGTGACCGGTGAACCACCCACGGGGGACGATCAGGGCCCGGACATAGAGATGTGGATCCAGGGTCACAGGGGGGTGGAAAACCCCGTCGTTACAGGTTCGGCGGTTTTTCAGGCCGACCTGGCGGATTCCAGCGGAATATGCTTTTTGGGAGGCGAGGGAACCAGGCTCAGGCTATTCATCGACGGATCCGAAAATGACATGGGCCCCTACTTCAGCTACAACACCGGCAGCACCACAAGGGGAAGGGTGTCTTTCGACCTTCCCCTGCTCGTTCAGGGGCAGCACCTTCTGATCCTGCAGGCCACTGACGGAGTGGGAAACCCGTCGAGCGACAGCCTCTCGGTCACCGTGGCCCAGCCCGGCGAGACCGTGTTCAGCCAGGTCACTGTCTACCCCAACCCCGGAGCCGGCCACAGGTGCTTCAGCTTCGTTCTTTCCGGCGACGCATGGGTGAGCGTTGGGATCTACACCGTGACCGGCCGCGAGATCGCACGGGTCTCGGGTCAGTGCAGGGTGGGGTACAACCAGCTCATGTGGGACGGGCTCGATAACGATGGCGACCCTCCGGCCAACGGAGCTTACATCTATCAGCTGGGCGCCGACGCTTCCGCCGGTGGCGGGTTCATCCGAAGGGCCGTTCACAACGGTGTTTTCGCAGTGGTGAATCAGGGGGATGCTCAATGACCGGTATCGAACCTTCAGGGAAGATATCCTGGCTCTGGAAGCAGGTCGAGGACGCTCGTGAGGCAAAAGACGCCGAACGGGCGCGGGAAGGTCTATGCAGGCTGCTGGCTTCCCAGGAGATCAGGGGAACGCCCGATCACGACCTGGCCCAGCTCTACCTTGCCCAGCTGGAAATGGAGGAGGGAAGGGTTTCCGATGTGTCCAGAAGGCTTCAGGGCTTTCAGTGGCACGGCATTCCCGGGCCGGCGGCCCTGCTCCTGGCATCCGACATTTTTCTCAGGCTTGACTGGTACGAAAGGTCCCTCGAGGCCATGACCGGCTATCTCGAGCATTATCCGCAGGATACCGACGCGCTTCGAAAGAAGGGGCTCCTTCTGCTCATGCTCAACCGCGACACCGAGGCGGAGAAGATCCTGAACTCGGTTGCCCGGCGGGAGAAGTACCGGATCCCCTCGACTCTCTCCTACCTGGCGATGCTCGAAGCCAAGAGGGGCAACCTGGAGGAGAGCCTGCACCTGCTTCTGCAGGCCCGCGACCTTGCCCCGTTCGACGAGAGGATCGAGCACACACTCCTGCGCATCGAAGCTCTCAGGGTGAGGTTTCGAAGGTCGGTGATAGAACACGACGACATCCCCCTCGAAAACGCGGTGTCGGGCATGGCCGCCGGAATGCTGGGGCTTCACGGATACAGCAGGGAGAAAGCCCGCAGGGCCGCGTACCTGTGGAACCATTTCTGCGCCCTGAAAAAGCCCGTGGGAAGGAAACCTGGTATATGGGCCGCCGCGCTGGAGTATGCGGTCACCCGGAACGGTCCCCATTTCACGCAGGAGCAGCTTGCCGAGGAGTACGGAGTCTCAGCCACGCAGATGGGCGAGCATTACCGTCTGCTTGCGGCCACGGTCGACATCGATAGCCCCATAGATCCACTCGACGAGGCCGCCCGGGAGGGCGAAAACCAGAGCCTCGAGACCCGCAGGGAAGAGATAGCCGATGTTCTCGCGGGGCTTTCGGGAAGGCTGGGGACGTTTTCAGAACCCGGAGACGCTGTCGAGTGGGTATTGAAGCAGGTTCCCCCTCTCGACGAACCTCAGCGCCGGGAAGTCGAGGACTTTGTGGCCTACATCTGGCGAAAGCACAGGGGTACAGGGGTTTAAACAAAACCGTCGTTGCACCGGAAGGCTTCATCCGCTATATTTTCCCCTCTCAGACCATTTTCATTTTTTCAATCAACCCAGAGGATACGGCAACTGATGAACGAGAAATTCGTCTACTATTTCGGAAAAACGCAGACCGACGGCGGAAGGGACATGAAAGCCCTTCTGGGAGGCAAGGGCGCCAACCTGGCTGAGATGACGAGCATAGGGCTTCCGGTCCCGCCGGGCTTCACCATCTCCACCGAGGCGTGCGACCGCTTCAACGCCCTCGAAGGCCAGTGGCCCGAAGGCCTTCTCGAGCAGGTCAGGGCGAACATCGTCATGCTCGAGAGGGAACTCGGCCGAGGCTTCGGCGACCCCCAGAACCCTCTCCTACTATCCGTACGGAGCGGAGCGGCGGTTTCCATGCCCGGCATGATGGACACCGTTCTCAACCTCGGGATAAACAGCGACACGCTGGGAGCACTTGAAAGCATGAGCGGAAACCCGCGTTTTGCATGGGACAGCTACCGGCGGTTCATGCAGATGTTCGGCGATGTGGTCATGGGGATCCCCCACCACGATTTCGAGCACGCACTCGAGTCCGTCAAGGCGGAGAAGGGAACCAGGCTCGACACCGAGCTCGACACCCCTGACCTGAAGAAAGTCGTCAGGCTCTACCAGGACATATACATCCAGAGAATAGGCAAACCCTTCCCCTCCGACCCATGGGAGCAGCTCCGCCACAGCATCAACGCTGTTTTCAGCAGCTGGAGCAACCCCCGGGCCGTCCGATACCGTGAGCTGAACGAGATCCGCGGTCTTCGGGGTACAGCCGTCAACGTGCAGAGCATGGTTTTCGGCAACATGGGCGAGGAGAGCGGGACCGGCGTGTGCTTTACACGCGACCCGTCCAACGGCGAGAATGTTTTCTACGGCGAATACCTGATGAACGCCCAGGGCGAGGACGTTGTCGCCGGAATAAGGACGCCCCGCCCCATCAGCGACCTTTCCCGTGACAACTCCCGGGCTTACGGCGAGTTGCTCGATATTCGCGTCAAACTGGAACAGCACTACAAAGACATGCAGGACATAGAGTTCACTATTCAGAACGGCGAGCTTTACATCCTTCAGACCCGAAGTGGCAAGCGAACGGTGTTCGCGGCGCTTTCCATGGCGGTCGACATGGCCGCAGAAGGCCTGATCGACAGGAAGACTGCCCTGATGCGCATCCCTGCCCAGAGCTTCAATCAGCTCTTCGCTCCGGTTCTTGACCAGGCGAGCAAAAGGGAGGCAAGGTTTCTCACAAAGGGGCTTAACGCATCACCGGGCGGCGCCTGCGGCAGGATGGTGTTCACCGCCCACGACGCCGAGGAGTGGTCGGAGAGGGGCGAGGCCGTGATCCTCTGCCGCCAGGAAACAAGCCCCGAGGACATCGGGGGTATGGCGGCAGCCCGCGGAATCCTGACAGCCCGGGGAGGGATGACCAGTCATGCGGCAGTGGTGGCCAGGGGCATGGGCGCCCCGTGCGTGGCGGGCGCGGGAGAACTCGTGATCGACAGCGCCGCCAAACGAATGACGCTGGGCGAACTGGTTTTCACCGAGGGCGACATGATAGCCATCGACGGCTTCACGGGCGAGGTGTTCGCCGGGGCCGTGGCGGTGAAACCATCCGAGATCGTTCAGGTCCTCAGGGGTGAGATGCCCGAGTCGGGCTCGCAGCTCTTCGAGAAGTACAGCCGGCTCGTGGGCTGGGCCGACGAGTTCAGGACCCTGAAAGTGAGAACCAACGCCGACACCCCGAAAGACACGGAGATGGCGGTCCTGTTCGGAGCCGAAGGCGTGGGCCTCTGCCGCACCGAGCACATGTTCTTCGAGGGCGACCGCATCAGGAGTTTCAGAAAACTCATTCTCGTAGCGGACAGGGTGAAGCGCCTCAGGGAGAGGATCCAGGCCGGCACGGGCGACGTTGAAGAGTACCAGAGACAACTCGAAGCACCGGAAAGAACGTACCTTCAGGCCCTGAACGAGTTGCATCCCCTTCAGAAACAGGATTTCGAGGGTATCTTCACCGCCCTGAACGGACGCCCCTGCAATGTCAGGCTCCTCGATCCGCCGCTGCATGAGTTCCTCCCCCACGATCCCCAGGGTCAGGAAGAGATGGCCCGGGAGATGGGGGTTCCCCTTGAACGCATAACGGAAACGGTGAAGAGCCTTCACGAGTTCAACCCAATGATGGGCCACCGTGGATGCAGGCTGGGGCTTACTTACCCCGAGGTCACAAGGATGCAGGTCAGGGCCATAATGGAGGCCGCCATAAAGGTCACCGAATCGGGCATCACGGTTCTCCCCGAGATAATGATCCCCCTCGTGGGTCACGTAGAGGAGTTGCGTCTCATGAGGCGCCTGACGCAGGAAACCATCGACGCAGTGCTGTCGGAAAATTCGAAACCGGCTGACTACATCGCTTATCAGATCGGCACCATGATCGAGGTTCCAAGGGCATGCGTGACAGCGGGCGAGATAGCCGGAACGGCTGATTTCTTCAGTTTCGGCACCAACGACCTGACCCAGATGGGCTGTGGTTTCAGCCGTGACGATGCGGGCAAGTTCCTCGGGGATTATGTTCGCATGGGAATTTACGAGAAGGACCCCTTCCAGTCCATCGACGAGGACGGGATAGGAGCCCTTGTGGCCATTGCCGTCCAGGGCGGCCGTAAGGTCAAGCCCGGCTTGAAACTCGGTGTCTGCGGAGAGCACGGCGGTGATTCTGCGTCGATAAGGTTCTTCCACAGGGTCGGGTTGAACTATGTGTCCTGCTCCCCGTACCGGGTTCCGGTGGCAAGACTGGCCGCGGCCCAGGCGGTGATCGAGGCCAACGGATAGGAGGGAAACGCCCTGAACAGGCCTGAAGTGCTTCTGGCCATGGGCGGTTCCGCGCTTAGGGAAACCACCGTGGAGGCCCTCCGCAAGGAGGGTCTCACGGTATTGACAGCCGACAACGGCATGAAGGCCGCCGGTCTCGCGTGTGAAAGCAGACCCGGTGTCGTTGTGGCTTCGGCGCTTCTGCCCTTTCTGGACGGAATCCGCCTGTGCCGATTCCTGAAATCACATCCGGGTACTGTGGGAACACCTGTGGTGATATACATTCCCGACGGCAACCGGAACCTCAGGTTCAGGGCCGAGCTGGCGGGCGCTGACGCAGTCCTGCCCTATTCACACCCGGCGGCAGGTCTTGCAAGGAAAATATCAGCTCTGATGGCCGGAAACCCTGCGATCGGCTCAGCCACCCACCCCGACAGCGAGCAGATAATGCATTCCCTGTCCGAATCCCTGCTGGAACAGCTTGAGCGGCTCGAAACAGTTGCGGGGCTCGCTGAAGGGTTGAGAACCTCGGTAACGGTTCAGGAGCTTTTCAGGAGGATCGCCGTGGCGGTTCTGGTGGGGCTGGGATTTGAAAGGGTCTGGGGTGGCAGCAGGCAGCCCGAAGGAGCTCGCTTCGAAGTTCATGTCGCCATGGGTACCGGGATCTCCCGGAAGCCCATTGAACTTCGTCAGCCCGATTCACCCGCGGCAGTCGCCGTGAAGGAACGCCGGCAGGTGTGTTCCTCCTCTCTCGACGCTCCCCCCGGCATAATCGAGTGGTCCGGAACCTTTGACTACCTTGACACTCCCATAGTTGCGGGAGGCGAAGTCCTCGGGCTGATCAGGACCGACAGGGGGGCGACGGGAAGGCCATTCACGCCGTGGGCCGCGGAGGGGGTCAGGATACTGGCCGACATGGCCGCAGGAAACCTGCTTGGCATGATGGCCCAGGAGAAGGTCGTGAGGTGCCTCGACGAGTCGGCCATACTGCTGGACGCCCTGGAAAGCGCAGTGGTCTGTGTTGATTCCCGGGGGCTGATAACCGAGGCCAGGGGAAACACCGGCACCCTTCTGGGGCACGAACCCCATCAGCTCGTGGGCGCAAGCTTCAAATCAACCGTGATACTCAGGGGTGTCGACCAGGACGACCTTGCGGCATCGGCATTTGCCGGAAACTTCGAAAACGCCTCGGGGGTCATTGCCGACAACGCCAACGAAAGGGTCCTTGAGGTCAGGTACCTGCCCGGCGGTGCCAGCGGGCGCAGCGTGGAGAACGTAAAGATCATCTTCAGCGACATGACCCGTGAGTATCAGCTCGGTCTCGAGCTTCAGGACAGAACCCAGGAACTCGAGACAATCTCGGGTATCTCCAGGGAGCTTCAGGCCGTGTCCGACATCGATTCGGTCTGCTCCACCCTGTTGAAAACCCTTCAGAGGCTCTACCCCAGAGAGTGCCTGTCCATCCTTCTCGCGGGCAGCCTGGACGAGGGGGCCGTTCCGGAGGTAATGGTAGTCAAGGCGGAGAGGGGCTACAGGGAAGAGTGGTCACCCGTGGGTCAGGTTCTCAAGATGGCACCCGGCGGCAGGGGAGCCGTGCTGAGGGCAGTGTACTCCGCAAGACCCGTGAACATTCGAGACACCGGCCAGACCATCGACTACGTTGCGAATCAGGAGGGCACCTCAAGCGAGCTTGTCGTTCCCATGGTCAGCCAGGGAAGGATCGTGGGCGTCATAGACCTTCAGAGCCCGGTCGCCTACCGTTACGAATCCGATGACGTGAGAAGGATACAGAAGATCGCCGAGCAGGCCGCCGGAGCGGTCGAAGGCGCCCTGATGCAGGACGAGCTTTTCGACATGGCACGCCGGGACAGGCTCACCGGCCTGCACAACCTCAGATACTTCGAGGAGAAGTACGCTGAGGAGTTCGACAGGGCAAGCCGGTACGGATACCCCTTCTCCCTGATCGTTCTGGACATCGACGATTTCAAGGTTTACAACGACACATTCGGCCATCCCATGGGAAACCTGCTTTTAAAGAGGCTCACCGTTGCCGTCAGGAACGCCCTTCGGGAAGTGGACATCCCCGTCCGCTACGGTGGCGAGGAGTTCGTATGCATTCTTCCCCTGACCGATATCAGGGTCGCCGAGGAGGTGGCCGAACGGATCAGGCAAAGGGTGCTCGAATCAAACTCCGACATTCCCCATGCGGAAACGCAGCCGGGAGGCTGTGTCAGCGTGAGCCTGGGCGTGGCGAGTTTCCCGGTCGACAGCAGGGAGCGGGACGAACTGTTCGAGATGGCGGACCAGCGCATGTACAGCGCCAAGAGAGCCGGCAAGAACCGTGTCTGTGCCCGCTGAGGCCATGTACCCCGACGTTGTGGTGAGAAGCGGCTTCCGTGGCTACAACCGCGAAGTCATCATGGAAGCCATAAGTGAGATGGTCGACCGCACAGGCGGATGGCCCGGCCGGGCGGTTTCCGGCGCCAGGGTTCTTCTCAAGGTCAACATGCTTTCCGCGAAAAGCCCGGAGAGGGGAATAACGACCCATCCCGAGGTTGCGGCGGCGGTGGGGCTCCTGTTGAAAGCCAGGGGTTGTGACGTATTCGTGGGCGACAGCCCGGGCGGCGCGGTCAAGGGTGTGGAGAGGTACTGGAAGAACTGCGGCTTCCTTGAGATGTCCCGGGAGACCGGCATAGGCCTTGTGAACTTCGAAAGCTCGGGCTCGAGAAGGGTGGAAGTGAGGGGCAGGTCTTACAACATCGCCGTTCCGGTGATCGAGGGTTTCGACGTCAGGATCAACCTGTGCAAGTTCAAGACCCACTCCTACTGCCGGATAACCAACGCCGTGAAGAACAGCTTCGGTATCGTTCCGGGCCTTGGAAAGGCCATGCTTCACACCATGTCGCCCCGTCCGTGCGATCTGGCCGTCAACATCGTTGACCTGTACGAGATAGCGGGGTTCGACCTGCACATCTCCGACGCCATAATCGCCATGGACGGCAGGGGCCCCAGCACCGACGGAACTCCCAGGCCGGACGGGGTCATTGCGCTGGCCCGCGACGGCGTGTGCCTGGATGCTGCAATGTGCGAAATGGCGGGTCTGCCGCCGCTCGAGCTGGACACGACCCGCGAAGCCAGGAGAAGGGGGCTCGGAAAGGCTCCGGAAGAGATCGTGACCGACGGCGTCCACAGGTTCGAGAACTTTCGCATTCCCGGGAAATCCTGGTTGAACAGCGTTCCGCCTTTCATGGGAACCGTTGTCAGGGCTCTGCTCAGGGTGGCGCCCCGTTCCAACGAAAAGTGTACGGGTTGCGGTTTCTGCGCCCGGAGCTGCCCGGTCGACGCCATCGTGATCAAGAACAATAGAGCGGTGATGAAAAGGGGCAGGTGCATCATGTGCCTGTGCTGCCACGAGCTGTGCCCCGAGAATGCAGTGGAGATAAAGTCATTCTTCTTGAGGAAAACGAAGCGATGAGCGGCCCGGGGATGAGTTTCAGTTATCGCGCGCAGTACGCCGCCATCAGATGCGTGTCCGCGGTGGTGAACGCTGCCCCCCTCGGCGCAGCCCTCGCAGCTGGTTCGCTGCTGGGGCGTGTCTGCTGGAGCATCTTCGGTGTCCGCAGGGATGTCTGCCGGGTGAACATCCGCCAGGCGTTCCCCGATCTGCCCCCGCGTGAGGTCGACCGTATCGGACGGGATTCCTACCGGAACGCCGGAAGGTTCATGGTCGAGTTCGCAAGACAGCCCGGCATGGGGCGCGCTTACGCCGAGAAGTACGTCACCGTGGAACCCACCCCGGCCCTGCGTGAGTTTCTCGAGACCCCGACCGGTCTTCTGGCCATAAGCTTTCACTTCGGCAACTGGGAGTACGGCGGCATCATGACCGGCTTTCTGAAACCGGGTACCGCCTTCCTGGTGGGTGAACAGAGGAACGAACTTGTCGACGGCCATATCAACAGGCTCAGGGGTTCGCACGGAAACGTGCTTCTCACGCGCGACGCGGCCATGAGGGGAATCATCGGCATCGCCAAAAACGGTGGCGCGGCAAGCTGGCTCAGCGACCAGGACGCCGGGAAGAACGGCATCGTGGTCCCCTTCTTCGGCTATCCGGCCTCGACGCCCCGGGGCGCCGCTGCATTCAGCGTCAAACTGGGCATCCCCATCGCATGCAGTTTCATGGTGAGGGTCCGGGGTCCCCATCAGAGATTCGTGCTAAGGACGGTGCTTCACCCCCGGACCGACCTTCCGCGTGACGAGGCCGAAAAGGACATCACAATGAGGTACACGAAGGTCCTGGAAGACGCGGTGCGGGAGAATCCCGACCATTACTGGTGGGCGCACCGCAGGTGGAAGACCACAGGGCTTTACAGGAGGGGCATCAATACCTGACAGGATGGCAGGGGATGGAGGATGATGATGACGATGAGCGTTCTTCTTTTTTTTGGCCTGGTTTCCGGTGGGATCTACGACCCCGGAGCGGGAGCGTTCATCGACGAAGCCGCCTTCTTTCACGAGGCTTTCGCCCAGGGGGATTCCTGTTACCGGGTGTCGGATTACGAAGGCGCCGCCGAATTCTACCTCGAAGGCCTCAGGGCCCAGCCCTGGGACGGCACCTACATTTACAACCTCTCATGCTGTTTCGGGCTCCTCGGGCGGGCGGACCTTGCCACTTTATACCTCAGACGGGCATGGAACGCCGGTTTCAGGAACATGCCCTTCATTCTCGGCGACACCGACTTCGACCGCGTGAGGGCGACCGAACCGTTCAGTTCACTTGTTGACAGCCTTTCGGAAGTGGCGGCAACCGAAGCCGCCCTGCGGGGGGAACTGATCGTCTTCCGCACGACGGGCCC
>JAWOHL010000103.1:0-4725 GCA_046485185.1 Candidatus Fermentibacteraceae bacterium
ACGCCACCCGCGGAACAGCGGTTACCATGCGGTCTTTGAAATGCGGTCGGGGGCGCTGGCGACAAGCGGTGACTACGAGTGTTTCCTCGTGCACGAGGGCGTCAGGTACAGCCATCTGATCGACCCGTTCACGGGCTACTCCGGAACGGGAACCCAGTCCGCCACCGTGTTCGCCGAAACCTGCGGCAGGGCCGATGCGTACGCCACCGCCGCCGCTGTGGGGGGGCGGGAAGCCGTCCAGGGCTTTGACATGCGCGGTGTTATCGGCATAATGCTTCTCACTGAGGACGAAAACGGGGAGGTGTCACCCTGGAGCACGGGCGTTCTCCCGAATTCACGCTGAAGGAAGATGCGGGCCTTCGATGCCTGATCTGTCCACACAGGTGTCTCTGGAGCGCTTCGAACCCTTCCGGACTCTGCCGGGTCAGGGGTCCGGCCCTTTCAGGTTACGGCATGTGCATAGGCATGGCCGTCGATCCCATCGAGAAGAAACCCCTGGCCATGTTCAGGCCCGGATCGCGGCTTCTTTCCACAGGCCCGCCGGGATGCAACCTTTCGTGCAGCCACTGCCAGAACTGGCAGAGCTCGCAGGGGGCGCCACCCACCGTCTACCGCGCTCCGGAAGAGCTTGCCGGGCTCGCCGTGAAATGCAGCGACGGCATCGCCTTCACATACACCGAACCCGTGGTCTGGTACGAGTACGTGATGGACACTGCTCCGCTGGTCAGGGCCCTCGGGGGAATTGTCGTGATGGTGAGCAACGGTTTCGTGAACCCCGAACCCCTGAAGAGGCTCATTTCCGTAACCGACGCATGGAACGTCGACCTGAAGGCATGGAGCGACGATTTTTACCGCCGTAACTGCAACGGTAACCTGCAGCCCGTACAGGAAACACTCAGAACCATCGCCGGGTCGGGCGTCCACCTGGAAGTGACTTACCTTGTCATCCCCGGAGAGAATGATTCAGAGGCAGACTGGGATCGCGCGGCCAGGTGGCTGGCCGAAAACTGCGGTGAGAAAACCCCGGTTCATGTATCACGGTATTTCCCCAGGTACCGGCAGACCCGTCCGGCAACTTCTGTCGAGTGCGTGTTCCGCGCCGCCGGGATCTTCAGCACGCATTTGAAGAACGTTTTCCCGGGGAATGTGTGAAATGAAACTCCTGCGCCCCGGAGACATCCTGCCGCTTGCACTTGCCCTGGGTGCCGCACTGCTGACGGGCGGAGGGAGGGGGGAAGTTGATCGGACCCATGTGCGTCTGGTCACTCCGCAACAATCGGTGATCATTCCCATGAACGCCGATACGCTTATAGAGATACCCGTGAGAGACGGGATAACGGTGGTGGAAGTCGGGGACGGGAGGGCCAGGATAAGGTCATCACCCTGTCCCACTGAAACATGCGTAAGTACAGGATGGATATCACGCCGGGGGCAGGCTGCGGTGTGCATGCCGGAAGGTGTTTACATTGAGGTAAGGGGGGATGGGGTCGAGCCGGACGCCGTCAGTTACTGAAGCAGTCCGGCCCTAAGGATACTAACGGCAGCCGTGCCCGGGGCAGCCCCGGCAACCCGCTTCCTCAATGTCATCGATGGGAGCCGATGTCTCTTCGGCCCTTGAGAGGGAATCGCACGTGCAGTCTTCGCACTCGGATTCACAGGTGCACTCCGTGCCATCATGACCGTCACCGGTGCACGGGTGGTCATCGTGACCAACGGCGAAAGCAGCCCCGGCAAGCAGGGCGAGCACGAGCAGCGTAACTTTCAGGGCTCTGGTCTTCATATCATCTCCAATGGCTGACTGATCGACAGTCAGCAGCAGGGGTGTTCATCGGTCTCCGAGCCGTGGCATTCCTTGATCTTCACATCGGAACATTCGCCGGGTTTTCCCATGAGCTTGTCGGGGTTCTGGCAGCAGCACTGATCGCGATCACACATGGAATACTCCTCTCGAGTAAAGAACGTAAGTAACTACGCATATACTTTACTATCGGAAGTTGATTCCGTCAATGTCCCGCCACCGCCCCGGGGTATTCCCGAAGCGCCTGTTTGAGGATTCCCAGCGCCTTCCGCATGTCATCGTCGTTTATCACGTAAGCAAGCCGTATCTCGTTTTCGCCCATGCCGGGTGTTGCGTAGAACCCCGCCGCGGGAGAGACCATTACAGTTGCTCCGTCGACGCAGAAATCGGAAAGAAGCCATGCTGCGAAGCTGTCCGCATTGTCCACCGGAACCCTGATCGTTGCGTAAAAGGCTCCTTCCGGTCTGAGGAAGAAAACTCCTGGCACTCCCTCGAGTTCCTGCATGAGCACGTCGCGACGACGCTGGTAGGTCAGAGCCACATCATGGTAGTAGGAGTCTTCGAGGTGTTCGTAGATCCAGGCGGCCCCATACTGCGCCATTGTGGGGGGGCAGAGCCTTGCCTGTCCGAGCTTGAGAATGCCGCCCATTAGATCGTTGTTAAGGCAGATGAGGTTTCCGAGCCTGGCGCCGCAACTGCTGAACCTCTTGCTGATGGAGTCCATGACCATCACCCTGTCGGCAATTTCGGGAAACTCAAGGACGGAAACATGTTTGCCGCCGTCGAATACGAAGTCACGGTAGACCTCGTCGGAAAGCAGGAACAGGTCGTGCTTTCTGACGATGTCGGAGAGAATGCCCATTTCCTCCCTGCTCAGCACGGTGCCGGTCGGGTTGTTGGGGCTGCAGATGAGAATGGCCTTGGTCCGCGGCGTGATCACGGCCTCGACGGCTTCCCGCGAGGGAAGATGAAAACCGTTCTCAACGGAGCTGGTCACCGGAACCAGGGTGATCCCCGCCATGGAAGCAAAGCCGTTGTAGTTGGTGTAGAAAGGCTCGAAGCAGATGACTTCATCACCGTGGCTGCACGCGGCCATGAAGGCGAAGTAAACCGCCTCGCTGCCGCCGGTGGTGATCATCACGCGGTCTTCGGGGACTATGATGCCGGCCCTCTCGTAGTAACCGGAAATTGCTTTTCTGAGTACCGCGAGGCCCTGGCTCGGTCCGTACGCCAGAACCCTGGGCTCGCTTTCCCTTATGGCCTGCCAGTAGTTCTGCGGTGTCGGGATGTCGGGCTGGCCGATATTCAGATGATATACCTTTGTGCCCCTTTTTTCCGCCGCATCGGAGAGAGGGGTCAGTTTGCGAATAGGGGATGCCTGCATCGAGGCAACCCTGCCGCTGAGCTGAGCCATGTGAGCCTCCTGTGGAATTGCCTGTGAGTGTTCGGGAATTATACAACTTATATTCCGGCCATGAGTGCCGGTGGCCGAAACCTCGTTGTCAGAACCTGCGAACTCCCCATCAGGGGGAGCTGGGATAACTGCATGGAAAGAGCCATCGAAGCGTGCTCCAGAACTCCGTTCCCTGATGTCTCGGTGCTTCCCGAGCTTTTCACCATAGGTTTTGTGATGGACAGGATCGAAGGGGCTGCGATCGATCTTCCGGAACTTGCCGACCTTCCCCTCGCCCGGGTTGCCCGGGAATGCGGAACATGGGTTATCGGCGGGTCGTTCCCGGTGCGAACCCCCGGGGGCATCGTAAACACAATGCCTGTGTACTCGCCTTCAGGCGTACTGGTTCACACCGTCGAGAAGATACACCTGTTCAAGAACATGCGGGAGGATACCGCCTTCACCGGGGGGCTTCCCACAGGTGTATTCGGCATTCACGGCATAACCGCCGGGGCTGCGGTATGCTACGATCTCAGGTTCCCCGAGGTTTTCAGGGATCTGACCCTCGGAGGCGCCCTGATCCTCTTCGTGGCCGCGCAGTGGCCCGTCCAGCGCCGGAAAGTGTTCCGGTGCCTTCTTCAGGCCAGGTCCTCCGAGGCTCAGGTGTTCACTGTGGGCTGCAACCTCGGCGGTGACCACCTGGGTTCGAGGTTCGGGGGCGGGGGAGGGGTATGCGCACCCTCGGGAGACTTTTTGAAGGGCAGAAAGGTGGCTGCCGGCGTAACTGACTACGAACTCGACATGACCCTTGTCGACCTCGAAAGGAAAAGGATCAACTGCCTTGCAGACAGAAGGCCCGAAACCTACGGTACAGCTGCGGAGGTGAAAAAATGAGGCAGGGGCTGGGCAAAACCATTGCCGTCTCCCTCTCCATAATGGCCCTGCTGGCTTTGGGCGTGGTTCTGAAGCTCATGGCCGGAGTTTTTACTCAGATTACGATCGCTCTCTTCGCCATGTTTCTGGTGGAACCCTCGGTCGCCAGGGCCACTTCAGTCATCGACCGTATCCTCAGGAAGATTTCGGTGGTCCGAAGGGGCAGATCGGCAGCGGACATCAAGAAAAGCCGTCTTGCAGAGGTTATGGGCTCCGTCATCGTTATACTGCTCTCCCTTGCCCTCGTGGCATTCGCGATCCTGATACTCTATGCTGCGGGCAACATGCTGCTTGACCGAAGGGCTGACCTTGTGACGAACGTCATTGAACCAGTGGTGTTGTTCATCAACGGGGTTCAGAACCAATGGCTGCCCGAGATGTACAGGTCGGTGGGTATCGAGGAGGCGCTTCAAGCCATTCCATCGGGCAGCATGCCGGTGAAACCATGGCCGGCGGATTCCCAGGCCACCTCACCCATGGCGATCTTCGACGACGCCATCGGAAGCACCGGGACAAATCAATTTCTAAATTATACCCTGTCTCTGCGTATCTCATTTTTTCCCCTTTTAATTTACCCGAATCCGTCTCCTGATCGATTTAA